>JBAUXH010000327.1:0-16259 GCA_049584155.1 Solirubrobacteraceae bacterium
CAGCTCGCCCGCGAGCGCCGCGACCCCGAGCGCGACCAGAACCAGCGACAGCGCGCAGGCCGCCGCGGTGTCGAAGCCGAGCTTGAACTCGGTGAATATCGCCACCGTGAACGTCTGGTATTGGACGATCTCAAACGCTCCATACTCAGCCAGCAAGCCGAGTGTCACCAGCAGGCAGCCGCCGAGCACCGCCGGCAGCATCTGTCGCAACGTCACCTTCCAGAACACTCTCCACGGCCCCAGTCCGAGGCTGCGCGCGACCTCCTCAAGCGCCGGGTCCACCCCGGCCAGGCCGGCGACAGCGGGTAGATACACCAGCGGGTAGAGGGACAGAGTCATGATCATCACCGCCGCCCCGTATCCATGCAAATTGTGATCGATGGAGACCCAGCCGAACCCGATCACGAAGTCCGGGATGCCCAGCGGCAGCACCAGCAGCACGGCCCAAATACGACGCGCCGGGATCGTCGTGCGCTCAACGCACCAGGCCGCGGCGACCCCGATCACAGCGCACAGCGCCGTGCTCACCACGACAAGGCGTAGCGTGTTCCACAGCAGCACGGCCGTGTTGTGGCGCAACAGCAGGCGCGACGTCGCGCTCCACCCTGACTGTTGCGCCTCGATCACGAGGAACACCAATGGCAGCAGGACGAGACCGGCCGCGATCGCCGCACCCAGCACGGTCACCAGCGGTGGGCGTCGCCCCCGCGACCAGGCTCGCGCCCACCTGTCTGCGATGCCGAGTCGAGTGGGCGCGAGGGTGTTCATGGTCTGCGAGTCGACACGGCCGGAGCTCAGATCTGGATCACGGCCGGGTCGTGGGCGAGGCTCTCATCACAACAGACCGAGCTTTTGCTCGAGCGCCAACGACGCGCTGCCGTCGCCCAGTTCCGAAAGCGTAATCGACACCGGTTGTAGCTGGCCGAACGGCCGCAGCGAGCTCGCCGGCGCCACCCCCGGGCGCAGCGGGTACTCATAGCTGTGGCTGTGGGCGATCACTTCCTGACCTTCCTTGCTCACCAGGAACGCCACGAACGCTTGCGCCGCAGCCTGGTGCGAGCTCGATCGCAGCACCGCCGCGCCCGATACGTTCAACAGATTGCCAGGGTCGTTCGGGGCGTAGTAGTGAAGCGCGGAGCGCAGGCCGCTCTTCCCGACCTCGTCGCGCAGGCGATACCAGTAGTAGTGGTTGATCAGTCCGATCGTGCTCTCGCCGTTGTTGACCTGTGTCACGACCGTCTCGTTGTCGGGATAGATCTTGCTGTTGGCCTTGATGCCCTCGAGCCATTTTTCGGCAGCGGCTTCCCCGTCGAGCTTGGTGATCGCGGCGATCAGTGGCTGGAAGTCGGTCTCCGACGGTGCCACCCCCAGCTTGCCCTTCCACTGCGGCTGGGCGAGCGCCAGGATCGAGCTAGGCAGGCTGGCGGGCGAGATCTGACTGGTGTTGTAGACGAGCGTCGACACGCGTGCGGAGATCCCGACCCAGTTCCCCTGTGGCGAGTTGTAGCGGGCGGGGATGGCCGCGAGTGTGGCTGGGGCGAGATGCGCGAGTAGGTTCTGCTCGCGCAGGTGTTCCAGCACGGGGGTGTTCTCCGTATAGAACACGTCCGCGGGCGAGCTGGAACCCTCCTGGATGATCTGGTTGCCGAGTTCGGCCTCATCGGCGGAGCGCACGTTCACCTTCACGCCCGTGTGCTTTTCAAATGCGCCGACGAGCTTCGCGGTGGTCTGTTCGTGCTGTCCGTTGTACAGCGTGATCGACTGACCCGCGAGCGAGCCCGGAGTGGATGAGGTGCCGTTCGAAGCGCCCGTGGCCCCGCTCGAGGACCCGCCGGACCCGCCACACGCGACGAGCATGAGAGCCACGACGAGCATCGCGGCACCGGCGATCGAGAGCTTGATGTTGCTGCGCATATATGTCGGTCTCCTGTGTGGGCTCGCCCTGGGCGAGGTGAGTTCTATGTCGATACCCGATCTGCCCGATCGGGATTGGATCGGCAAGTTATCACAAGAAGTTAGGGTGCCCTAACAGGCAAGGACATTTGTGTGTCTCAGTTGCTCTGATCCGCATAAGGCCTGGAGGATCGGTCGCCCTCCTGGTGGATAGTCGTCCGGGCGATGGCATGAGAGCGTCAGGTAGAACGCGCTACGCTCGGTGCAGCCGTCGTCCGTCCGGTGCTTATGCCGACTCTCCCGTACGCCCGGCGCTCGATGCGTGAGAGTGGGCAGATCGAGGACCGATGGCGTCCAGTACCGCCGATAAGGACACTGGGCCCGGAATGCTCGCAGCGGCCATCTCGAATGCGATGGTTCAGCTCCTGCATCGCTATACCGGGCGAGGCCCGGTCCGGGCTCGAACGACGATCGGAGAGGACCTGATCGTGTGCGTCATGGGCGCCACCTTGACCAAGGCCGAGCTGAGTCTCGTGCGGGATGGCAAGCACGACGTTGTGCTGCACGGTCGCAGGGCGTTCCAGGACACGATCCAGGCCGACGCGGAAGACGTCGTCTACGAACTCACGGGTCGCCGGGTCAGCGCGTTCATGAGCACCAATCACATAGACCCGGATCTGGCTGTCGAGATCTTCGTTCTCGAGCCTGCCTGACGGGCTGCGTCTGCCGTGTTGAGCACTCGCACCGAAGTGTTTGTTACGCGCGCTCCCCGACTGCAATGGGAGTAGGCTCGATGGACACCATCGGAAGTGTGTCGGTCGGACCGGCCGGGCACGCGGCCAGGAAGGGGGCATACCCATGACCCCCATACAGGTAGATAACGCGATGCGCGGGACCGGCGAGGACATGGTCGTGGGAGAGCACGAGACGCTCGATCGAATCGCCAACGTGGTCGTGACGGTCGTCCCCCTCGGATTGCTCGGCTGGGCGTGCTGGCTGGCGTGGGGCGGGGTACTGCACTGGCAGGACCTGCTCGTGCTGGCAATCACGTATGTCCTGACAGGCCTCGGAGTCACCGTCGGCTACCACCGCCTGTTCACCCACCGCAGCTTCAAGACGGGCCCGACGATGCGCGTCCTGCTGGGCGCCCTCGGCTCGGCCGCGATCGAGGGACCAGTGATTGAGTGGGCATCCACCCACCGTCAGCACCACCGCTTCTCCGACCGCCCGGGCGATCCCCACAGCCCCCACACCGAGCACGGCGATGGCTGGACCGGCGCGCTGCGTGGTCTCTATCACGCGCACGTCGGCTGGACGTTCGGTGGTGCCGGTAGCGGCCGAGCCAGCTCTGAGCGCTACGCCAAGGACCTTCTGGCCGATCCGGCCACGCGGTTCGTCGATCGCGCCTTTCTGCTGTGGGTCGTGCTCGGCATGGCGCTCCCGTTCGGGCTCGGCGTAGCACTCACCGGGTCGATCGTCGGCGGGCTAACAGGCTTGCTGTGGGGTGGGGCGGTGCGCATCCTGTTCCTGCACCACGCGACGTTCTCGATCAACTCGCTGTGCCACTTCTTCGGGCGCCGCCGGTTTGAGACAAACGACGAGTCGCGCAACCTGCTGTGGCTCGCTGTGCCAACCCTCGGGGAGGCATGGCATAACAACCATCACGCCTTTCCTACCTCCGCCCGGCATGGCTTGCGCTGGTGGCAGCTCGATCCATCCGCCTGGTTGATTTGGGGGCTCGAGCGGGTCGGGCTCGTGTGGGATGTCGTGCGCGTCACGCCCGAGCGACAGCTGGCCAAGGCCACGACAGTGGGCGCCTCATGAGAGAGGCGACGGAGTAAGGGATGCACGCCGATCTGGAGCGGTGGAGGCAGAGGGGGCGGTACTTCGACTACCTCGGGTTCAGAGTGTTCTACATCAAGGAAGGTGTCGGGCCCAATCTCCTGCTCGTGCATGGATATCCGTTTAGTTCCTACGACTGGTCTGAGATATGGCCGGAGCTCACGAGTCGTTTTACGGTGATCGCGCCGGACATGCTCGGCATGGGGTTCTCGGACAAGCCGGTGGCCTACGAATACTCCGTGCACGACCACGCCGACATGCACGGAGCCCTGCTGAGCGAGCTGGGCGTCAATGAGTGTCATGTGTTGAGCCACGACATCGGGGACTCCGTCGCGCAGGAGCTGCTGACCCGCCACGACAGCGGAGAGCGACCGGCCCGCGCGTTGCGGATCGACTCCATCACATGGCTCAACGGGGGAATGTTCTACGAGGCGTATACGCCGCGGCTCGCACAGGTCCTGATGTCAAAGACGCCCCTGGGAGGCCTGGCGGCCAAGTTTCGCCACACGTCGCTGCTACGGAAGCTGACCACGCGCACTATCAACGAAATGTTCGGACCTAACACTAAGCCCTCGCCGGAGCTGATGGAGAAGTTTCACCAGATCCTTGATTACAACGACGGCAAGCGAGTGAGTCACCAGGTCGGCCGGTTCGTGATCGACCGCGAGCACCACCGCAACCGCTGGGTGCGGGCGATGCGCCAGACCCGCGTGCCGATGAGGCTGATCGACGGACCGTGCGATCCCAATTCGGGACAGCATATGGCCGACCGTTACCTGGAGATCATCCCCGACCCCGACGTCGTGATGTTGGATCCGGCGATCGGCCACTGGCCGCAGATCGAGGATCCTGCGGGGGTGCTCAGGCATTTCCTTGAGCATGTCGCGCGGGTCGCGCAGCTGAGCGACACTCGCTTCTGATCTTTTGATCGCCCCACGCCGAGGCTCGGCGTGGGCGCCGGGCAGGATGGGTCTCAGTCGGTTGCGACGGGCGTCAGCACCATCACGGGAATGACGCGACCGGCCCTCTGCTCGTACTCTGCGAACTGCGGGATGCGTTTGGCCTGTGTGCGATAGAGGCGCTCGCGCTCTTCGCCGGCGGCCTCGCTGGCGAGGACCTCGATCGTGTCGGTCCCGACCTCGATCGTGACGTTCGGATGGGCCTTCAGGTTGTAATACCAGTCGGGGTTGGTCGGCGAGCCAGCCTTCGAGGCGAACACGACGTAACGACCATTATCGCTCTGGTAGGCGAGTGGGTTGATGCGGCTCTTGCCCGACTTGGCGCCGGTGTGGTGCAGGAGTAGCAGCGGCATGCCCTCGAACATGTCGCCCACGCGTCCTTCGTTGGCGCGGAACTCCTCGATGATCTTGGCGTTGAAGTCGGTAGGTGAGGTGGACATGGTGTTCCTCCGGGAGGATCGGCGGGGAGGGCGAGTGCCGACCAAAGGCTAGCGACTCCCAGCACTATCCTCGGCAGGATCATGGGGGTAGGCCTGGTCAATGCGGCAGTGTCGCTGGATGGGGTTGGTGGTGCGTGTCGCTTGATGAGGCGGCATGGCACTTACCCAGGTCAGGCGGTTGTTAGGTGAGCGCGTCGTGGCGACGGTTGCCCGCCCATGTCGTCGCGGCAATCAGCGCAACGATGCCGGTCCCGACCGCGAGACAGTCCCCGGCCACGAGCAGGTAGCCGCCGCCGCGGTGCGGGTTCACAAAGAAGTACGGGTACCAGCCCACGATCGCGCCCCGCACCAGCGTGTAGAGGATGTACAGCAGCGGGAAGGCCATCCACAGCACGACCGTCCGCGTGAGATCGAGGCGCACGCGCGGCGGGTCGAGTAGCCAGTCGAGCGTTACCGCCACAGGCATGACGTAGTGCAGAATCGCGTTCACCCACGGGTATGCCGGAGCGCGCCCGGAGAGCAGCAACAGATACACGATCCCGGTCGTCAGGATGTAGACGACCGCCGCGCCCCTGAACAGCTCGACCGTACCAGAGCGTTCGTGCGCAGGGCGGAGCCCTCCGTATAGGAACATCGCCGCCGCGAACAGGTTGCTCAACACGGTGAAATAGCTGAAGTAATCGGCGTCGCTGATCCCGGGCCCCGCCGCCACGTCGTAGCCGATCGCCGTGAGCGCCGCCAGCGCCAGCAGTACACGGCAGACGCGCTGCGCAGGCTCGCTCAGTACGCCGCGCTGCGGGCGGCGCTCGACGCTTGCCACAGAAGAGTGAGAGGACACAAGACAACACTAACCGACGGTGCCGGCCATGTGCCCAGTCTCTCAACCGACCTCAAGTCGAACCGCGTCGCGCGGTCTCCAGGTGGGGATGCTGTTTGACGCAACTAGAGGAGAGCCAGTTAGACGGCGTCGCGGACATGGGATTGTGCGGCAGCGAGCGTTTGGTCGAGCAAAACCGCGATAGTCATCGGCCCGACACCGCCCGGGACCGGTGTCAGCAGGCAAGTCAGTTCGACCACCGTCAGGGTCGATGGGCGAAACTTGGCGGCGCGCACAAACCATGCGCTGATGGTGGCGCCAGCCGTCGGGATTGGCTGAAAGCTGAGTTACTTGCAGAGAGTACCGGCCCAGCTACTCGCTGTCGACCATCGGTCGGCCTGCGCCCAGCCTTCGGAGTTCCGCTCGGTGCCTCGTTAGCGCTGGAGGAGGTACGACTTCTCTTTCAGTCCGTGCTGTCTCACGCTCTTGCACCGCTCGAAGGCTCGTAACGGCGTAGGCGACTCGCTGCGTCAAGCGCGGACGCATCACGCGCAGCAGGCGGTCAGCAGCTTCGCGGTCTAGCTTATGTTGGTCAGATCGATGAAAACTTCCTGGCGCGGCGGTTGCAAATGCAGTCCACAGAATCTCGTTCCACTCGATGACTTCGTTGTATGCCTCAACGAGTGCGTTCAGGACTTGCCCACTTAGATGAGGGGCGAGGAGGGCTCGATACTCAAGCCACGCGCCCCTTGGAAGCTCGACAAACCCGCGAGGATCACCTCCCATTCGTTCGAGCCGGTGTGCTGAGCGTTCGAGGTCCATGACCGTAAGTCTCAGAGCGGCAACGCATCGCTGGTGCTCTGTCCAAACTGCGTGTCCTTGCGCGCGGCGATCACCCATCCTCTGCGCCCCGAGCGTGAACCCTCCGCCAATGAGTGCGCCCACCAAGCCGACGGCACCTGTAGTGATCTCGGAGAACATTGGGCCACGCATCTTTGCATCCACCGGCCCGCCGGCACCGTAGAACTGCTCGAGCATTGCGCCAGGCAGCTCGCTGGCGCCGATCACCTGGCTAAAGTGCAAGTTGTACGAGAACCGGCCCTTGCGAGAGGAGCGGCGCATCTCGCCGTACTGCAACGCCAGGTGTCTTAGCCTCCCGCCGAAGCTCGCTACGAGGTCGGAGTGTCCGCAATCGGAGACCTTCACCCGCATCGTACGTCGTCACACCCGCGCAGGTCAGCGGAGACGCATCAGCTGGGTCGATGTCGTCGGGGACCCGCACGAGTTGCACGCGAAGCCTACGGCCCAGTGGACCAGTTGCCGCGCCTAGGTCTTCTCACGACCGGGATCGTTGGTCAGCTCATCGCTAGGCGGGTGGGTTTCCTCGGCGCTTGCGTCGAGCGACACGAGGAGCGGGCGAGCTTGACTGCGGCCGCGTGGGATCAGCTCCCCCGGAGATGTCAGGCGGGACAGCCGCAGCAGCGGCGTACAGCCGGCAGTCACATAGCCCCGATATCCAACGCTCACCTCGCTCGAGATGCGAATCTCGTTGCGCAGCATGCCCAGGATGTCCAACGACGACTGGCCCGCCTCGATCTCGATCCTGGCTCCGCTGTCAGCACCGATCGCTATCAGCGCCGACTCCGCATGGATCAGCCCCGTCACGAGACAGTGCGCGTCCGTCCAATTTCCTTCTTCCCTGCGACGTTGCATGGTGGCGGCCGTCGACACCATGTCAGCGATTCGCTGTTCTCGGCACTCGCACAGAGCGACGAACACACCGAACGCGCGTCCAAACTCGATGCGGGCTGCGACACGCACACCTGAGGTCATGCCGAGCGCTTCGGAACCCGCGACGGCGTGCCGTACACCCTGACTTGCGAAAAGCTGATCGCTGTAGGACTGAGAGTCGACGGACGAGCGCGCGTCATTCACGTTCAAATGTCCTTCTCTCATGAACACACCACCTTCGATGCGTCCGAAGTCACCAACCGTGACAAGACTGTCCGGTAGCCAGGTTGGCCATAGCCCGAAACGGCTGCGCATGTGCTTGGAGTACTGCCCGGCGATCCGGTTCGTTCTCATGGCTGCTCCGCGAGCGTCATTTCGGTCGCCAATCGTACCTCCTGCCAGGGCTCTGAATCGCCTAGCAGCGCGACCAAGTTGGCGCGGGCTGAGCGGAGCGATCCCGCGAACGTGTCTTTGCGCTCGGCTCGCGCCAACGCCAACATGACGGCAGCAGCCGGAGACGCCATCGGCGCCTCCAGGGCGGCCGGCAGCGTCGTCAGGATCGAACAGGCCACCGAGTACCCTGCCTCCTCTCCGGCTTCCGCCAGCGTTTCGGCCGCGAGGTTGAACCGTCCCGAAAAGAACAGCCCGTGAAAGATGTGCGCGAATGCCCGATGCGAAAAATGCGGGTTCTCCTTGGCAAGTGGGTGGTTGCGGAGCGCGTTCGCAGCGTTGAGCGCGGTCTCGGGATCTCTGAGTTTCAGCGCCGCCGTCGCGATCGCGTCGAGCGCGACCGCCATCTCGTCGGCATCTGGCTCGAGCGTATCCCTGACTACAAGCAGGTCGCCTAGCGCCGCCTCCATGACCTCGGCACGCTCGACCATCGTTGCCGCAATGAGCCGTAGCGTGTTGACTCTAACGAGCAGACCCGGGCTGTCCGACGGATCGAACGTCTCCGCCCACGCCCGTGCCAGGTCGGCGCGGCCCGGCTCGGACCGGAGCAGCTCCTCGGCCAATGCCAGCTGAATATCTGGTCGCTGTTCGAGCGTCTGGAAGACAGCAGAGGTAACGGGTTCATCGAGGGCGTCGACCATGTAGACCCAGTCGAGCGTCGCACCTTGGCGAGCCGCAACGATCAGCCCCATCGCGACGAGCCGGGTTCCTCCGATACCGCCGAGCGCAGTTCTCGCCGCCTGCGCCGATGGCGGGTGCACCGCACTTTGGTTAAGAATGCTTTCCCAGCGCTCACGGGCCAATGGTCCGAACTGGGCCGCCTCCGGAGCACGGGCTTCATCCGCTGACGGCTTGCTCGCGCAGCACTCCTCAATGGTCACGCAGACCGAAGCCAGCAGCGCAAGGCCATCTACGTGCCGGAGCGCCTGCAGCGCTGCCGCGAGATCCTGCGCGGCAAGAGCCATCAGGGCCTGTACTTCCGGCGGTGGGGTCGGCGACTCGTTGTTGGCAAGCAGGCCGGCGAGGACCATGCAGGCCTCGCGGTCGCCATGCCACGCATGTATCGCTAGCGAGGTAAGTGGTTTGAACGCGTCGAGCAGGACAGGGCGGACGCTTTGCCTCAACGGCCCGAAGCGGCGCACAATGGCTGTGAAGTCGTAATCAGCCGCCGAGATTCGGCTCGCCCGCGAAGCCCACTCAGTGAACGCTGGTGCTGCGACGCAAAGGATGTGAATAGAAAATACGCAACCCGCTGCGGCTCGCTGTGCGAGCGTGTCCATCGCGTGCTGCCCGATGTGAATCTCTGCAGTTGATGAAGCCGTGAGGCGGAGCTTGAGATCCTCGATGAACGCCCTGGTCTCGTTTCGGTAAGCGTTCGGCTCGAGCCCAAGTGTGGTGAGGAGAGTCGGCGCTTGAGCTGCGATTTCATCCGCGGCATCAATGGCCGCTTCGACCGTCACCTCCGAGGACCACGTGGCGAGGGCCGCGAGGCCACCTCGATCAGATCTCGTAGGACCGGTGAGTTCGACCAACGCGAACAGAGCCATGCTGCGGGCGCTGCCCAACGAGGCTGTGGCACACGACAAGCACGATGCTCGTATCTGTTCACGTCGCGGGGCCGACCACGCCGCAAGCTCGCGTAGAAGGTCTGTGGCCGCCGCTGCCGCATGCACTCGTCGTCCTTCCGCGGAGAGCAGGTCGACCTCCGCTGTGTGTACAAGCACAGTCGAATGTGAAGCTTGCATCTCTTCGACTATCGCGAGCAGCCGATTAAGCACCGCCCGGCCACGTTTTGTCGAGCCGCCGAGTGCAAGCAGGCTGACAGCCTGGGCGCCCGCGAACAAGCATACGGACGCTCGAGAGCCATATTTCAGGGCCTCGTGAAAATGGTGCAAAAGGACCTCGCCCGCGCTCTCGAACTCGCTCATCACTCTCAGAGCCGACGCCTGTATCTGGCGCGTAGCCAGGAGGAGGTCCATCAGGGCCTCCCCTCGGTCGGCAAGAGAGGCCTCACCCTCGAGACGCTCCTCGAGCCTGCAGGCATCGAGCAGGAGGGCCTGCTGGTCTGAGTCGGCCAGACGTGTACGAAGCCGGTTCGCAGTAACGCGCAGCGGGTGATCCGTCGCGTAGCCATGCACCTCGATCAGGTCGAGCAGCTCGGCCGCATCCGCGAATCGGCCTGCGTCGATCAAATCGTCGAAATTACCCCAACGGGGGTCCTTGTTCTCACCAAGTGTGCTCGGCGTTCGCGATTCTGCGCTTTTCAAATGCAGGTCACCGGGCAGGACGGCGAGCAGCTCCTCTCCGGCGTCGCGGGTCACGAGCTCTTCGAGGATCGGCTCCAGCATCAGATGGTCCGCTTCGCTGCACAGCAGAGCCAGCTCGGCGAGACGGGCTGTGCCCACCGATTCCAGGTAGCTGAGCGAAGGCAGCGAGGACAGCTCGCGATCGATGCGGCAAACCTGGAGAGCTGTACGCGCAAGCGGCGAGCGGGCATCCCATGCACGACGCGCGATGAGGAGATCGCAGGTTAGGTTCTCGGTTGTCTCTGCTGTCACCGCCCCCGTCCCGTAACTGAGGATGCCGGCATCGGTTAGAGGCCTGATCGCTGCAGTCTGGTCACGGACGTCGACGTCCGTCCAAATCGCGACGGCGGCGAGGTACGGTTGGTCTGCCGCAAGCAGCCGCTCTCCTTTCGGCACTGCCGCAATGCATGCGAGAACGTCGATTGCGCGCTGCCCTGCGGCCTGTACGACCTGCCACCGCCGGTCGGTCCATTCGACGATCGCCGCGCCGTCGCGCTTGGGAAGCAGCCGCAGTAGCTCACGCGCCATCTCCCAGTCGGTCTTTGGGCCAGTTGTCGCGAACTCGCGCAGCTGGCCTGCGATCGCGCCTAGGTCGTTTCGAAGCACGGCGTCGACAGTCGCGGGAACGTCTGCTGTCGCGGTTGCAACACGAAGTCGATCTGAGAACGGAACGTCGGCTCGCCTGCAGAGGATCTCACCAAGCGTGATGTCGGGCGCCCAACGATCGAGGTCGATGCAGAAGCCGGAAAGGGGAGGTAGTGGAGTATGCCCGGAACCGCTGAACGCCTCCCACGTCGTTTCGGTGAGCTCGCTGACTAGGAACGCGGGTGCGACCCCTGCCGTATGCGTGATTTCTCGCCACTTGCGGACGGCCTCCAGGAGCGCGTCCAGCAAGCGGCTGCGGAGCTGTGAGTTCGAACCCGTGATGCGACAGGCCCATCTGTCGCCGATGGTTGCTCCAAGCGGGCTCACGACCTCGTAGAAGGTGTTCAAGCAGCGGCGCGACGGACGGCTCAAGCATCGTGATGAGCCACCTTCAGGATCTGACGTCACGACTGCATGCAGGGGTGATTCACCACCGACGTACAAGATCGGCACGGGGAGTCCCACGCCGTCATGAAAGCTCGAGTCGATCAGGGCGCGGTCGTACGCCTGCTCGATCGAAGCACCTTCTCGCAGGTGGGCGGCGTAGAACGAGTTCAAGAACTGCCGAGCCTGTTTGTCGTCTGCGTCCGTCCTCATCGCCACGACCGCTGTCGGCAGCGCGCCTACGATGTCGACCGCCATCGAAGAGGACGGCGCGATCGAGCTCGAGGACGTCCAGGACGCGATCTGCTCGAGCGTCATCTGTCCCCGCGCCACGACCTCGGTGTGCCAGAACTCGTCCCGCGCACTCGAGGACTCGCAGAAGCCCAGCACCACGAGACGAGGTGGACGATCTCGCCAAGCTTCTATGAGTTGCGTCGAAGTCAGCGCCGAGGGCGTCCCATCGCGCCACTCGCAGCGAATGGCACCCTCCTTGCCGTGGCCAGCGAGATGGACAACCGACGCTCCGCGTACAGCGGACAGGAGATCCTCTCCGGTGAACGCAACGAACAGCTCGTCGTAGTCGATCGCTGCGGCACGGGCATGCTCGGCGAGTAGATCGGCCTCGAGATGGTGCGGGAGATAATGGGTATCAGCCGTCAGCGTAAACCCGGCGACGACGCGCTCAGGGGCGGTTTGCGAGTCGACAGTGTCGTGGCGGACGCTCCTGACTACGATCCTTCGTGGGTCGTGGACGCAGAAGAGCAGCTCGAATGGCAGTGACAAAGCTAGGCGGCTCGTGCTCTCGCCCTCGACGAACAGTGTCTGCGCATCGCTGTTGGACAGCGCTGCACTGATGTCGGGACCCAGCATGGTCTTAAGGTGAGTTATCAGTTCATCGCGGATCCGCGAGGCCGACATGTGTGGCAGAAGCTCGTCACGCTCGAGCAGGATTTGATGTCCGACTTTGCGCGGATCGAACCTGACTTGCGCGGAGCGCTTTCCGTGAACATCCCTGAAGACCCATGTCCACTCCCAGGGCGCTGTCACGTCGACTACGCTCAACGTCGCGCGCCCACGCGATTCCACAGTCGAACGTATCCCGACGTTCAGACCAAGGCCGAGGCAACCAAGAAACTCAAGGGTTTCCTGGAGGGTAGTGATACTGAGCGACCATACTTGCCTTGGGGCCCTCTCGAAGAATTATCCCATTCTTGTTAACCAGGACGTCTCGAACGCGTGGCACGACAGCTTGGTCAGCCGATTGCTGTTGAGCTGCTGAGACCCCCAGACAGAGATCGCCAAAGTCGACTACTCGTTCCGATAGCTCACGCATTTCTGTGCTCACTTTGTCGAGATCCTCTGGCGTATATTCGGAGACCTTAGTCATGTCCTTTTTACGCGCTGGCCGAATACGGACAAGGAGAGGCGGGATCACGCTCTCTTCGTAGATACCGCCCACCATCCAATCACCGTGTGAGATGTCGTTGCGCTGCTCGATCATTTGGTTAACAGCCCCGCTTAGAATCGACGCTATCTTTCGCTCGCCATCATCCAGGTCAGCAGCTGCACGGCACATGCCAAAGAGCACGTTGGCGATGGCCTGCGCAGATGACTCGCCGAGGACTAGATCGGCCAGCACCATCTCTCTTTCAAAGGCAGCATCATCCAGATGGGCAATGCCTGTGCCCACAGCCAGACGATCGCAAATCATGCAGCGCATGCAATAAACGAGATGGGAAAACTCGACGACATATCGCCCTATAGCTCGGTGAGCGTCATCTATCGCCGACCGATGGGATCGAGATCCCAGAAGCGCCGGTAGCTCGAACTCAGACATCAAGCTGCGATCGCTCAGTCGAGCAGAGTTGCCTTCGCGTTGTGGGCCGCCGCTGACACCCGCTTCTAATGATCGCCTCGCTGAGCACGAGGATACGGTAGCGCTTACCGCAACACACACGAAACGATGACAAGTCCCTTTGGCGTTGCCGGAGCAGCTAGTCGCGGCAATCGATAGCGACCTCGAGCGCTGCACAAACCTCTCGCATCCGATTGTCACTTAGCTGGCCGAGGCGCTTGACCAGGACTGCAAGGGAGACGCTCTCCACCGAATCCAGATTGATCGCCGACCTGCGAGGCACGGGATCCTCCCCAGGGTCGACAACAACCTCACTCGCGAGATCGCGGACCGTGGTCGTGCAAGGGGCGATGAGCGTGCGCCTCAGCCTCGGGATCGCTGCGTTGCGTGACAGCACGACCACAGGTCTGCGCCCGATCTCCGGTAGCTCGCACCACCAGACCTCCCCTCTGGACGGTAGAAGCTCTGCGCTCATGACGCTGCAGCCGCCTCACGAAACGAAGCGAGATCACCCCACGCATCGGATTCCTCCAGCGGATGCTCATCGTACGCCGCATAGGTCATATCGATCTCAGCAGCCCGATGACGATCCAGAAGCGCCGTAAGTGCGCTGTCCAGTAGGGCAGCGTCGGTCGTCGGTGAAGCCGCTTCACGAGCTGCCCTCAGGAGCTGTTCGTCGACGGTGGTACTGACCCTCGTCCGAGGCATGCCTCGATTATGGCATAAAAATGCCACCGACGATGTGGAAGCTTTCGGCTGTGACCCCGTGCGCCGCCCGGCGCAGACGCGAAGCCCTTCGGCGACTCGGCGCAACAAGAAGGGTTCGCACAACGGGTAGCAATGGAGCCAGCCGGGATCGAACCGGCGACCTCCTGCTTGCAAAGCAGGCGCTCTCCCAGCTGAGCTATGGCCCCTCGGCTCCCAATATACGGCGTACGGAGCCGGATTTCCGGGAGCTGTAGCGAGCTAAGCCGTGGCGGTGACGTGCTGCTGCGCGTGCGCGAACAGGGTCTCGGGGGCGATGTCGGCGTCGTTGGGCCAGACGATTGTGCCCGCCTCGGCGTCGGCGCGCAGTCGCGCGAAGTAGGCCGGGTCGCGCAGCTGCTCGAACACGCCCCCGTAGTCGAGCAGATAAGAGAGATCGATGTCGGCAGTTGTGCCGTCCTCGAACCGCACATGCACGGCGTACCCGTCGAGCGGTCGAGCTTCGGTGAGTAGTGGCGTGCTGCGCATCACCGTAATGGTAGACCGTTTAGCGCAGCGGCTCAATCGGAACGAGCGGCTGATGGCTGTGCGCGCGGACCCAGTTTTCGCGCAGCTCGGTTGATGCGCTCGGGCCCACTCGACAACGAGCCGCCGTCCGCGAGGCAGCAGACCTCCAGCAAGGATCGCAAAGCTCTCCATATCGATAGTGGCCTCGGTCCTCGCTATAGCGGGCGTGGAAGTGTGGGCGTCTGCCGTGATGCGCCTCGTCGTGGTACATCCAGATCACGATTCCGTAGAACGCGCTGATCCTCGGCATCAGGCAAGCCCCTCGACGTGTTTATCGCCGACGCGCGCGGCAGGGGCGCCTTGTGTCCGGTGAACATGTAGGGACCAATGCCAGGGTGCCAGCGTCCCTTGCAGACTACTCACGACCCGGGTCGCCTCAGTCAATGGGCAGCAGCCCGATCTGCTGCCCAAACCCAGCCGGATCCCACTCAATCCGGCCGCATCGGCGTCACCGGGCGAGGCCCAGAATCCCGACGAACACTGAAAAAATTAGGCCCGATGGCCCATCCGGCGGGCCGATTGCAAAGCAGGCGCTCTCCCGGCTGAGCTATGGCCCCAAGACCACCGATCTTAGGGCAGCGCGTATGAACAGGACAGCTACTTGTCGAAGTCGAAGTCTCGCGGCGGGCGCTGCTCGAACCAGAGTCGCTCCTGCTCGGGGGTGTCGCGCAGGAAGTCGGGGGTCTCCTCGAGGACATCCTCGACAGGCTCGTCTGTCGTTCCATCGGCCTGATCGTCGGACCCTTCTCCAGGCATCTCCCATTCGAGTGAGTCCTGCGTGACTCCTGGCTCCTGAGAGGCACCACTCGAAGACGGCCCAGCAGGGCCCGGGCTGGACGGAGCACCGCCCTCATCCTCCAGCATCGTCCGCATGTCCAGCTCGGCCGTCTCTTGCCCCACGTTCGAGAAACCCTCGGGCTGCCCCGGATCGTGCGCGGGCGATACATCCTCGTCGGAAAGGTCTTCCGGGATGGCAGTCTCACTATCCTCATCGGAGGGCTGTTGGTCCCGAGCGGGTCCGAACACCTCGCTCTCCTCGCGAGAGACCAGCCCTGGATCAGCACCCCGTAGGCGCTTGAGCTCCAGGTGCTCGCGGATAGCGTCGTCGAGCAATCCCATGCGCCGACAAACCATACTGCGCGGGACCGCGACGCTTCGCTACCGCCTTGCGATCTCGCCACTACACTTGCAGGTCCCTGCCCGGGCTATAGCTCGGGCGCGCGGGGCTATAGCTCAGTTGGGAGAGCGCCTGGATCGCACGCGCAAACGAGGCGTAGGCATGCCTTTCGTTCATTCGAGCGAAAGGCCCGCAAATGCCCACTTTCTCTGCGTCGAGACCGTTCCGCACGACGGCGGCGCACCGGCGCGCATACGAAACCGCATACGAAACCCCGGCGCCGCTGGGGTCGCACCGCCGGCTCGAACCCGCCAGTAGTCCCTATCCGCACGCAAACTTGCGGGAGTGGATTCTCGCGACGAGCGACACCCCTCGGACGAGCCGGCTTTGCGCTGCGAGCCGCCGGATCTGCTCACGGCGCAGGAGGCGGCCCAGCTGTTGCGGGTCAGACGCGAGTGGGTCTACGCGAACGCGCGCGAGCTTGGCGGCTGGCGGCTTCTCGGCGAGCGCGGGCCGTGGCGCTTCAGTCTGCGACGCTTGCAAGCGTC
>JBAUXH010000328.1:0-16309 GCA_049584155.1 Solirubrobacteraceae bacterium
AGTTTCCGCACGGGGCGAACGTCGATCTCCCCATCGTGGAACCGGTGGAGGCGGCGGCGATCGTGGGCCTGCTCGAGCAGCCGCAGGGCTCGTAGGTCGCTGAGGCCCATGCGCTGCGCGATCTCGCTTACCTTCAGACCCTCTTGCTCCAGTAGTCGCCACGCGGCGCGCCGTCGCGCCGCGCAGCTACGACACGGTCGGTCGGGATGCGCGACGCATCCCGGGCACGAACTCGGGCTCTTCTTCAGGGACGGTGTACTCATTGCTGTTTGTGCCCATTCGCCGCGTGATGGCATTCGTCGGCCTATCGCATGTCAGGCGCGACTCCCACCCACGGATCTCGGCACGCGACTCTCAGCTTCTTCGAGCCCGGGAGGCCTCAACCTGCCGTAGTTCCGCGCGCGCAGTCATACACCGGGTGGCCCCAAACCCCGATTCCGCCCCTTCCATCCGATCCGCCAGGCACGAAAACCGCACAACCATGCGACTTCCCGTGAATGGGCCCGCCAGGACTCGAACCTGGGACCAATCGATTATGAGTCGACTGCTCTAACCAACTGAGCTACGGGCCCTCCTCGCGCCTGAACCGCGAAGGTCCAGAGACGATCTGGAGACGCTATCAGCGAGATGTGGAATGCTCACTGCCGCCGCCCGAGGGCCGGACGGGATCGCCGTGCATGGCGATGAGACGACTACAGGAGGAGCAGCGTGATGGCAGACCGTGCAGCGATCGTGACGGGGGCGTCGAGCGGGATCGGGTATGCGATCGCGCGGATCCTCGGGGAAGAGGGCTATGCGATGACGCTCGCCGCGCGCCGCCCGGAGAAGCTGCAGGCAGCTGCGGATGAGCTCTCGGAGGAGGGGTATGAGCTGCAGGCGGTGGCGGCGAACGTCTCTGACGAGATGGAGATCCAGAAGGTCGTGACGGCGCACCGTGAGAAGTACGGGCGACTGGACGTGCTCGTGAACAACGCGGGCGTCGGCATTGGCGCGCCGGTGGGCGAGATTCAGACAAAGCGACTGGACATGCAGCTGGACATCAACCTGCGCTCGATCATGCTGTTCTACCGCGAGTGCGTGGAGCTGCTGAAGCAGGCGGCGGCGGAGCATAAAAGCGCGCTTGTCGTGAACACGTCTTCGATCAGCGGCAAGCGGGGCGAGGCGTGGCTGTCGGTGTACTCGGCGGCGAAGCACGGCGTGGTCGGCTGGACGGAAGCCATGAACAAGGAGCTGGGAGCGGAGGGCATCAAGTCGACCGCGCTGTGCCCAGCGTTCGTGGACACGCCGATGACGGACTTCGTGAAGGGGCAGGTGAAGGCCGAGGAGATGATCCGCCCGCAGGACATCGCGGAGGCGGTGCGGTATCTGCTGAAGGTCTCCCCCGCGTGCGTCGTGCCGGAGATGATGTTCGTACGACCGGGCGACTCGCTCTAGTCTCGCAGGCGACGTCGGAGAAGATACGGTCATGCAACTCCCTGTAGGGTGGTGGCGATGAAGCTCGGCGTGCATATCGGCTATTGGGGTCTCGGCCTTACCTCCGAGGATCAACTGAACATCGTGCAGGAGTCCGAGCGACTCGGCTATGACTCGGTGTGGGCGGCGGAGGCGTACGGGTCGGACACCGCGACGGTACTCGGCTGGCTGGCGGGGCAGACCTCGAAGATCCGCCTCGGCTCGGGCATCTTCCAGATGCCGGGGCGCTCGGCGGCGATGACTGCGATGACGGCCGCGACGATCGACCAGCTCTCGAACGGACGGATGATTTGTGGGATCGGCTCCTCAGGTCCGCAGGTCGCCGAGGGCTGGCACGGACAACGATTCGCTCAGCAGTTGCAGCGCACGCGCGAGTATGTGGCGGTCGTGCGAATGGCTCTCAGGCGCGAGCGGGTGGAGTTCCACGGTGAGACGCTGGAGCTGCCGCTACCTGACGGGCCGGGCAAGGCATTGAAGCTGACGATCGGCACGGTGCAGGAGCAGATCCCGATCTATCTCGCGGCGATCGGCCCGAAGAACACGGCGCTGGCCGGGGAGATCGCGGACGGGTGGATCCCGACGCTGTTCTCACCCGAGCACGTCTCGGAGCTGCGCCCGCTGCTTCAGGAAGGCGCGGCGCGCTCGGGCAAATCGCTCGAGGGCTTCGACATCGCGCCGACGGTGAACGTATTCGTCACCGACGACCTGCAGGGCGCGCGCGATGCGATGCGCCCGTTCATCGCGCTGTACGTAGGTGGGATGGGCTCGCGCAAGCAGAACTTCTACAACCAGCTCGTCTGCCGCTACGGGTTCGAGGCCGAGGCCAAAGTGGTTCAGGATTACTACCTGGAAGGCAAGCGCGAGGAGGCGATGGCGGCCCTACCGGACGCGCTGATCGACCAGGTCTCGCTGTGCGGCCCGCCTGACGTGGTGCGCGAGCGGCTGGCGGTGTATCGCGACGCGGGTGTGGGCACGCTCGGGGTCACCCCGATCGCGTTCACCGCCGAGGATCGCCTCGCGCAGCTACGGCTCGTCGCCGAGCTCGCGGCAAGCTGACCTCGCGGTCACGCGCGTAACAGGTCGGGTTATGGTGGGTAAGTCGTGAGCTGGCCCTGTCATCGGTTGCGGTCCAAGCCGCTTACCACAGCTGTTGGCGCCTGAGAGCACCGCAAAACGACTCCTGCTGGGCGCGTTTGGCGACCCCGGGCATGCGTTTCCGATGATCGCCCTCGGAAAGGCGTTGCGGGCACGCGGTCATGAAGTCACGCTGCAGACATGGCGGCGCTGGCAGGAGCAGGTCGAGAGCGAGGGCCTGACGTTCGTGGCGGCGCCTGAGTACACGGTGTTCCCAAGCGGCGGTCCAGGCGGTGAGCCGCTGGACTTCTACGAGGCGGTGGTGCACGCCACCGAGGACACCCTGCCGCTCGTACGCGAAATGCGCCCAGACGCGGTCGTCGCGGACATCCTCACGCTTGCTCCTGCGCTGGCGGCGGAGTTGAGCGGCGTGCCGCGGGCGACGTTGATCCCGCACGTGTTCCCGGAGAACGAGCCCGACGCCCCGATCTACTCGCTCGGCGCGCGATTGCCGCGCACGGCGGCCGGCCGCGCGATGTGGCGCCGCGCGCAAGGACCGATTCGTCGTGGCGTTGAGCGCGGGAGACTAGAGCTGAACGAAACCCGCAAACGCCTAGGACTGGGCCCGCTCGAGTACGGCCACGGCGGCACCAGCCACGAACTGGCGCTCGTGGGGACCTTCCCCCAGCTGGAGTATCAGCGCGCGTGGCCAGAATGGGCGCACGTTGTCGGCCCGCTGATGTGGGAGCCACCGGCCGATGAGGTGGAGCTACCAGAGGGCGACGATCCGCTCGTGCTGATCGCGCCCTCGACGGCGCAGGACCCCGATCACCATCTCCTGCACGCCGCGCTGCGCGGCCTCGCGGACGCGCCCGTGAGGGTGCTCGCGACATGGAACCGGCGTCTGCCCTCTAAACCCCTGCCGGTACCGGCCAACGCGAGGGTGGTCGAGTGGGTTTCGTACGCGCGCACGATGCCGAAGTGTGACGTGGTTGTCTGCCACGCCGGCCATGGGACCCTTGCTCGCGCGCTGGCCAGCGGCTGCGCGGTCGTCGCCTGTCCGCACATCGGAGACATGAACGAGAACGCCGCGCGGCTGGATTGGACGGGAGCGGGCGTGCGCCTGCCCTGGCGCTTCGTATCGCCGCGCCCGCTGCGGCTGGCCGTCGAAAGGGCGTTGAACGAACCATCGATCGAGGCCCGCGCGAGCGACCTGGCTGCGTGGAGTACCGCCAACGACCCGGGCGCTATAGCCGCTGCGCTGGTGGAGCGGCTGGCATATAACAAGCTCCGGGGGTGGGACTCGAACCCACAACTTCGAAGTTAACAGCTTCGCACTCTGCCAATTGAGTTACCCCGGACCGCATCTGTGCTACCCCGGACGGAGGTTGACTCTGTCCAGTGCCTCCTCGGGGATGGGCATCGTTCCATCCTCGACCTCAGCGTGACAATTAGAGCATAGAAGCACGCACTTCTGCGCCTCGACCCGCAGCTTGTCGAGGGCGATGGCGACCCCCTTTGCGTTGATCTCGTGGCGCTTCTGCGACGGATCGAGGTGATGGAAGTGCAGCGCACGCATGTTGCGGTCGTATCCGCAGATGCAGCAAGCGCCGCCTGCCTCCTCAACCAAGATCGCCTTGACCTTTCTCCGCCTGCGTGCAACCGCGGCCGAACGACATTGCTTACAGCGGTAGTTGCCTCGCCCCGTGAGCCAGAACTCCGCCTCCCCGTGCAGTTTGCAGCGCATTGTCGTGATCCTGAGCCCCGCTTGCTTTGCGGCTCGAACCTCCGCCTTGGGTTGCCGGCCACGACCGCCGTGCGTCCTCAGCCCGTATCTGATCAACCAGTGCCGCACCGTCGCCTTGCTGCGCCCGACAGCCTCAGCGATCTCCGCGATCGTGGCACCTTGCTCCACCAGCGACTCCAACTGTTCGCGCACAAGCCCACCACGCGCCGCGTGCTTGTCCCGGTTGACAGCCCGCAGCTCATGTTTCTCGACCCAATAGCCGACGGTCGATTCATGCAGGTCAAAGCGTCTGCCGATCTCCCCCAGCGAGAGACCTTGGCCCAGTAGTTGCTCCAGCGAAGTCCGATCCATGCACCGCATTGTCCCGCGTGGTGCGGACGGCATCCTACGAACACACGTTCCGTTTCGTGCCGATAGTGTGCCGACTTCGTGACTTCTGGCAGCCAGCCCTTCCCTACCCCGTCTCCTCTAGAGCCCGCTCGTAAGCCAGATCGAACTCGCGCTTGACCTCGGCGCGGCGCAACGCGAGCTCGCTCACCTCGCCCGACTCTTGCCCCCGCGCGCGCACGATCTCGCGGTCGATGCGCGCCAGCTCCAGCTGCATGCGCTGGGACTCGAGCATCGCCGGCGCCGGTGACTCGCGACCGGCCTGAACGACCAGCTCGGCGAGCAGTCCCGAGAGCTCCGGGTCTTCCTCGGGGAGCTGAGCGCCGGGATCGCTGAGATGGTCGCGCAAGTGGCTCGCGGCGCGGCGCAGGAGATCGCTGGTGAAGTGCGCGTCGAGGTCCAGTTCGCCGAGCGCGCGGGCGCCCGACTCGGGCTCGGCGATGCACTGCGCGAGAAACGCCCGCTCGGTGCTCTCACCGCGCGAGGCGACGGAGGCACGAGGAGTTCGGACACCTGCATCGCCATCGACGGCCGTCCTTGTAGTGGTGGCCGCTGTCGAAGAGGAGCGAGTCGTCAAGGTCTGCTCAGCGAGGCTCTCGGGCAGTTGCAGGCGCTCGGAGACGGTGCGCGTGAGCTCCATCCGCAGAGCGCTCGGCGAGAGCGTCGCGAAAATGGGTCGCAGCTCGTCGAGCATCCGATCGCGGCCCTCGGGGCTGCCGTAGTCGCCGCCGTCGAGCACGCGCTGGACACGGAAGCGCACGAACGGCACGGACGCGCGCACCGCCTGCTCGATCGCGGAGGCTCCCTCGCCTTGCACGAGCTCGGCCGGATCGGTGCCGATTGGCAATGGCACGACGCGTAGCTCCAGCTTGCGCTTAGCGGCGAGCCCGGCGGCGCGCAGCATCGCCTCCTGTCCGGCGCTATCGGCGTCGAGCGCCAGCAGCACGGTGGGCGCCATCCGCGCCAGCTCTCCGACCTGCTCGTCGGTCAGCGCCGTGCCCATCAGCCCGACCGTGTTGCGAAAGCCGGCCTGATGCAGCGCGATGACGTCGGTGTAGCCCTCGCACAGGATCGTCTGCCCCGCCTTGGCGGCGTGGGCACGCGCGAGGTCCGCGCCATAGAGGTGCAGTCCCTTGTGGTAGACGGTGTTGTCGGAGGTGTTCAGGTACTTCGGTCGCTGCTCGGCGCTGAGGGCGCGTGCGCCGAATCCCAGCACGCGCCCGCGGGTGTCGGCGAGCGGGAACATGATGCGCGAACGAAAGCGGTCATACAGGCGCCTGTTCTCCTGCGAGCGCTGCGCCAGACCGGTCGCGTACAGCTCGGTCTCGGTGAAGCCTCCGCGCAGGGAGCCCGTGAGCACGCGATCCCAGGCGCTGGGGGCATAGCCGACGTGAAACTCGCGCAGAATCTCCTCCCCCAGCCCTCGACCCAGCAGGTAGTCGCGTGCGCGGGCGGCCTCGGGAGACTCCCACAGGCAGCGTTCGTAGTAGGTGCTCGTGCGCGCGAGCAGCTCCAGCAGCCGTTCACGCCCGCGCCGGCGCTTGGCCGCCTCGGGGTCCTCTTGCTCGCGCTCCAGCTCGATCCCGCAGCGGTCGGCGAGCAGCTCCAGGGCGCCTTTGAAGTCGACGTTCTCGGTCTCCTGCACGAACTTGAACACGTCTCCGCCGGCCTGACAGCCGAAGCAATAGTAGACCTTCTGCGTCGGGTCGATCCCGAACGAGGGGGTGCGCTCCTCGTGGAACGGGCACAGACCCTCGTAGCTGTTCTGCCCGGCGCGGCGCAGGTCGGTGCGCGCGGAGACGAGCTCGACGAAGTCGACCGCGTCGCGGATGCGATCTCGAGACTCGCTGGTGTACAGAGCCATTGCAGATCTACGCTAGTGGATGTCCATTGAGGATCGTCGTCTCTGCAAGGACGCAGGGGCGTAGTGTGCTCGGCACATGTGCTGGCCGATCGGTGATCCCGTCGATCTCCGATCGGTGAGGACGTAGCCAGAGGTGACGAGGCTAGCGGGCGAAGGCTTGCGGCACCTGGAGGTCTGTATAGGCCCTGATGCAATAACGGTCGGTCATACCCGCCAGATAGTCGGTGACCCGTCCCGCGAGACCCTCGTCGGCCGAGCGCGGAGCGGGCAGCAGCTCAGGGTGGGCGACGTAGTGTTCGAATAGTGTGTTCACGACGCTGGCAATGCGCGCGTGCTCGGCACGGACGGCGGGGCCGAGGTAGACGCGCTCGAACATGAACTTGCGCAGCTCCCCCATCGCCGCTCCGGCCTCGGCGCCCTGCACGATGTCTCCGGCCCGGGCGGAGTGCTCGACCAGATCGTGCACGAGCGTGTCGATCCGGGACGAGCCGCTGTCGCCGAGCACGACGATCGGCTCCTCAGGCAGCTCGTCCTCGCGCAACAGCCCGGCACGCAGCGCGTCGTCGATGTCGTGGTTGATGTAGGCGACGCGATCGATCAACCGCACGATGCTCCCCTCGAGTGTGCTGGGAGGATCGGCGCGCCCGGAATGGTGGGCGATCCCATCGCGCACCTGCTCGGTGAGGTTGAGCCCGAGCCCGTCGCGCTCGAGCTCGTCGACGACACGCAGCGAGTGCTCGTAGTGGCGAAATCCACGATCGAAGCGCTCACGTAGGCAACGATCGAGCACCTCCTCGCCGATGTGTCCGAACGGCGGGTGTCCGAGGTCGTGGCCGAGCCCGATCGCCTCGGTCAGGTCCTCGTTCAGTGCCAGCGCGCGCGCGACCGTGCGCGAGATCGTCGTGACCTCGAGCGTGTGCGTGAGTCGCGTGCGGTAGTGATCTCCCTCGGGCGCGACGAACACTTGGGTCTTGTGGGTAAGCCGGCGAAACGCCTTGCTGTGCACGATCCGGTCGCGGTCGCGCTGAAACGGGGTGCGCAGCGCACAGTCTGTCTCCTCGCGTGCGCGCAGCGCCGGGTAAGAGCGCGCCGCCAAGGGCGAGAGCGAGGCGTCCTCGCGGGCGATCGTGAGCGCCGCGAACCGCGCGGCTACCGAGTCGGGGTCGGTGGCGAGACCCATCAGGCGGCCATCCCGGCGGCCGCGGCCGGCATCAGGCGGACGTGGGCGTGGTGCTCGAGCGTCTCGGAGATCGCGCGCTCGACCTGGCCGAGCGCCGGCTCGGGTGCGCTTGGAACGTCGGCCAGGGACTGGCCCAGCGCCTCGGTCATGAAGCGATAGGCGTCGGGATCGAGCGGGAACGAGACGGCCTCGCACGCCCCGCACACGACGCCACCGGCGGCGCCGGAGAAGCCGACGAGGTGTTCGCGCTCGCCGCATCCCGCGCACGCTCCCAACTGGGGCGCGAGACCGGCGGCGAGCATTAGCTTCAACCGGAACGCGAGCGCGTCCGTGCGTCCGCTTGCTCCCCCGGTGCTGGTGTCGAGCAGGGACAGGCGCCGACAGAGCAGATTGAACACATTGGGGTGCGGCTCGCCCGTCTCGAACAGGCGCCCGACGGCGTCGCACGCACGCGCGGCGGCGTCCAGCGCACGGGCATCCGAACGCAGGCGCGGATAGGCCTCGATGGTCTGCGCGCCGGTGACCGTGAGCAGTTCACCGCGGCCTTCGTGCAGGTCGAGCTGCAGTCGAAAGAAGGGCTCTAGGCGCCCACCGAAGCGACTGCGCGCGCGTCGCACGCCCTTGGCGATCGCGCTCACCCGTCCACGCTGGGGTGTATAGACGTGCAGGATCCGATCGGCCTCGCCATAACGCAGCGAGCGCAGCACGATCGCCTCTGTCTTGACAGGGCCGGGCATCGCCTTCGAGTCTAGGATCGCGCCCGGCGCACTTACCTTCGCACGCTTCGGATGCCCCCTGCAAACCGCCAAGGCGAAGCTACACTTAGTGAAGTAATGAGTGAGATAACGGTATACAGCACCGATCCGTGCTCGTTCTGTGCCCGTGTCAAGGGAATGCTTAAGGCGCGTGGAGTCGAGTATTCCGAGGTGAACCTGTCCAAGGACCCGCAGGGGCGTGTGGAGCTCGCGAGCCGGACCGGCATGATGACGTTTCCTCAGGTACTCATCGACGGCGAGTTGCTCGGGGGATTCGCCGAGGTGCAGGCCGCTATCGAGAGCGGCCGCCTCGACGAGCTGCTGGCCGCCTGAGCGACGCGCCGGTCTTTGCTCTTGGCCACTGGGCGGTAGCCGACCTCATCTTTGCCGAGCGCGTCGCCTCGGGCGCGACTGGCAGGTCTCGCACACGTAGGTGCCACGTCCGGCGACAACCATCTTCACGATCGTGGTCCCGCAACGCGGACATGGCTCGCCGGCGCGGCGATGCACGAGAAAGCGATCCTGAAATGAGCCGCGCACGCCGTCGACGTGGCGAAAGTCATCGATCGTGGCTCCCTGCGCGTCGATGCCTTCGTTCAGCGCCTCGATGATCGTCTCGCGCAGGTGGGCATACTGCTCGCGCGTCAATCGTCCAGCCGGACGCAGCGGGTGAACGGCGGCGCGGAATAGGGCCTCGTCGGCATAGATGTTGCCGACGCCCGCGATCCGTCGCTGGTCGAGCAAGAGTGCCTTGATCGGGGCGGTTCGTCCGCGCGCGAGCGAACGCAGATGCTCGGCGGTAAAGCGCTCGTCGAACGGCTCGTAGCCCAGGCGTGCGGCGAAGAAGGCCTCCAGCGCGGGTGTGCCCAAAAGTAGCTCGCCGGTACCAAACCGACGGGGATCGACGATCGCCAGCTGTCGTCCTCCACGACGTCCCCTCCGCGGCGCTGGCGAATCGCCGGCGCCCTGGGCGCGACGTGACCGCAATGGTCCCAGCCCGATACGTACGCGGGTATGCACAGGCTCGGGGGCGGGATCGCACAGTACCGATCCGGTCATGCGCAAGTGCTGGGCTAGATGCACGTCATCGGAGAGATGCCACACCAAATACTTGCCTCGGCGTCCCAGCCGCTCGACGCGCCGCCCGACGATCGCGTCCGCCAGCTCCTCGGGCGCAAGCGGACGCGACCAGCGCGAGTCGAGGATCTCCACGCGCTCGAGTCGGCGGCCCTCTACGAGCGGCGCGAGCTGGCGTCTAATCGTCTCGACCTCCGGTAGCTCGGGCATGAGTGCTCAGCTTATGACCACCAGGCCCACCTCCCTGACAGGCTCAGCGAAGCCCAACCCCTCTTACGGGTCACGCCAGGAATGACCGCCCTGGCAGGATCGCCGCGTCGCGGCCGGTCAACCAGCGCAGGACCGTGGCGCCGACGTCGGCCAGCGGACCGTCGTGACGAGCACCCGCACGCCCACCCCCCACGGTCCGGCCGGACCGTGGCGCGAGCATCTCTCCGGTGATGGCCAGCAGCGGCGCGTACTCGCGCGTGTGATCGGTCCCCCGATGCGCCGGGTCGACGCCGTGATCGGCGGTCACGATCAGCAGGTCCTCTGAGCGCAACTCCGCAAGCCACTCCCCCAGCTCGGCGTCGATCGCGCGCAGGGCCTCATAAAAACCGAGCGCATCCTTGCGATGGCCGTACACCTGATCGGTCTCGATCAGGTTGACGAACGCCAACCCGCGATCGAGTCCCTCGAGCAGTTCACGCGCGCTCCGCAGAGCGCGCGCATTCGTCGCACCAGGGTGAGAACGACCGATCCCGACGCCGGCGAACAGGTCGGAGATCTTGCCGACGCCATGCGTCGGCACGCCCACGTCGACGAGCTCCTGCAGGTAGCCGCCGGAGGGCGGAGCCAGCGCGAAGTCGCGCCGGCCCTCTGTGCGCTCGAAGGCGCCCGGCTTACCGGTGAATGGACGCGCGATCACGCGACCGACGGCGTGCTCGCCGGTCATCTGCGCCCGGGCCGCGGCGCACGCGCGGTAGAGCTCCTCGATCGGCATAACCCGCTCGACATGGGCGGCCAGCTGCAGGACGGAGTCCTGGGAGGTGTACAAGATCAGCGCGCCCGTACTCAGATGCTCAGCGCCATAGTCCTCGATCGCGGCGATGCCGTTGTAGGGACGATTGCAGACGGTCTTATGACCCATCGCCGCCTGCAGGCGAGCGATAACCGCCGGTGGAAATCCATCAGGGTAAGTAGGCAGGGGCCGATCGAGCACGATCCCCATCAGCTCCCAGTGACCGGCCGTGGAGTCCTTGCCGGGACCGAGTGCGTGCAGGCGACCGTATATGGCCGGGTCCTCAGCGGGTGCGACGCCTGTCAGTGGCAGGATCGACCCCAGACCCAGCGATGCGAGCGTGGGCAGATCCATCCCATCGACTGCCCCGGCCACATGCGCGAGCGTGTTTGTACCCTCGTCGCCGTAGTCGGCAGCATCCGGAAGCGCGCCGACGCCACACGCGTCGATCACGAGCACGAACGCCCGCCGACTCGGCTCCTTACCGATTCCCTGTTGACCTGCGCGTTTACTCATACGATCGTGGTCCTCCACACGATGTCTCGCGCATCCTCCCCGATCTGCGCTCGCACCGACCTTCCGAAACCTCAGCCTCCACGCCGGGCGCGGGGGTGGGCGTCAAAGTAGACATCCTTCAACCGCTCCGCCGACAGGTGGGTGTAGACCTGAGTAGTTGCCAGGTCGGAGTGGCCAAGCATCTCCTGCAACGAACGCAGGTCACAGCCCCCCGCGAGCAGATGCGTGGCGAAGGTGTGGCGCAGCGTGTGCGGGCTCATCTTGTGCTCCAATCCGGCGCGCCGCGCGTAGCCCTGGACGATCTTATAGAGCCCCTGGCGCGTCAACCCGTCGCCGCGGGAGTTCACCAGCAGCCGCGACTGGACCTGTATGCCGACCAGCGCAGGACGTCCGCGTTGCAGATACGCGCGTATCGCCGCGACGGCGCTCGTACCGATCGGAACGATCCGCTCCTTAGCGCCCTTGCCCCGCGCGCGCAGCACACCCTCCTCCAGGTCGATGTCGCTCAGCTCCATACCGGTGGCCTCGGAGGCACGCAGGCCACACGCATACATCAACTCCAACAGTGCCCGGTCTCGCAGAGCCAGTGGGTCGGTTCCGCGAGGCTCGCCGAGTAGCTTCGTGACCTCTCCGCGCGTAAGCGCCGCCGGCAGGCGCTGGGTGCGCCGCGGGCCGCGCAACTCCGCGGTGGGGTCGTGTGAGATCGTGCCCTCGCGCCGCAGATGCCGATAGAACGAGCGCAGACACGCGGCCTTGCGCCGCAGAGTCGCGGCGGAGACGGCGGTACGCTCGCTCGGCGCATGCGGCTGCCGCGACGACCCCCCCTGCTCGCCCGCGGGCTCGGACGCGGCACCGGTGGCCAGCTCGGCCAGAAATGTCGCGAGATCGCCGTGCACGGCTTGCAGCGGATCGACCTCGCGTCGACGCAAGAACTCCCCGAACTGCAGCAGGTCCGTACGGTAAGCCTGGAGCGTGTTGCGCGACAGGCCCCGCTCGAGCTCCAGGTAGGCGAGGAATTCGAGCACGAGCGGCTCGATCTCGCCGATCGTCGGTGAGGCAGAAGCGGTGTTCACATACCGAGCTTCGCGTCCGCCCGGACGGCTCCTGCCCCTGGACGATCGCCGTCATACCCACCGCCGGAGGGTCCCTCAGCGGGTGATTGTCCGACAAGCTCGCCCAATGCATAGCCACCGGCGAGCGCTGCGCCGAAGAAGAGGGGATCCTCGACCAAGCCACGACCCATCGTCTCTGTAGACAGTCCCGATGCCGCATACGCAGGTAGGTCGACCGGCGCACGACGCCAGTCGTGGCGTGTGATGCGCGCGGGACGCTCGACGTCGAGTTCCAGCCCCGGACGGCTGGGCATCGCTCCGCCGAAGACCGCACCGAGACCGGCGCGCAGATCGGCGCCGACAGGCGAACGCATTCCTGCCGGCAATGCGACCGTGACGGGCGCCAACAACAGATCGAGCACCGTGAGCGTGTGGTGGGAGATACCGCGATGGCGCGCGCGCGGATCGCCCGAGGACATTCGCGCGACGATCAGCGCCTCACACCCGAGCGCGAGTGCCACGTGTGCGCTGTCAAGCGCCGACAGTCCGCCGTGTCCTAGCGATGAGTCCGAACCTACGATCCCCGGCCCGGGTCCGCACACAGCCGCGTCCCAGCCGAGCGTCTCCAGCCCATGATGCAGCGCCCCCGCGGTCGTGACCGCCTCGCCCTCGCCACCGAACGCGGCGCCCGCCGTGAGGTGACCGGCGAGCAGTCCGCGCTCGCGCAGCGCGCGCACTGTACGCGAATGCCCGCCCGGCAGCGCCCCGCCCTCAGTCTGCACATAGCCGAGGCGAGCATCGGGTATGGCCCGCGCGAACGCCCACACGACCGGTGCGAGCTGGCCATGCAGCGCGAGCACCGCGACGGGCCGGCGCAGAGGCAGGTTCAACCGTCCCTGCTCGACGGGACGAACGGCGTGCTGGAGGCTCGTGTAATTGAGCTTCATCACATTGGCGCCGGGTACCCCATCACCGCCCAAGCCGCGCGTGAGGTTGACGTGCACCACGTCGAACCCGCCCGACCCCAGTCCGAGGTCAAGCGCCTGCGCGTTAACGATCACCTCGTCTCCGATCTGAGCTGCGCCGAACAGCGCGACGTCGGCGATCGCCGGTCGTGCCCGCCCGTCCAGCTCGACCACGAGCTCCTGCTCGGGCCCATCCGGTGGTCGAGCGTCGGTGACGGTGGCGCGACGGAGCTTCAGCATGAATGCCGCAAGCTACACACCGCGGGCGCTGCCGGCATCAGACGGCTCGCGCCGGACGTTCACATCGACGTCGCACCCGTGCTCCGGCAGGTTGGCGAGCTCGTGCGCGCGAGCGATCAGCTCGGCCGCGATCGTGTCTGCCTGCTCGGCCGCGACATCATGGAACACCGCCTCCACGCGCAACACGCCCGGTTCGCTCGGTACCGCCGCGCCCGCGTGAAGGTCCTTGGACAGGTCCGCGCTGCTCACGCGCGGGAGGCGGGCGTCGAGGTCTCGCCAGCACGGACGACGATCTCCTCAGCCTCCCCCTCGGCAAGCTCGGAGGTCTCCCCCGCTCGCACGAGCACCGCGGCTACAAACTCGCGGAACAGCGGCGCGGGGCGCTCGGGGCGAGACTTGAACTCGGGATGGAACTGCGAGGCGACGAAAAACGGGTGATCGGCGAGCTCGATCGTCTCCACGAGCCGATCGTCGGGCGAGGTGCCCGACACGATCAACCCCGCCGATTGCAGCCGCTTGCGCAGCAGGTTGTTGACCTCATAGCGATGGCGGTGTCGCTCATACACGACCGCTTCTCCGTAGATCTCCCGCGCACGAGTGTGATCGTGGAGCTTGATCGGGTCAGCGCCCAGGCGCATCGTGCCGCCGAGGTCGGCGACCTCCTTCTGCTCGGGCAGCAGGTCGATCACCGGGTAGGGCGTCTCCAGGTCGAACTCGGTCGAGTTAGCGCCCTCCATGCCCGCGACATGCCGCGCGAACTCCGCCACCGCGACCTGCATGCCGAGACAGATGCCCAGATACGGGATGCCCCGCTCGCGCGCGATCCGAGCCGCGGCGATCTTGCCCTCGATCCCGCGCCCGCCGAACCCTCCCGGGATGAGGATGCCGTCAGCCGCCGCCAGTTGCCGCGCGGCCTCCGCATTGGGGTCCTCCAAGCGCTCTGAGTCGACCCACTCGATCCGCACACGACCGCCCTGCAGCGCACCGGCGTGACGCAACGCCTCGGAGACCGACAGGTAGGCGTCCGCGAGCTGGATGTACTTCCCGACGATCGCAACCGTGACCTCCTGCGTGGCCCGTTCGGCGCGCTCGATCGGCTCGCGCCAATCCGCGAGCTCCGGTGGGGGCGCCTGCATACCGAAATGGTCGAGGATGAAGTCATCGACGCCCTGATCGGCGAACACGAGCGGCACCTTGTAGATGTCATCCACATCGCGCGCACTGGCGACGGCGTCCATCGGCAGGCTCGCGAACAGCGCGATCTTCTTGCGGATCTCACCCGACAGGGGACCCTCGGAGCGGCACATCAGCATGTCCGGCGCGATGCCGATGCGCCGCAGCTCGTTTACCGAGTGCTGCGTGGGCTTGGTCTTCAGCTCGCCGGCGTGGCCGATGTAGGGGACGAGCGTCAGGTGGATGTACATGCACCGCCGCCGTCCCACGTCCACGGGGAACTGGCGGATCGCCTCCAGGAACGGCAGCGACTCGATGTCCCCGACGGTGCCCCCGATCTCGGTGATGACGACGTCGACGTCGCTGGACTCCGCGATCAGCGCGACGCGCTGCTTGATCTCATCGGTGATGTGCGGCACCACCTGCACGGTGCCCCCCAGATAGTCGCCGCGGCGCTCGCGGCGGATGACCGTGTCATATATGCCACCCGCGGTGACGTTCGAGGCGCGACTGGTGTTGGCGTCGGTGAAGCGCTCATAGTGGCCGAGGTCCAGGTCGGTCTCGGCCCCGTCCTCGGTGACGAACACCTCCCCGTGCTGATACGGCGACATCGTGCCCGGATCGACGTTGATGTAGGGGTCGAACTTCTGCATCGCCACCGTCAACCCGCGCGCGACCAGCAGCCGTCCGATCGAGGCCGCCGCGATGCCCTTCCCGAGCGAGGACACGACGCCGCCGGTAACGAAAATGAACCGGGTCTTCGCTGGGGTGTCCGCGTGGCGGTCGGTGGAGTGCAGTGTCATCGTGGAGGGCTAGACGGCCTGCCGAAAGAGTCTAGCTCCCGCAGCAGCGGCACCCGCGCGACGAGCTCCGAGATCGAGCTCAGCTCGCCGTATATGGTCACGATCACGAGCAGCGCAAGTGCGATCAGCTGGCCGGTCTGCGACAGGATCAGCACCATCCACAAACCCGCAAGCGCCCCCAGCAGATTGGCGCCGGTATCGCCCAGCATCGCCTCCTCGCGCAGGTCATACGCACCCGCGACGAGCGCCGGGCCGAGGAACAGGCCGAGCGTCCACAGCGGGCGCAATTCGCGAGCGCCGATCGTCAGCCCGGCACCGATCAGCACGAACACCTTGAATGCGCGCCCAGGCCGCAGGTCGAGCAGGTTCAGCGCGTTCGTCGCCAGCACCAGCACCGCCGCGGCCAGCAGCCAGCGACCGACCGACATGCCCGTGAAATCCAACACCAGCAGCGCCAGCCCGAGCGAGCCAAGCGCCTTCAGCGTCCCCGTCGAGAGCTCGCCGCGCAACGCCGACGCGCCGTGACCGCGCCATCCGCGCGGCGCCGTCACGCCGTCACGCGGGGAGCCGAGCGTGTCATCGATCAGACCCAGACAGGCGACCCCGAGCGCGTACACCGCTACCGGGACCAGCCCCGGATACAGGATCTCGGTGTGCCCGACCCGTTCGACCAGCGTCAGCGGCACGAGCGCGAGCAAGGCCGCGAGGACGATCAGCACGCCCAACGGGCAGGGGAGCTCGCGGCCGCGATAGTTGGGCCGCGTGTGACCTCCTACGCGCAGTGCGCGCAGGGTCGGCTGCGCGAGCAGCGAGGCGATGGCGAGGGCCAGCAGGAACGGCAGGGCGCGCACTGACGGGAAGCTAGCGCCATTCGCGGATGGGACTGCGTGCAGGAGGGTCGCCCTGCGCAGATCCAGTCGGTGCATGCTTGAAAAGCTGATGGTGTCCCTGGCGGCGCCAGCGCCGCCAGGCGAGGCCGCGCATGCGCGGCCTCGTGACGGGC
>JBAUXH010000329.1:0-2032 GCA_049584155.1 Solirubrobacteraceae bacterium
CACGACGATTTGTTAGACCACTTCCCATACCTCGCGCCGCTGCATGATGAGTCAGAATGAGGACGGACCTACCAGCGGAGGAAAAACAGTCAAACAAATGCACCCTCACTAAACTCAATGAAACAAATACTGATATTAATATTGAGTAGTACAATCTCAGCGACCATGAATGCACAAACACTTCAAGGGAATCACTGGACCGCCAAAAGCGTCGAAGGCGCTTACATTGTCAGCATCGAGGATAGAGCCAGTGTTTTGGGTACCTTAACCGACTTTATCACCTCTCAAAAAATTCAAGCCGGACAAGTTACGGGCATAGGAGCCACTAACGAGGCTACTTTACGCTTCTTTGACCCCAGCAGTAAGAAATATGTCGACAAGACTTTCAATGAACAAATGGAAATTTCTAACCTGTCTGGAAACATTTCCGAGGCCGAAGGCAAGTTGTTGTTACATCTGCATATTACGCTTGGCAGGAAGGACTACACTGCACTGGCTGGACACTTATTGGACGCTAAAATTCGCGGAGCCGCCGAATTCTTCGTTTACCCGATAAGTTCTAAAGTCGTCAAAGTTAGGAACGAAGATGTAGGGCTTTATTTTTATGACTTTGCGCACCAATAGTGTTTATCCATAAAGCGGAACCATGAACCGTCGAGAGATGCTCAGACTCTCATTGGCTGCTGCCTTAATGGGGACAGCGCCCAACAAGGCTCAAGCGGCGCAAACTGTCGCCGCGAAACCTATATCTTTGCCTGAACTGCCTCCAAAGCCGCCAAAGGATATCGCGCCGAAGCTTTTTCCCGGCTTTGTGCAGACTGAGGTTCGCACCAGCGGAGCGAGCATCCCTGTTCTTCACAAAGGCGACGGACCACCGCTTCTCCTTCTGCATGGATTTCCCGAGACACACGTTACCTGGCACAAAGTAGCGCCAAGACTCGCCGAGTGGTTCTCGGTCTACGTACCTGATCTGCGAGGATACGGGGATTCAAGCCGCCCAACCGACGGAGATCGCCACATCAATTACTCGTTCCGCGCAATGGCATTGGACCAGATCGAGACGATGCGTCATTTTGGGCACGAGCAGTTCTTTGTGGGCTCCCACGATCGGGGCGCTCGCGTCGCCCATCGGCTGTGTCTCGACTTTCCCAAAAACGTCACAAAGGTTTGTCTCATGGACATCGCTCCGACGTTGACGATGTATCGACAAACTAACCAAGAGTTTGCGACGAGGTACATGTGGTGGTTCTTCCTTATCCAAGTGGCGCCCATGCCAGAACATTTCATCGGGCTCGATCCTCAGTACTATCTGGAAGTGGTCCTTGGCGCGCTAAACAAGACGCCCGGAGCTATCACACCCGAAGTAGTGAACGAGTATCTTCGGTGCTTTTGCTGCACATCGACGATCCATGCCACGTGCGAGGATTTCAGAGCGTCTGCTGATATTGGTCTTGAGGTGGACGAGGCGGATGATCGTGCGGGCAACAAAATCGTAGCGCCTGTTCACGTCCTGTGGGGGGCAAAGAATACGGTAGGGCAGGAATGGGACATCCTTGCGACCTGGCGAGCGAAAGCCACCTCAACGGTTACTGGGCACAGTCTCGATTGTGGCCATTTTCTGCAGGAAGAACGTCCGGAGGAAACCCTCGAGGAACTGCAGAATTTCTTCGGGGCAGCGTAACTATGAACAATCCACCCAAAACAGTTATTATCACAGGAGCGTCGCAAGGCATTGGCGCGGGAGTCGTGCGAGCGTTTCTGGCTCGCGGCTACAATGTTGTAGCAACAGCACGGCAGGCGACAAAATCGAAGGAGCTTACAGCTTCGGATCGTCTCGCTCTGATCGACGGTGACGTAGGTCAATTCGAAACCGCTCAGAAAGTTGCAGAACTCGCGCTTGAGAAGTTTAAGTCGATCGATGCGGTGGTCGCGAATGCCGGCATTTTTGTCGTGAAGCCGTTTACGGAATACACGGCAGAAGATTTTCGCGCTTTGGTTTCGACCAATCTAGCAGGCTTCATTTACATTACCC
>JBAUXH010000330.1:0-2411 GCA_049584155.1 Solirubrobacteraceae bacterium
GCCTGATCGAGGCGCGCGCAGGTGAGCTGAGCGGCGCCGAGCTGGAGCGCCGGCTGCGCGAGGACGCCGTCGACGTGACGCTGCCCGGAGCGCCCGCTCAGGCGCTCGGGCGTCTGCATGTCTTGACAAGCACACGCCGGCGCCTGGAAGACATCTTCCTCGGGCTCGGCTTCACCGTCATGGAGGGTCCCGAGATCGAGACGGTTCATTACAACTTCGACGCCCTCAACCACTCCCCGACGCACCCCGCGCGCGCGCGGACGGACACGTTCTACGTGGCGCCGGACACGGTGTTGAGGACGCACACCTCGCCGATGCAGATCCGCGCGATGGAGGCGCATCCGCCGCCGCTGTATGTGGTGATCCCCGGGCGTGTCTACCGACCCGACTCCGACGCCACCCACACGCCTCAGTTTCACCAGATCGAGGGGCTGGCCGTGGACGAGGACATCACGCTCGCCGACCTCAAGGGCACGCTGCTCGTGTTCGCGCGCGAGATGTTCGGGGACGAGCGCGAGGTGCGGCTGCGTCCCCACTTCTTCCCCTTCACCGAGCCGAGCGTCGAGGTCGACGTCTCCTGCTTTCACTGCTCCGGCAGGGGCTTCCTCGGTGACGGTTCACGCTGCTACCTCTGCAAGGGCGAGGGCTGGCTGGAGGTGCTCGGCGCCGGCGAGGTCGATCCGAACGTGTACTCCTATGTGGACACCACCGAGGCCAACTCCCCGGGCTATGACCCCGAGTGCGTGCAGGGCTTCGCGTGGGGCATGGGCATCGAGCGGATCGCGATGCTCATGCACGGCATCCCCGACCTGCGGCTGTATTACGAGAATGACACCAGATTCCTGGAGCAGTTCTGATGTGCACGCATGCCTGCGCTGCCCGGCGTCCTCGATCGCTCGCGTACGTAGTACGCCACGCTCCCTGCGTCCTTGTCCAGCTTGGCCTGCGTGCCCATCAGGGGCGCAGCGTTGGTTCGAATGGTGAAGTGACATGAGGGTCCCACTTCAATGGCTGCGCGAATACTGCGATCCTGACCTCGATGTCGCCGGCGTGGAGGAGCGCCTGACGATGACCGGCACCAAGGTCGAGGCGACCCATCATCACGGCGTCCCCTCGACGGAGAACTTCGTCGTGGGGCGCGTGCTCAGCGCCGAGCGCCACCCCGACGCCGATCGGCTGAAGGTCTGCGCCGTCGAGATCGGCGAGGAGTCGCCCGCGATGATCGTCTGCGGCGCGCCGAACGTCACCGCCGGACAGACCGTCGCCGTGGCCAGGCCCGGCGCGAGGATGCCCGACGGGAGCAAGCTCAAGCAGGCCAAGCTGCGCGGCGTCGTCTCCGAAGGCATGATCCTCGCCGCCTCCGAGCTCGAGATCGGACCAGGTGGCGAGGGCATCATGGTGCTGGACGACGCCATGCTCGACGCCGAGCTGGCGCCTGGCACGCCGCTGGGCGACGTGTTGCCGATCTCAACCGACGTGATCGAGCTGGAGGTGACGCCCAACCGGCCCGATTGCCTCGGCGTGTATGGGGTCGCGCGCGAGCTGCACGCCGCCACAGGAGCCTCGCTCGTGCCCGAGCCCTGGCGCGATGATCCCGGCTCCGCGGGCGCGCTGACTGGCGCGGAGGTGACGGTCGAGTGTCCCGACCTCTGCCCGCGGTTCACCGCGCGTGTGTTCGAGAACGTCACGATCGCGCCGTCCCCGCCGTGGCTTGCCGCGCGACTGAGCGCCGCCGGGCAGCGGCCGATCAACAACGTCGTCGACATCACCAACTACGCGATGCTGCTCACCGGCCAGCCGTTGCACGCCTTCGACCTCGACCGCGTCGCCGGCGCGCGCCTGATGGTCCGCCGCGCCACCGAGGGTGAGCAGGTCACGACGCTCGACGGGCAGACGCGCACGCTCGACTCCGAGATGGTCGTGATCGAGGACTCAGACGGGCCGACCTCGATCGCCGGGCTGATGGGCGGTGAGCGCTCGGAGGTGCAGCCGGAGACGACGCGCGTGCTGATGGAGGTCGCCAACTGGCACGGGCCCAACATCCATCGCAGCTCGTGGGCGCTCGGCCTGCGCAGCGAGGCCTCCTCGCGCTTCGAGAAGGGCCTCGCGCCCGAGCAGTGCCTGTGGGCGCAGGCGGTCGCCACCAGGCTCATGATCGAGTGCTGCGGCGCGAGTGTGGCGCCGGGCACGATCGACATCGGCGGCGAGGGCGCTCCGCCGCCCACGATCGGCCTGCGCGAGGCGCGCGTGCGCTCGATCCTCGGCATCGAGGTCTCCCGCGCCCGCCAGGCGCAGATCCTGAACGCACTGGATTTCGACACCACCGAGGGTGACGAAGGGCTGCAGGCAACCCCACCGCCCGTCCGGCGCGAGGACGTGACGCGCGAGATCGACCTGATCGAGGAGGTCGC
>JBAUXH010000331.1:0-17570 GCA_049584155.1 Solirubrobacteraceae bacterium
GTTCGGACCCGTTCCGGACGCCACCCAGCCGGCCGACGACCCCACACCGATCAGTGCCGCGGGCAAGGACGTCGTGGTGATCGGCGGCGGCGACACGGGCGCGGACTGCGTCGGCAACGCCCTGCGCGAGGGCGCGCGCTCGATCGTCCAGCTGGAGCTCCTGCCCGAGCCCCCGGCCAAGCGACCGGACGACCGTACGCCATGGCCGCAGTGGCCGCTGAAGTACCGCATGAGCTACGCGATGGAGGAGGCGCTGCGCGAGGGCGTTGGTGAGCAGGACTACTCGATCACGACCACCCACCTCTCGGGCGACGCCGAAGGCCGGGTCGCGGCGCTGCACATCGCCCAGGCCGAGCCGGCGCCTCCCTTCGGCCCGCTCGCCGGCACCGAGCGCGAGCTCCCGGCGCAGCTGGTGCTGCTGGCGATGGGCTTCCTGCACCCCGAGCCCGCGCTGCTCGACGGTCTCGGCGTGGAGAAGGACCCGCGCGGGAACATCAAGGCCGTCAAGCCCTACACGACCTCCGTCGAGGGTGTCTTCGCCGCCGGCGACGCCCGCCGCGGACAGTCGCTGATCGTATGGGCGATCAACGAGGGGCGTCAATGCGCACGGATGGTCGATCGCTATCTGGCGGGCAGGCGCAACGGCACGATCGCCGGGGGTGAGGCCCAACCCGAAGACCAGGCGCGCGCCGGCCACGCCGACGCCGACGACGGCCCCGAGGGCCCGCCGAGCCACGTCACGCCCGGCGTCCCCGCCGAATAGATCTCAACCCTCGCGGTGGGTGCAGCGCGCTCTTCCGCTTCCGCGGTGTCGACAGCTGCGGTGACCGGCGCCGGCAGGGCTGGAGGTCGGACTGGCTCTGGGTCACCCATCAAAGCCCGCCCCGCGCACATCCGCGCTGTTTCTTCTACGCTAGAGCAGGGATGGCTGTCATGGTCACACACGGCGATCGGGGGACGAACGGCGCTTCGGGGTCGCTGCCGCGCGCCTGCGTGATCGGCGCCGGCTCCTCCGGGATAGCGGTCGTCAAGGCCCTGCACGAGCGCGGCATCCCCTTCGACTGCTTCGAGAAGTCCGACGAGGTCGGCGGCAACTGGGTCTTCGGCAATCGCAACGGCATGTCCGCCGCCTACCGCGACCTGTTCATCAACGTCTCCCGCGAGCGCATGGCCTACTCGGACTTCCCCATGCCCACCTCCTACCCCGACTTCCCCCACCACACCCACATCCGCGAGTACTTCAACGACTACGTCGACCACTTCGGCCTGCGCCCGCACATCACCTTCCAGACCGGCGTCGAGCACGCCGCCCCCCGCGAGGGCGGCCGTTGGGAGATCACGCTCGACACGGGCGAGACCCGCACCTACGATGCGCTGCTCGTAGCCAACGGGCACCACTGGGACCCCCGCTGGCCCGAACCGGCCTTCCCCGGCTCGGACACCTTCTCGGGCGTTCAGCTGCACGCCCACTCCTACGTCGACAACTCCCTCTTCGCCGACCGCAACGTCGTCGTGCTCGGCATGGGCAACTCCGCCATGGACATCGCCGTCGAGTCCTCCTACGTCGCCGCCAACACCTACCTCTCTGCCCGCCACGGCGCCTGGATCATCCCCAAGTACGTCTTCGGCAAACCCGTCGACCAGCTCCCCCAGGACCCTCGCGTCCCCTTCGCCATCCGCCAGCGCATGATCCACCAGGTCATCAAGAGCTACACCGGCGACCCCGAGCGCTACGGCCTGCCCAAACCCGACCACAAGTTCGGCGAGTCACACCCCACCGTCTCCGGGCGCATCCTCGACCGCATCGCCCACGGCACGATCGCGCCCGTCCCCAACATCGCCGCCCTCGAGGATTCGCAGGTGCGCTTCACCGACGGCCGCCTCGTCGACGCCGACGTCGTCGTCTACTGCACCGGCTACCGCATCACCTTCCCCTTCTTCGACCCCGACCTCATCTCCGCCCCCGACAACCACATCGAGCTCTACCGGCGCGTCTTCCACCCCGACATCCCCGGCCTCTACTTCATCGGCCTGCTCCAACCCCTCGGCGCGATCATGCCCCTGGCCGAGTCTCAGGGCCAGTGGGTCGGCGACCACCTGCTCGGTGACTACGTGCTCCCGTCTGCCTCCGAGATGCGCGCCGACATCGCCGCCGACCAGGCCACCATGACCAAGCGCTACGTCGCCTCCAAGCGCCACACCATCCAGGTCGACTTCGACGACTACCTGCGCGACATCGCCATCGAGCGCCGCGCCGGCGCGCAGCGCGCCCGCGCTCGCCTGCTTCCGGCATAAGGGTCAAACCAACATGGCAACCGGGGTAAGCCCCACGGCGTTCTTCTACGCTGTTTCTCACAGCCATGCCCACCTTCTGCCGGCATAACCGCTTCATCGAGCGCTGTCCCATCTGCAGCAAGACGCTGCCCGGCGCTACGCCCGCGACGGGCACCGGCAAGCGTCAGTCCTCACGTGGCTCCGCAGGGTCATCGTCCTCCTTGCGTGGCGCCTCCGCCACAGCCCGCAATCGGCGCCTGCGTGCCGGTGGACGCGAAGTGCGCGTCCACCGCGAGATCCGCGCGCAGGACGACGGTTACGAGAACCCCCTCGTGCCCGGCCTGCACGCCTCCGATGACGCCGCCCGCCTCGCCGAGGAGATCGCGTTCGCCGTTGGTCGCCTGCTGCGGATGCACGCAGCGCCGCCCGGCCTCTTCAACGAAATTCGCGACCTCGCGAGCGAGGGCGAGCTCGAGCGCGCCACCTGGCTGTGCTTCCTCACGATCTACCTCTCGCCGCTGCAAGGCGACGATCCGTTCGCTGGCGTGCGCCTCGCGCTGGAGCGCACCGACGAAGGCGCCCAGGGTCGCGAGTACGAGGGCTCCCCGCTCGACGGCGTTCCCCTCGGTCCCCGCACCTCTCACGACCCCGCGCGCGGATCCGACACGGTGCACGCCTACCGCCAATGGGCGCTGAATTCAGGCTCCCAAGTGCAGGCCCTCGTCGGCGAGGCGTCCTGGACTCCACAACGGCGCTTCGAGCGGGCATTCGAGCGGCTCGCTCTGCCCGGCTTCGGGCGCATGGGACGCTATGAGCTACTCCTCACCCTTGGACGGCTCGGGCTATACGAGATGCAGGCCGACTCGCTGCACCTGGCCACAGGACGCACCGGACTGGAGGATCTGACGACCGTCGCCGCCAAGCGCGTGCTCGCCGTCGGCGATCCGATCTACCTGGAGCGCCGCGCCTCCGCCTTCGCGCAAGAGCTCGACGTGCCCGTCGACGCGCTCGACCTCGCGTTCGCCAACTGGGGGACCGGCGAGCGCGCCACCCTCGGCTTCAAGCCCGACGTCACCGATCGCCACGCGCTCGAGCGCGTCCGTGAGGCTTTCGACCTCGACCCACCGATCACCGACTAAACGCCCCTTTTGCAGCGCATTTCCGACGCTCACGGACCCTGGCGCCACAGGTGCCGCGTGGCGCAAAAGTACCGTCCACCGCGCCGCCTACAGTCTGCGCAATGGCACTGTGTTTCATCGAGCCGCAGGACGCAATCCGCGTGATCGCCGAGTCCGTCGGCCGTGAGGCTCGCCGCCAACTCGTAGGCGAGGTAGTGCGCGCCTGGGTCGACGATATCCCCGACCAGGAGCTGTCCGTTCACTATGCCCGCGCGATCGCCGACCTCGACCAGGACGACCTGCACCTGCTCGCCGCCTGGCACGCCTCGCTGGAGGTCGGCCAGCCGATCCCCAACACCGACTTCCTCGTCGGCGTATTCCCGAACCTCGGCGACAACCGCCGCGAGGCCCTGAAGATCGCCGCCGGGTTCCGCGGCGAGGAAGCCTTCCAGTCCGGCGTCTCCGAGGAGCAGGCGCTCGACACCGTGCTCCCCTGTCTCTCCCGCGAGCGGGCAATCGAGCTCGCGCACGAGTGCATCCAGCTGTATGCCTGGGATCGCCTCGGTAGCGACAACTGAGCCCTCGAGTGGGCTGCCCGGACGCGCGCGAGCTAGACTCGGGACATGCCCGATATGGCCGCATCTCCCACCGTCGATGACGTGATGGACGCCCTCTCCAACGTGATCGATCCCGAGCTCGGACTCGACTTCGTGGAGCTTGGGCTGATCTACGGCGTCGAGGTCAATGACGGCAATGTCAACGTCACGTTCACCCTGACTACCCCAGGGTGCCCGATCGGTCCGCAGGTGACCGAACAGATCGACGAGTTCGTCGGCGAACTCGACGGCGTCAAGACGATCGATTCCGAGATGGTCTTCACGCCGCCGTGGTCCCCGGAGAAGATGTCCGAGGATGCCAAGTTCGCGCTTGGCTACTAGGCCGGCGCCGCGATCGACTCGCGCGCGAGTGCGACTAGCGTCGCCAGTTCGGCTCTGATCGTCTCGCCGAGCAGGTCGATGTCTCCCAGCGCGTCGTAATCGCCGAGCAGCCCGAAGTTCATCTGGCCGTTGTAGGACATGATCGCGATCGCCAGCGCGTGGTTTTCAGGCAGGAACGCGACCGGGTAGGCGGCCAGCATCTCGCGGCCGAGCACATACAGCGGGAACTGCGGGCCCGGGACGTTCGTCACGAGCAGGTTGAACAGGCGCGTGGAGAAGTTCAGGCGCGACGCCTGCGCGAGGATCGTCGGCGGCGCGAAGTTCTGCGCGCCCGCGATCACCTCCGCGCCGAGCGCCTGCTTGGACTCCTTCAGCCCGTCCATCGCGTGTGAGACAAACCGCAGCCGCTGCACCGGGTCGGCGATGTAGACCGGCAACGGACCGCGCATCACGACGATGCGGTTGCCCATCTGGTCGTGCTCGTCGGCCGCCCGTACAGACACCGGCACGAGCGCGCGCAGCTCCACGCCCTCGGTACGCAGGCCACGGGAGATCAGGAACTCGCGCAGCGCGCCCGCGACGACCGCCAGTACGACATCGTTAACGGTGCCGCCGAACGCATTCTTGACAAGCTTGAAGTCATCCAGGCGACTGCCGATGCCCATGAAGCGCCGGTGCGGGCCAATGGGGACGTTCAGCGGCGTCTCCGGCGCCGGGTTCAACCCAGCCCATACGATCTCGCCGATGCCCTCCGCCGCCTCGCGACTGCGCGCCAGTGCGCGATCGGGGTGCGCCAGTGCGTCCAGCGCGCCCTCCGCCAACTCGATCCCGGCCCGGATCGCTCCCTTTAGGCCGGCCGCGACCAACTCCGGCGTGCCCGGTTCGGAGTGCGGGCGCCAAGCGCGCCCAGAGTGCTTGATCGGTGGTGGGTCGGGGCTAAGGTCAAACAGCACCGTCGCCAGATCGATCCCGGCGATGCCATCGATCAGAGAGTGATGGGTCTTCGAGATCAGCGCGAAGCGATCGTCTTTGAGTCCCTCGATCAGCCACATCTCCCACAGCGGCTTCGAACGGTCCAACTGCTGAGAGAAGATGCGCGCCGTCAGGCTGCGCAGCTGCTCGGGCTCGCCCGGCGTCGGCAGCGCGGTGTGGCGCACGTGGTAATCCAGGTTGAAGTTCGGATCGTCGATCCATACGGGGCGCCCGCTGTCCAGTGCCGTATACGCGAGCTTGTGACGGTAACGCGGCACGAGATGCAACCGCATGCGGATCTGTTCGAGGAACTCCTCCATCGGCGGCGGAGGTCCTTCGACGATCGTCAGCCCGCCGACGTGCATGTGTGAGTTCGCTCCCTCCTGGTGCAGGAACGAAGCGTCCACCGGGGTGAGCCTGTCGAGATGCTTTTGCGCCATCGCGTCTAGCGTATCCACCCGCCAGGGTTCGCGCCAGCATAGATATCGGGTTAAGGGGTGACGCAAGTCCATACAATGGGCAACGTGACCAATACCGTCGAGAAGCTGCTGCTGGCCGCGCCGCGCGGATACTGCGCCGGCGTCGATCGCGCCGTGCAGACCGTCGAACGCACGCTGGACGAGCACGGCCCGCCCGTCTACGTGCGCAAGCAGATCGTCCACAACCGCCACGTCGTCGAGCTGCTCACCGAGCGCGGCGCCGTGTTCGTGGATGACGTTGCCGAAGTTCCCGAGGGCGCCATAACGGTCTTCTCCGCCCACGGCGTCGCCCCAAGCGTGCGTACGGCAGCGCAAGAGCGGGGACTGCACACGATCGATGCCACCTGCCCGCTCGTCACGAAGGTCCATCGTGAGGCCGCGCGCTTCGCCCAAGACGGCTACACGATCGTGCTCGTCGGTCATGACGGCCACGAGGAGGTCGAAGGCACGATGGGAGAGGCGCCCGAGCGGATCGTGCTCGTGCAGGACGAGGCCGACGTCGACGCGCTCCAGGTCGAGGATCCCGAGCGCATCGCCTACGTCACTCAGACGACCCTCTCGGTAGACGAAACCGACTCGATCATCGCGCGCCTGCGCGAGCGCTTCCCCCAGATCGCCGCCCCCCGCACGGACGACATCTGCTACGCCACGACCAACCGCCAGGCCGCCGTCAAGCAGCTCGCCGGCGACTGCGATCTGATGCTCGTGATCGGCTCGCGCAACTCCTCCAATTCGGTGCGCCTCGTCGAGGTCGCGCAAGACTGCGGCACCGACGCCCACCTCATCGACAACGCCTCCGAAGTACGCGAGGAGTGGCTTGCCGGCAAGCGCGTGGTCGGCATCTCCTCCGGCGCCAGCGCACCCGAGGACCTAGTCAGTGATCTCATCGACTACTTCCGCGCGCGCGGCGTCTCAGACATCTCCGAGGTGGACGTGATCCGCGAGGACGTCCGTTTCATGCTCCCCAAGCCGGTGCGCGAGTTCGTCGCCTCCGGCACCTCCTCCTGAGCCGACCACCCTTCGTGACGCGAACCCTGATCGTCTCCGACCTGCACCTCGGAGGGCTATCCGGGATCGATCTGCTGCGCCGTCCCGAGCTGCGCGCAGCACTGTTGGATGAGCTCGAGGGCATCGATCGCCTGGTGCTGCTCGGCGACGTGCTCGAGTTGCGCCACGGACCACCCCACGATGCGCTCGTCGCGGCACGTACGTTCTTCGAGGACGTCGGCCGTGTGCTCGGCGGCGAACGCGAGCTGGTGGTGAGCGCGGGCAATCACGACCACCTGATGGTGTGCACCTGGCTCGACGCGCGCGCGCTGCGCGAACCGGACCCCGAGCCGCTGGGAGTGGAGCAGCGCATCGACCCCGCCGAGGCCTCGCCGATGCTCGCCCGGATCGCCCAGTGGGCAGCCCCAGCTCGTGTGACCGTCGCCTACCCGGGCCTGTGGATACGCCCGGACGTATATGCGACGCACGGCCACTTCCTCGACGCCCACCTGACCGTCCCCACCCTGGAGCGCATCGGGGTCGGCGTGATGGGACGACTACTCGAACGCCCGCCCGATGCGCTCACCGATGTCGAGGGCTACGAGTCAGTGACCGCCCCGATCTACGCCTGGCGCGACGCGATCACCCGTTATGCGTCCGCCGGTCCCGTCCTCAACGGATTGGCCACCGCACGTGCGTGGCGCGCCCTGAGCGCCAGCCGCAACGGGACCGCCCGACAGAGCGCGAGTGGCGGCAGGCCGATGCTGCGCTCGGCCCGCGTCACGGCTAGCAGGGCGGCGATTAAGCGCGGGTTCCCGCTGATGGTCGGGGGACTTAACCGTGCCGGGCTCGGTCCCGTCAACGCCGACATCTCCCGCACCGAGCTACGCCGCTCGGGCCTGCGCGCAATGGGGGAGGTAGCGGCGCGCCTGGGCCTCGGCAACGCCTACGTCGTCTTCGGCCACACCCACCGCGCGGGCCCCTTTCCGGAGGACCCCGCCTCGGAGTGGCGCGGGCGTGACGGTGCCCGCATGATCAACTCCGGCTGCTGGACGTATGACTCGATCTTCCTCACGCCCACGCCCGGCGAGTCCCCCTACTGGCCGGGGACATGCGTGCTCGTGGAGGACACCGGCCCGCCCGTGCTCAAACGGCTGTTGCTGGATCGCTCCCACGTCGAGCTCAGACCGGTCTTGGCGTAAACGCGAACGGGTAGGCGTGAACCGGCGCCGACGGCATTTACCTCTCTTGGGTCACGCCGGCGGCGCGCCCTCTCCCAACGTCCGCCCTTTGCTGTTGACGTACTTGCCCGGATCCCATTCGTCGAGGAATATCTGTGCTGCTTCCTTGCCCGAGTCGAGCAGCCCCTGCTTTTGGGGGTCGGTCAGGTTGAACTCGGTCGTCCCGATGTCGCCCGTGGAGATCGCGCACGTTCGCACGTAGGTCGAATGGAATACCCAGTACTTGTCCCACGCCTCGGTGGTGGTGTGAAAGATGTCGGCGCCCATCCCGACAGGCCACCCGAACGCCCGAATGATCTTGTTCAGGCCGTCGCCGACGCTCTTGCCGCCAACGAGCTTGAAGCCGAACGTGGGTCTGATCGGGTCGCGGTCCTCGACGTCGAAGATCCACACCGGGAAATTTGACAGCACGCCCCCGTCCACGATCGTGGACGGAAGAGCAGTTTCGTCGTGGATCAGTTCGACCGGCTGGAAGAAGTAGGGGATCGACATGCTCATGCGAACGGCGTCGGCGACCGGGAAACTCCCAGGCTCGATCGGAGGGGAATCCTTGCTCAGTCGATAGTTGCCGAGGCAGTCGGGTAGGACGAGCATTTCTCGGCGCGTGATGTCGGTCGCGATCAGCTTGAGCGTGTGACCGCCATCCTCGATGTCGCCAAAGCTCTTGTTGTCGATCTTGTCACGAAACCAGTCGTGGAAAGCCTTGCCGTGAGCAAGGCCATGATGGAGGGCGAGGTTAACTGCTCCCCCCAGGATCTTTCCGCCCCGACCCCAGTCCTCAAACTGGGTGAAGTCCGTTTCGTCGATGAGCGTGGCGGTTTCCTGGACTGTGTGTCCGCAGGCGAGGTATGCGGCGACGATCGCGCCCGCGCTGGTCCCGGCCAGTTGGACCCATTCCTGCACATAATTCTGCGGGTGTCGGGCGCTGTCGGCGAACTCCTTAAGCGCGCCGGCGAGCGCGATGCCCTTGACTCCGCCCCCCTGAAACACCCCATCTGCCTGATGGGATGCATCTGATGTTTTGGCCGATTGGCCGGCCCCGGAGGTATCGCCTGAATTCATCAAGCTGAAACTATACTGTTTCGTCGGGACCCAGGTGTCCCGCTGGAGGTTGCTGCGCAGGCCGCCCAGGAACCGATTGGCGAAGTCATCATTCTGGACTGTCCACTGATACTGTTCGCTGATGGCGAACATCGAGGGCAAGGCGACTGCGATCACCGTCTTGAATCCGGTGAAGCGCTGGGGCCCCATTTGGTTGTGGCTGGTGTTCTGGATCGGACGCCACATACCAGCGACGCTGCGCAGCCTCGAGCGGCTGTCGTTCATCCATTACGCACGCTGGGTAGTCATCAAACGCTTCCCGGGCGAGGATGGCGGTCAGCGGCTGAACTACTCCTACCTGATGTTCGAAAGCAACTTCAACGGCACCTGGGATCAGTACATCGACGCGTTCTCCGAGGTCGTCGCATTCTCCATGCGAGCCATCTGGGGTAGCTCCTTCGGCTTCCCCGGTCCGCTCCCGGTCGAGCCCTTCAAGGCTTACATCAGACACAACGAGCTAGTAGCCAACCACTATTGGTCTGCCTATCCGGGCGCCACCACTACCGAGATCCTTGCGGCGGCACGCGTGCGCAGCGCGCTCGGAGAGTTCGTCAAGAGCTCCGCCGGATTGGAGCCCGAGGCGTTCAAGGCCTCCTATGAATCGTTCCTCGTCACTGTGCAGGAAGATCTGTGAAAGACCGGCGCAACAAATGCGGGCAGGCCTACGGGCTGACCGTCTTCACACCGATCCTGCGCGGTCGCGAAAGCAGTCTCGTGCGGCTGCTCGACGCCCTGGAGTCCGGCGCCAAGAGCCCTCTCGCACAGGTGCCTGGTACTCACTTCGCGCGCTGGGTCGTGATGGGGGACGTCGTGTATGAGGGCCCCCCTCAGCGTCGCGACCACCTCGACCTTGGCAGGCTGCTGTTCACCAGCAACTTCGACGGTGAGCCGGCTACCTATCTGGAGGCGCTGCGGGTCGGTCTGGGCGAGCACGCCGACGCCATCTGGGGCCACTGCGCCGGCTATCCCGGAAGTACCGACGCGAGCGCGTTCGCGGCCTATATGCGTGCCCACCAACTCGACAGCTCACTGTTCTTTGCCGCCTACGGCGAACACACCGTCGAGCAGGTCACCGGCAACCTCCAGGCGCGCCGGCATTTGATCGACTTCACCCTGACAGCTCAGCGCATGGCTCCCGCCGAGTTGCAGCGCGCCTTCCTGGCGGAGTTCGCGCAGTGAGCGAACTCGACCTGGCACGCATCCAGGGCTTCGTCGTGCGCGGATACAGACTCCCGTTCGCCGGCTACCTGTTCCTGCGGATCGTGGACGTGCCGCGCGCAGGGGCCTGGCTCGCGGAGATCGCCGAAGAGGCGCTGATCGCGGCGGAGTGGTCACAGAAGCCCGAATCGGGCGTGAACGTGGCACTCACGTTTGCGGGACTGCGCATGCTCGGCCTGCCGGATGCCACGCTGGCGGGCTTCCCCGAGGAGTTCCGCCAAGGCATGGCGGCCCGCGCGACGCTGCTCGGCGACACCGGTGAGAGCGCGCCCGAATGCTGGGAGGGTGGGCTCGGTAGCACCGACATTCATGTGCTCGTGATGATCAGCGCCGCTCACCGCGAAGCGCTCGATGCCCACGACCGGCAGATTCGTGCGCAGCTAGAACGCAACGGCGGGCTGACGGTCGTATACGAGGACCTCGGTGTGGCGCTGCCCGGGGGCGTCGAGCACTTCGGCTACGCCGACGGTTTCGCTCAGCCCACGATCGAGGGCAGTCCGGCCGCCGATACGCCCGGAGGTGGAGCGGTGCGATCCGGCGGGCGCTGGCGGCCGATACGCGCGGGCGAGTTCATCCTCGGCTACCAGGACGAGGAGGGTGTCCTGCCGAGCGCGCCGCCGCCCGATGAGCTGAGCTGCAACGGCTCGTTCCTGGCCTACCGCAAGCTCCACCAGAACGTCGCAGCATTTCGCACCATGCTCGCCGACGCCGCAGCGCTGTATCCCGGGGGCGAAGAGCTGCTCGCCGCCAAGGTGGTGGGCCGCTGGCGTGACGGCACGCCGCTCGACCTCTCCGCCACCAACCCCGACCCGGGGATCGCCGGCGACGAACAGCGCAATAACGCCTTCTCCTACGGTAACGACGCAAGCGGTACGCGCTGTCCCGTTGGCAGTCATATCCGCCGTGCCAACCCGCGCGACAGTCTGCCATTCGAGGGCAAGCTGGTCAACCGCCACCGTCTGATTCGCCGCGGCATCCCCTACGGCAATCCGCTACCGCCGGGAGCGGCGGACGACGGGGTCGATCGGGGCGTGTTGTTCATGTGTCTGCAGGCGAGCATCGCGCGTCAGTTCGAGTTCGTGCAATCGCAGTGGTTGGGACAGGGCAACACGCTCGGCCTGGGGGAGGATCAGGACGTGCTGCTCGGGCCCCAAGACGGTCAGGTGCCGCGCAAGATGACGATCCCCGGAGAACCTCCCTTCATGCTGGGGCCGCTCTCACGAATGGTGACCGTGCGGGGCGGCGAGTACTTCTTTGTGCCGGGCATCAACGGCCTGCACTACCTGGCCGGCGCAGCCGGAGGTGGGGTGGCATGAGTCTCGTAGCGGACCTTGAGCACTTCGCCGGAAGGCTCGCCGCCGACGTCGACAGGTTCATACGCGAGGGCGTACACGAGCTCGAGCAACACGTCGAAGAACATCCTCAGCCGCTCTTCATGCTCCTACGCCGAGTGCGCCCCGTGCTCTTGATCCACGACATCGCGGTCGTCACGCGCTATACGGACGTGGTCGCTGTGCTGGGCGACGGCGAGACCTTCGGAGTCGAGCCCTATGGTGCGAAGATGCGGGCACTCACCGGAGACTTCATCCTCGGCCTCGACGATTCGGTCCAGTACGAACGCGCCGTCTCGATCCTGCGGCTAGCGGCCCCCCGCACGGACCTCCCCGCGCTCGCCGCCTTCACCGACCAGACCGCCGAGGCGCTCGTCGCGGAGGGCGCGAGGACGGGGCGGATCGACGTCGCCGACATCTCCAGGCGCCTGCCGGCACGGCTGATGGGGCGTTGGTTCGGCACGCCGGGGCCAGACGAGGACACGATGATCGCCTGGGCGCTCGCGATGTTCGAGGACATCTTCGTGAACCTCAAGAACGACCCCGCCATCCACGCCACCGCACAGACAGCCGCCGAAGGGCTCTTGTCCTACATGCGCCAGCAGGTCTCCGAGCGAAAGGCGGCGTCCGCGCCGGGCGATGACGCAGACGTCCTCGGGCGGCTGATCGCGATGCAGGCGGCTGCGCAGACTGCCTTCAGTGACGAGGAGATCGTGACCAACCTGATCGGCCTGATCGTCGGGTTCATACCGACGGTAGCCAGCACCACCACGCTCGCGATCGACGCGCTCCTCGACCGATCAGAGGCGCTCGCGGACGCACAGCAGGCGGCACGAGCCGACGATGACGACGCGGTGCGCGCCTACATGTGGGAGGCGATGCGCCTGGCGCCTCAAGGACCGGGGCTACTGCGCCGCGCACGCACCGACTGCGTCATCGGCGAGGGCACCCACCACGCCACGAACGTACCCGCGGGCACGATCGTGTTCGCAGCCACCGAGTCGGCGATGCTCGACGGCGCCGTAGTCGACGATCCCGGCGACTTCAAAGTGCCACGCCCCGCAAACGATTACCTGCACTTCGGCGTCGGGATGCACGAGTGCTTCGGGCGATTCGCCAACGAGCTGCAGATTCCCGCGATCGCCAAGGCCATCCTGGGACTGCCCGGTCTTGCCAGGGCGCCTGGGGAGGAGGGCAAGCTCGTCAAGGAAGGGCCATACCCCAAGTCACTGCTGCTCGACACCAACGCCACGGCCGCGTGATTGAGACACTCTCGGAGATCCACGGGCGCTGAGAGATCAAGTTCCCTACTGTTGGTTGCGTCGCATCCACATCCCTTAGCGGCACGTAGGAGAAGACCCATGCGGCGGACCCAGCACAAGAGCTTTGAGGAGGCGTCATGAGTTTCAATCTGGCCCATCGGGAAGACTGCGAGACGACCGGCGACTGGCAGCTCGTTCGCCGCACGCTCGAGCTGCAGGCATTCGGCGTCAACATCGTCGAGATTCCCCCGGGCGAGCAGATCCCCGAACACGACGAGCTCGACCGCGACCAGGAGGAGGTCTTCTACATCCTCAGCGGCAATCCGATATTGGTCATCGACGGTGAGGATCATCCGACGCGCGCCGAGACCTTCGCGCGGCTCGACCCCACGCACCGGCGCACGGTCCGCAACGACGGCGATGAGCCCGCCAGTGTTCTAATTGTTTCCGCGCCCCGCTCAAGCGGATATGAGCCGATGGGTTGGGCGTAAAATGAGCAGCGAGCCCATACAACTGCACGAGACGATCGCCGCCTACAACGACGCCTGGAACGCCCACGATGTGGAGCGGATCGCCACGATGCACGCGCCGGACATGGTCTTCGAGAATCACACGGCCGGCGAGCGCGCCGAGGGCGCCGAGGCGCTCGCGCACATCGCCCAGATCTTCGAGTCCTGGCCCGACATCGCGTTCGAGACGCGCAGGCTCTACGTGCGCGAGGATCTCGTCGTGCAGGAGTGGACCGCCAGGGCGACCCACGTCAAGCCACTCAGCCGGGGAGACCTGGTGGCGGAGCCCTCGGGCAAGCGCATCGAATGGAACGGCATGGACGTGATCCCGTTTGAGGGGGACAAGGTCAAGCGCAAGGATGTCTACTCGGACTCAGTCTCGATCCTCCGTCAAGTCGGGCTGCTGTAGCGCTCCTGGCGTAAAGCACGTCGCGTAACACTCCACGCCAGGGCCAACCTCCAGTTCCAGCAGGCCCGCGGTGTGGCGGTCGTGCTCGACCAGTGGATAGGCGCCCGGGCGGGAGACCTCCAGCTCGGTCGTGGCGGCCGGCTTGGACATGTCGCCGTAATCCCCGTCCGTGCTCGTAATGCCGATTCGCACCGTTCCCATTCCGTCGAGCACAGCCCACACCCCGCCCGCCTCGTATGGGCCCGAGTATGCGCCAGGTTGGTCTTCAGTCTGCGGCGCCAGTAGCGCGCCCGGAGCGTCCTCGGGGCGCTGTGGTCCTAGCGGCTCGCGCTCGACCTCCAACAGCTCCTGGATCGCCATCTCGGTTTCGACATATGCGCCCTCACCGTAGTGATACTCGAACAGTCGCGCATGGCCGTCAAATAGATAACGCGCCGGCCACCCGAGATTCTCATACTCTTGCCAAACCGCCAGATCGCCATCGATCAGCACCGGGTACTCGATCCCCAGCCGCGCGACCGCATCCCGGACCGCCTGCTCCTCGCGTGAGGCGTCGAATCCGGGGGAGTGCACGCCGATCACCCGCAGCCCATTTTCGGCGTAGCGCTCGTGCCAAGCCTTCACATACGGCAGCGTGCGCAACGAGTTCGGGCGGCAGAAATCCCAGAACTCCACCAGCATCGGCCGCCCACGCTGGATGATGCTGGCCTGCGCGCCCTTCCCGCCGGGGACGTTCACCCACGACATCTTCGTCGGGAACAGTGGTGCGGCGATTTTGTCGGTTGGCGCGCGCAATTAAGCGCTACCCAATGCTTCCGACCATCTCCAGCTGTATCAGTCGGTTGAGCTCCACCGCGTACTCCATCGGCAGCTCCTTCGTCACCGGCTCGATGAAGCCGTTCACGATCATCGCCGCGGCCTCGTCCTCGGTGAAGCCGCGCGAGCCCATGTAGAAGAGCTGGTCGTCGGAGATGCGCCCGACCGTCGCCTCATGCGCGACCGTCACATGGGGGTTCTGGATCTGGATGTCCGGCCAGGTGTCCGATTTTGATTCCCCGTCCATCATCAAACCGTCGCACTGCACGCGCGATTTCGAGCCGGCCGAGTTATGGCCCATCTTCACGAGGCCCCGGTAGCCCATGATGCCGCCGTCCTTGGAGATCGACTTCGCGAGGATGTTCGACGTCGTGTTCGGCGCCAGATGCACGACCTTCGCGCCCGTGTCCTTATGCACGCCCTTGCCCGCGACGCCCACGTTGAGGTGGTCGGCGCGCGCGCCCTCGCCCATCAGGTAGGAGCCCGGGTAGAGCATCACGTACTTCGCGCCCATCGACCCACCGACCCACTCGACCGTGCCGTTCGCGTCGACCATCGCACGCTTGGTGTTGAGGTTGTAGACATCCTTCGACCAGTTCTGCACCGTCGTGTAACGGGCCTTCGCGCCCTCGTGCACGAAGATCTCGACCACCGCCGAGTGCATCGAGTTCACGCTGTAGGTCTGCGCGGTGCAGCCCTCGATGTAGTTCACCTCCGCGCCCTCGTCGGCGACGATCAGCGTGTGCTCGAAGGTGCCCTCGCCGGCACCCTCCATGCGGAAGTAGGACTGCAAGGGCAGGTCGCACTTGACGCCCTTCGGGATGTAACAGAAGGCTCCGCCCGACCACACCGCGCCGTGCAGGGCGCTGAACTTGTTGTCCTGCGCGGGCACGCACTTGGTCATGAAGTATTTCTGCACCAGCTCCGGATACTCGGTGATCGCCGTGTCCATCGAGCAGAACAAGATGCCCTGCTTGGCGTACTCCTCCTTCAGACCCTCATACACCGGCTCCTGGCGCCACACCCCGACGACGCCCGCGAGGTGCTCGCGCTCGGCCTGGGGAATCCCGAGATCCTCATAGGTCTGCTTCATCTCCTCGGGCACGTCGTCCCAGCTGTTGAAGCGCCCCGCCGTCGGCGGCGAGTACAGCACGAGATCGTCGAGGTTCAACCCGCCGAGATCCGGGCCCCAGGTCGGGATCGGCTTGCGTTCGAAGATTTCCAGCGACTTGATCCGTTTCTCCGCCATCCAGTCGGGCTCGCCCTTGATCCGCGAGAGCTCGCTGACGACCTCGCGCGAGATGCCCTGACGGGCATGCAGCTGGCCCTGCTCGTCCTCGACGATCGGGCTGGGCTTGGCGATCCTGGTGCGGTCAATCGTGGCCATGCGACTCCTCGCTGCGGGGTGGTTTACGAATCCCGTGCTCTGAACTAGGAATTGTATCGCGGGCGTCAGGCGGGCCACGCGTTGTCGCCCGTGACCGCCCCGCGGACGACCTTCAGGTTGAGCAGCGCGCACTTGCGCCTTGTCGCGGACACGGGGATGCCCAACAGCTCGATCATCCAGTCGGCGTCGAGCTCGCCGACCTCGTCGAGCTGCATCCCGATCAGCTCCTCCGAGGCGATCGACGCCGAAGCCTGTGAGATCGCGCAACCGTGACCATGGAACTTCAGGTCCTCGATGCGGCCGTCGGCGACGCGGATATGCACGCCCAGCTCATCGCCGCATAGCGGGTTGTGCTCGAGCGCCTCGAAGTCGTGCGGATCGAGCTCGCCGAAGTTGTGCGGGCGCTTGTAGTGCTCGAGGATGTAGTCGCGGTACAGATCGTCCATGGTCAGGGTGCTCCTCGGGCTCAGAGCCCGAACACCTCGCGCCCGGCGAGCAGCGCTGCGATGAGCGCGTCGATGTCGGAGGGCTCGTTGTAGACGCCCACGCTGGCACGTGCGGTGGCGCCGACGCCCAGGCAGCGCATCAGCGGCTGTGCGCAGTGGTGGCCGGCGCGGATGCACACCCCGCCGCGGTCGGCCAGCTCGGCGACGTCGTGGGGGTGGATGCCCTCGATCGTGAACGACGCCAGACCGCCCCGGCGCTCGGCCTCGGGCGGGCCGACGACGCGCAGTCCCGGAACCTCGGCGAGACGCTCGAGCATGTAGGCGCTCAGGGCCTGCTCGTGCGCGCGGACTCGATCCATGCCCAGAGTGGACAGGTAATCGACGGCCGCGCCCAGCCCGACCGCCTCGGCGATCGGAGGCGTACCGGCCTCGAACTTGTAAGGCAGCTCGTTCCAAGTGGCCGACTGGAAGTCGACGGAGGAGATCATGTCTCCGCCGGTCATAAAGGGCTCCATGGCCTCCATGATCTCCGCGCGGCCGTGCAGCACGCCGATGCCCGTGGGCCCCAGCGCCTTGTGGCCGGTCCAGACATAGAAGTCCGCGCCGATCGCATCGACGTCCACGGGCATGTGCGGGACCGCCTGCGCTCCGTCGATCAGCGAGAGGGCACCGGCTGCGCGGATGCGGGCGGTCATCTCCGCGACCGGGACGATCGTGCCGAGCACGTTAGAGACGTGCGAGAACGCCACGAGCCGCACGTCGCCCCGTGCGAGCTCGGAGTCGAGTTGTTCTAACGACAGTTCACCGCGCGCGTCGACCTCCAGGTAGCGCAGCGTGGCGCCACGCTCGCGGCAGAGCATCTGCCAGGGGACGATGTTGGCGTGATGCTCGAGCTGAGTGATGAGGATCGTCTCGCCCGGCCCCACATTCGCGCGCTCGCTGGTCTGGCCGCGTCCCCAGGCGTAGGCGACGAGGTTGATCGCCTCGGTGACGTTCTTCGTGAACACGGTCGTCCGCGGCGAGGTGCCGACGAACGCGGCGACGCGGCGGCGCGCGCCGTCATACGCGGCGTCGGCCTCCTG
>JBAUXH010000332.1:0-1630 GCA_049584155.1 Solirubrobacteraceae bacterium
CGCTCGCGGCGCGCTTGTCGAGAGCGGCGATCTGGGCCGCGAACTTCTCGCGCGGGAGAGAGAAGAAGGCATTGGCGTGATGCCTGGGCAATTCGCGCGCGTAGAAGGCGATGTCCGCGCGCCATTCGTCCGGCGTCAGATCCAGGCGCGGCGTCATCGCGTCCGGCGCCAGCGCGGGACCGCTCGGCGCGAACTGCGCCGTCCCTTTGTCGCCGGCAAGATCGAATATTCCGGAAAGCCGGCCACCGCCGCTGCGCGTCAGGTCCATGGAACCGAGCGCCGCGCGCGTGTCGAAGGCGATGTGCAGATGGCCGCCCTCATCCTTGATCTCCGTGCCCGGAAAATCGCCGACCGAGGTGAAGAACTGCGCCCTGGGCGCCGTGCCCTCGCAGTACAGGTTGAGCGTGACTTCCACATTCGTGCCGTCCGAACTCGCCGCGGTTCCCGAATAGAGCCCGGTCGCGTCCGAGCAGGACGCGCCTGCCGCGCCAGTACCGAGCAGGAGGAGAATCGCCGCCAGGGCGGAAGGACCGGTACGCATGCTTGAGCACTCCAGAAGCGGCGGGAAGCCTTGCACAGCTTTGTTATTTCGGCGGCGTGACGGCTGCGCAGGGCACCCCTATAAACGCCGCATGGCTGGCGACGAAACCCTGTTCGGCGAAGGCGCTCCGGCGGAAACCGGCGAGCATTACGGCCGCCATTCGACCGGCATCCTGCCGAGCCACGTGCTGAGGCGGCTGATCCGGGCCCGGCGCGAGATCCTGGCAGTCGAGGATATCGACGAGGCGCAGCTCCAGCCCGCGAGCATCGATCTGCGGCTCGGGCCGGTCGCCTGGCGGGTGCGCGCGAGCTTCCTGCCGGGCGCGAACGCGACTGTGGAGGAGAAGCTTCACAACGTCTTCATGCATGCGATCGACCTCAAGGATGGGGCGGTGCTGGAGACGGGCTGCGTCTATGTCGTGCCGCTGCTGGAAAGCGTGGAGTTCTCGTCGCGGGTTTCCGGCATCGCCAATCCGAAAAGCTCCACCGGGCGCATCGACGTCTTCACAAGACTGATCACCGACCGTGCGCAGGCCTTCGACCGCATCGAGCCGGGCTATCGCGGGCCGCTCTTCGCCGAGATATCGCCACGCACCTTCCCGGTGCTGGTGCGCAAGAATTCCAGGCTCAACCAGCTGCGCGTGCGCCACGGCAATCCGCAGTTCACCGACACCCAGCTCAAACGCCTGCATGCGGAGGTTCCCCTGGTCGACGGCGCGGCCGATATCGACAACGGGCTGGGGCTTTCCATCGACCTCAAGGGCGAAAGCGGCGGGCGCATCGGCTGGCGGGCGAAGCGCCATACCGGGCTGATCGACGTCGACCGGCGCGGCATCCTGGCGCCGGAGGATTTCTGGGATCCTATTGCGCCGCAGCAATCGGGTGCCATCGTGCTGGACCCGGACGAGTTCTACATCCTGGCCTCGCGCGAGGCGGTCGCCATCCCGCCCGACTATGCGGCCGAGATGGTGCCGTTCAACCCGCTGGTCGGCGAGTTCCGGGTGCATTATGCGGGCTTCTTCGACCCCGGTTTCGGCTACGAGGCCGGCAAACCACCGAGCGCCAGGGCGGTGCTCGAAGTGCGTTCGCG
>JBAUXH010000333.1:0-24702 GCA_049584155.1 Solirubrobacteraceae bacterium
GTGCAGGTCGCGCAGCGAGGAGTCGCACACGAGCACGACCTCTCCCCCACGCCCGCCGTCGCCGCCGTCGGGTCCGCCGCGCGGCACCTTGGCTTCACGGCGAAAGCTCATGCAGCCGTCGCCCCCGGCGCCGGCCTGGACGTGGATTCGCGCGCGGTCGTGCAGCATGCTCGCCCCCGAAAAGGGACGGGGCCCGCTTCTTAGCTCTCGTCGGCGGAGAGAACGCTGACGACGCGTCCGCGCCGCCCGGTGGTGAACTGGACGGTGCCGGCGGCGCGCGCGTAGAGCGTGTCGTCCTTGCCGATGCCGACGCCGGCGCCGGGCTTGAATTTGGTGCCGCGCTGGCGCACGATGATCTCTCCGCCCGTGACGGTCTGACCGGCGAATGTCTTGACGCCTAGTCGCTGGGCGTTTGAGTCGCGACCGTTGCGGCTAGATCCGAGCCCCTTCTTATGAGCCATCGTCGGTCTCCTTGCTCACGGCTTTTTTCGGTTTGGCGGGGGCTTTTTTGGCGGCCGGTTTGGCGGCACCGGCGGCTTTGGCACTCGCCGGTTTTGCCGCCGTGGGTTTGGTGGACGCTTTCGCCGACGCGGCTTTCTCCGCGGCGGGTTTCGCCGCTGCCGGCGCGGTGGTCGCCTCGGTCTCTTTGGCGGCTTTGGCCCGCGAGCCTGCGCCCATCGCCAACTCGGTGACCTCGATCCGGGTCAGCTCCTGGCGGTGGCCGGTACGACGCTTGTAGCCGCGCTTGGGCTTGAACTTGAACACGCGCAGCTTCTCGCCGCGCTCGTGCGCGATCACCTTGGCGGTGACCTTGACCTTCGCGAGGCCGGTCTTGTCGAACACGGTCTCCTCGGAGCGATACAGGATCGGCTCCAGTACCACGCTCTCACCCTCGGCAGCGGGTAGGCGCTCGACCAGCAGTCGCTGGCCGCGCTCGACGCGGTACTGCTTGCCGCCTGTCTTTACGATCGCATACATACCGATTCAGTCGCTGCCTTTCGATGCTGGTGCTATGACTCCGTGCCCGCCTCGGCCGCTCCGGCCTTGGCCTTGGCAGCCGAACGGCGTCGCCCGCCCCTGCGGCCACGACGCCGAGGTTTGGATTGTACGGCATCCTCGCTGCCTTCCGCCGGCTCGGTGGGCGCGGTCTCTGGCGCATCCGTGGACTCCGCTGCCGCGCCCCCTGTCTGCGCGAGCTTTGCCGCGTCCGACTTGGACTTAGCGACCTCCGGCGCGGACCCGCTCGCGCCGGCTTTGGAGGACGCCCGTTTCCTCGGCCTGCGTTTGGCCGGAGCGGGCGGGCGCGGGGCCGGCGTGATGACCTCTCCGGACTCGTCCAGCAACAGCGCGCTGGCGGCGGTGCGCCCGACCTGGTCGATGCGAACCATCCGCTTCTCACCCACGTGTACGGCGGCGCCGGCGATCGAGATGATGTAGCCGTCGATTTTGGCGACCGCGTCGTCGACGTCGTACATGTGTGGCTCGACGATCTCGACGAGCACCTCATCACCTTGGCGGAACGGCAGCGCACGCTCCTCGACTTCTTCGCGGGTGCCAGCGAAGGTGATCGCGAAGTGGTCGAGCGTGAGGCCCTCGGAGCCCTCGAACAGGAATGACTTGCCGGTCTGGGCCTCCAGCGCGTGCAGCACGCGCGAGCCATGTCCGGTGAACTGAGTGGATACGCGCGGATTCATCTGCACGAGCAGCGCGTCGGCCTCGGGGTGTTCGAGGGCGACGTCGCGTAGGCGGCGCTCGAACTCGATCGCGATCGTTTCCTCGCTCTTGATCGTGCCCTCACCCTCGCATGTGGGACAGGGCCGGCTCATGATCTCGCGCACACCCTCGGTGACGTTCTGGCGGGTCATCTCGACCAGGCCTAGCTTTGAGATCTCGGCGGTGAAGGTCTTCGTGCGGTCCTCGTCGAGGGTCTTGCGCAGCGTCTTCATGACCGCGTCGCGGTTGCGCGCGCGGGCCATATCGATGAAGTCGATCACGATGATCCCGCCGATGTCGCGCAGGCGTAGCTGGTTGACGACCTCCTCGGCGGCCTCGAGGTTGGTCTTGGTGATCGTGTCCTCCAGCGCGGCGCCTTTGCCGCGGCCGATGAAGCTGCCGGAGTTGACGTCGATCACCGTCAGCGCCTCGGCGTAGTCGATAATCAGGTAGCCGCCGCTGGGCAAGTCCACGCGCCGGGACATCACGCCTTCGATCGCCGTGTCGACGCCGTAGGCCTCGAACAGCGGTTTGTTGTCCGTCTCTTCCCATAGCTCGACTCGCTCGACCAGCTCGGGGGCGGTACGCGCGAAGAACGACACGAGCCGGTGGTGCTGCTGCTCGTCGTCGACGATCGCACGCTCGAAGTGCTCGGAGAAGATGTCGCGTACGACGCGCACGGACAGGTCGGCCTCCTGAAAGACGAGATCCGGCGCCTGGGTCTCCTCTACGCGTTTGACGAGCACCTCGTGCAGCTTGTGCAGGTACTTGAGCTCGCGTTCGAAGTCCTCGCGCTTGGCCCCGTGCGCGGCCGTCCGGACGATCGCTCCGCCGCCGCCGAGGTCGAGTTTGGCCGTCTGGCGGCGCAACCGCTCGCGCTCTTTGTCCTCCAGGCGCCGCGAGACGCCGATGCCCTCGCCGGTGGGGGCGTAGACCATGTAGCGCCCGGCGATCGTCAGCTCCATCGATAGGCGCGCGCCCTTGGTCTTCAGCGGATCCTTGATGACCTGCACGACGATCTCTTGTCCGGGTTTGAGCAGCTCGGCGATCTTGTGCCCGCCGCCGCGCCCGCGGCGGCCGACGTCCACGCCGGGGAGCACGATCTCATCGACGTGCAGGAAGCCGTTCTTCTCTAGGCCGATGTCGACGAACGCGGCCTCCAGGCCGGGCAAGACGTTGTCGACCTTGCCCTTGTAGATGTTGCCTACGATCGAGCGCCCGCCGCGGCGCTCGATGTACAGCTCAGCTATCCGATAGCCGGCTCCCGGTTTGCCACCACCCTTGCTGCGGGCGCGGGACGAGGAGGACTTCGCGGCGCCCGGTGCTCCGGTCGCCTCCAGCAGCGCGACGCGCGTCTCCGCGCGGTCGACGCTGACAAGCACTTGCTTTTTCAATTTTTCGATCCAGTCTTATATTTGTCATGTCTAATAAAGTGGCACGCGGCCCTTCAGCGCAGCCGAGGCGCGGGCCCGGACGTAGATTGACTGCAGCAGACCTACGGCCAGAAGCGTTGTGATCACCGACGAGCCGCCATAGCTCATCAGGGGCAGCGTGACGCCGGTGATGGGCATGATCCCAATGGTCATTCCCACGTTTACAAACACTTGAAACATCAGCATAGCCGCTACCCCGGCAGCGAGAAGCGACCCGAACAGGTCCTTGGACATCGTCAGAATGCGCAGCGTGCGCCAGATCAACAGCGCGTACAGACACAGCACGAGCCCGGCCCCCACGAACCCGTACTGCTCGCCCACGGCGGCGAACACGAAGTCGGTGTGATCCTCGGGGACGAAGTTCAAGCGGATCTGGGTGGAGTCTGCACCGCGCCCGGTCTTCTGACCGGAGCCGATCGCTATCTTCGACTCCTCTTGCTGATAACCCTCTTTCCGCGGGTCGTTCGAGGGGTGCAGGAACGCCGTCAGGCGTTCGGTCTCATACGTCTTGAGCACATGCACCCCGGCCGCTGGAGCGGCCACGAGCACGATCGTCAGCGACACCGCGACGAGCGCCAACAGGCCGAGGAGCTGGCGGGCGGGCGTGCCCGCCACCAACAGCAGCACGAATGCGATCACCATGTAGACCATGCCCGAGCCGAGGTCGGGCTGGGCGATCACGAACATCGCCGGCACGAGCGCCGCGAGCATCACCCGCGCGGTCGTGTCGCGCTCGCGCAACCGCCGCGCGCGATCGACCACGAGCGCTGAGAGCGCGACGATCAATAGCACCTTGCCGAGCTCGGAGGCCTGAAAGGAGAAGAACGGCAGGCTGATCGCCCGCTGCGAGCCTTTGGCGGCGTGACCGACCGCGAGCACCGCCAGGATGCTCGCCATCAGCAGCGCGTAGATCGCGGTTTTCAGGGGCCGCAGGCGGCCGTAGTCCACGCGCGCGAGCACGAGCATCAGCAACCCTCCCAGCACGAGGTAGACGACCTGGCGGTTTACGTAGTAGCCGGGGTCACCGGGCACGACGTTGCGGGTGGCGGCGCCGAGCGTCATGACAGAGGCGATCGCGAGGCCGATCACGGCCAGCGTCAGCAACGGATCCAGCGGGAACGTCACGGCGCGTGGGGAGGAGACGGCCGGCGCCTGCTCGGGCGGTTTGATTGGGCTGAGGGTGCTCATGAGAGGCTCAAAACGTCTTGGAGGTCCCGGAGACGAACTGCTCGGGCTTGCCGAACCACTTCGAGGCGATCAGTCGCGCGATCGGCGCCGCGGTTTCCGCACCGAACCCACCCTGTTCGACGGTGACGGCGATCACGATCGGGCGCCGGGGATCACCGACGAGGCACATGTACCAGGACTGATCTTCCTTGCCGGCGTGTTCGGCCGTGCCCGTCTTGCCGTAGACGGGGTGCTGGGATTGGTTCCAGCCGCTCCACACGTCTGCTGAGGTGCCGCCCGGCTGGCTGGCGGCCTCGTGGATGCCTTCCATCACGAGGCTGAGGTCCGAGTAGTTCAGGCGCACGTGGCGCGCCGGCGGGAAGTTCAGGCTCTGCACGAGCCCGCCGTTGGCTTCGTCTATCTCCTTCCCCAGATGCGGGCGCACGACCGTGCCGTAGCCGCCGTGCATGAACGCGTTCGCCAGGGTCGAGTAGGCGACCGCCATCTGCAGCGGTGAGGTCAGTAGATCGCCCTGACCGACCGCGAGGTCCATGTTGTCGCCCACGCTCCAGGGCCTGACTTCGGCGACGATGTCGCACGTTCCGTGATGGGCTTTGTGTTCGCACTTTTCCTGCAGACGGTTCTGTCGGGCGCGCCACGCCGGATCGGGGATCGTGCCCTGGATCTCGCTCGGCAGGTCGATCCCGGTCGTGTGGCCGACGCCCAGCTCGCGGGCCATGTTCTGGATCACTTCGTGGTAATGGTTGGCGAGCTCTCCGACTTCGAAAAAGTAGGTGTCCGAGGAGACCTTCAGCGCTTCGACGAGCCCCACTGGGCCGTAGTCGGCCTTGCCGGCGTTGCAGAACTGCTCGGTAGAGACATGGATGCACTGCCCCGCCCCGAGTCCCTCACTGGGGTTGATAACCCCCGCTTCCAGGGCCCCCATCGCGGTGAAGGGCTTGAACGTCGAGCCCGTCGGGTAGGCACCGTTGACGGCGCGGTCGGTCAGCCGCGCGGGGGCTTCTTCGCCGCCGGAGGCACCGGCCTTGCCCTCGAGTTCGGCGTATTCACGCTGCGTCAGCGGTTTGGCGAACTTGTTCGGGTCGAAGCTCGGATAGGAGCCGATCGCGAGGATTTCTCCGTTCAGCGGGTTCAGCGCCGTGAACGCGCCCGCCGTCGCCGGTTTGCCGCCCGCGCGGGCGTTTTCGATCCCCTGCAGCAGCGCTTTTTCGGCCTCGTGCTGCAAGCCGAGGCCGAGCGTGACCTTGAGGCTGTAGCCGGCCTTGGGGGGCGTCGGCTGCAGGCGCGTGGGCTCGGGATAGCCTTCGGAATTGACCTGCACGCGCTGCACCCCATCATTACCGCGTAGATAGCGGTCGTAGTAGTACTCCAACCCTTCCTGACCGACGACCGTGCCCTGCTTGACGCCGGCGAACGGGCGCAGCTTCAGCTCTCGTTCGGAGACCTGGCCGACGTAGCCCAGCACCTGCGCGGCCATTTCCCCGTAGGGGTAGGAGCGGATCGAGACGGGCTGCTGGGTGACGCCTGGAAACTCGTTTTGGCGCTCGGCGAGCACGGTCAGCACGCCGCGTCCGGCGTCGGTCTTGATCGTCACCGGGGCGTAGGGCAGGGCGGTGCGGCCCTTGATCACGAGCGCCTCGACGTGCTGGGCGCTCATCCCCAACAACCCCCCCAGTCTCCGGTACAACGCCAGGCGTGGCGCTCCCGCGGGCGGCAGCGCGGAGGGCACGATCTGCACCGCATTGGCGACCGTACTAGCGGCGATCGGCTTACCTTCGCGGTCAAATATCTGTCCGCGCGGGGCGGCGATCGGCAGGTCGCGCACGCTGTTGAGCGCAGCTTCCTGGACGTAGCGTTCGCCGGTGAGTACTTGCAGGTACCACAGGCGGAAGAAGATCACCCCGAACATCACGACCGCAATCCCACCGAGGATCGCTACGCGAAAGGCCATCTGCGGCGAGACGGGGGGCATGCGGGTAGCACCGGCCGACCCGCTGGACCCGCCGCCGGTGCTATCGCCGGAGCGAAAGCCTTCGATCACGCTCATACGGTCTGACCGCCTACGTTCTCGACAGCGGGCTCAACCCGCCGGTCGTGTAGGCGCGTCGGCGTCGCCGGCGGGGATCTTCGGGCAGACCGCCGATCAGGCAGCGGCGCACGAGCACCCACATCGGCAGCGCGACGATCGTGTTGACGAGCACGCCCAGCACGATCTGGCGCAACAGCTCCAGGCTGACGGGGGCGTCGACGCCGAGCATGAACTCCATCAGCGAGTAGATCACGAGTGAGGCAGCCGTGGCGCAGGCGCCCACCAACAGCGGCGTCAGCGCCGCCTGCGGGTCGCGCAGCTCGCGCAGCCGCCCGCACCAGTAGCCGACGAGCGTGAATACCAGCGAGGTCAACCCAAGCGTCTGCACGAGCGCGAGATCGACGAGCAACCCGACGGCGAACCCGCTCGCGGCGCCGACCGTGGAGCCGCACAGCAGTCCGATGAACGCGACCAGCAGCGGTGACAGGTCGACGGTCACGCCGAACACCGGCACCTCGGAGACGACGCCCGCCTGGAAGAACACGATGACCAGTGACAGCGCGGCGATGCGCGTGATCAGTCCGCCGGAGATGCCCTGTTCGCTCATAGGAGAACCTGTGGGGGTTGGGTGTTTGTGCTCATCCACCAACTCCGGTGGAGGCCAACTGACCGGCGGTCCCGGTTTCGGTGCTCGGATGCCCACCGGCGGGGATGCTCGACAGGAGGCTGCTCAGCCGCGCGGGCTGTGAGCCTGCGGCGGCTGTTAGCACCTGCACGACGTCGAGGTTGCGTAGGTTCGCGAGCGGGTGCACGTTGACCGACTCGTACGCGCTTTCTTCATCGACCGAAGTCACCTGCCCGATCGGGATGCCACGCGGGTATAGCGAGTCGTCGGGGCTCGCGACGGTGCCGGAGGTGTAGACGTATTCGCCTTTGAGGGCGGCCGTGCCACCCGGCAGGTATTGGAGCAGCAGATCGTTGGGGTCGCCCACCTTCGGCTGGACGATGCCGGTCGCGGAGGAGGAGCCGATGCGTGCGCTGACGCCCATCGAACTGTCGGTGATGAGGCTTACCTGGGCGCCGTCGGGGGCGGCGAGCGTGACCTTGCCGACGAGTCCTTCATCGTTGATCACGGGGTCTTCGACCCGCACTCCCGCCGAGGTCCCTTTGTCGATCGTGACGGTCGAGTACCAGATGTTCGGCGTTTTGCCGACAACCGTCGCCGTCACGGGGCGGTAGTCGGCGATGCTCAGCTGGTTGTCGAGGTGGAACATGGTGAGCAGCTGGTGGTAGGACTGCTGATCGACGCGCTCGGTGACGACCTCGCGACGCAGCGTCGCGACCTGTTTGCGCAGTTCGGCGTTCTGGCCTTTGGCGTGCAGCGTGTCCCCGAACCAGCCGAACAGGTCGCGCACGGGCTTCAGCGCCTTGTTGGCGCCGTCCTGGATCGGGGAGACGACCGTCAGGAAGCCGCGCTGCACCGAGTGCAGGCGCCCGCCCGAAGCCTCGCCGAAGTAGGCGGTCAGCAGGATCAGGGAGAGCACGACGAGCAGCGCGAGCACCACACGTCGACGCCGGACCGTCTTGTCATACACGAGTCAGGGCCTTCCGAAGCGTTCATGGGACAGAGTACCCCCGGTTGGTCGAGCCTGCCACAGGCGCCTTACCGCCGGCGCCGGTTGCGCGAGTTGCGGTTGGAGCGGTTGGAGCGGTGGATCGCCTCGAACTCCTCCAGCGAGCGACCCGAGCCGACCGCGACGCACGTCAACGGCGACTCCGCCAGGTGCGCGGGCATCTGCGTCTCCTCGCGCAACCGCTCATCGAGACCCTGCAGCAGCGAGCCGCCGCCGGCGAGCATGATCCCGCGATCCATGATGTCCGAGGCGAGCTCCGGCGGGGTGCGGTCGAGCGTCTCCTTGACGGCGTCGACGATCTGGCTCACCGGCTCCTCGAGCGCCTGACGGATCTCCTCGCTGGTGAGCACAACCGTCTTGGGCAGCCCAGAGACCATGTCGCGTCCGCGGATCTCGGCCTGCAGCTCCTCGGCCATCACAGAGGCCGAGCCGATCTCGAGCTTGAGCTCCTCGGCGGTCTGCTGGCCGATCAAGAGCTTGTACTCGCGCTTGGCGTAGTTGATGATCGCCTCGTCCATCTCGTCGCCGCCGACGCGGATCGACTGCGAGACGACGATCCCACCGAGCGAGATCACGGCCACCTCGGAGGTGCCCCCGCCGATGTCCACGACCATCGACCCCGTCGGCTCGCCGACGGGCAGCCCTGCCCCGATCGCGGCGGCCATCGGCTCCTCGATCAAATACGCGGTGCGCGCCCCGGCCGACAGGCAGGCCTCCTCGACCGCGCGCTTCTCCACGCCGGTGACACCGGAGGGCACGCACACGACCACGCGCGGGTGCGCCCAGCGGTTCTGGTGGACCTTCTGGATGAAGTGGCGGAGCATCTCCTCGGTCACGTCAAAGTCGGCGATCACGCCGTCCTTCAGGGGCCTGATCGCCTGGATCGTGCCGGGCGTGCGCCCGAGCATGCGCTTGGCCTCGATCCCGACGGCATGCACTTCGCCGGTGCGCGAGTCGATCGCGACGACGCTCGGCTCGGACAGCACGATCCCGCGCCCGCGCACGTACACGAGCGTGTTCGCGGTGCCGAGATCGACCGCCATGTCGCGGCCACCGAAGCCTGTCAGGTAGGTGAAGATGCTCATCGGTCAGGTAGGGGATGCGTCGGTCTGCGCCTAGGCGCGAAATTCGGCTCTGGGGCGCGGATTTCGGGGTTCTCTCTCCGGCGTGGAGAGCGTGTCCGGCAGCCGGCGCTTGCCCGCGGCGCAGTCTAGCGGACGCCCTTTGGCTCCTACCACGGTTGCGAGCGTATTTGCAGGGGGTTATTCGCGGGGGCGGGCTTTGAGGGGTGACCCATAGCCGGTCCCACCGAGGGCGTTGTTGGCACCGGTCACCGCAGCAGTCGGCGCCGCGGAGGTCGCAGTGGTGCGCATCTGACCACTTGGCCAGCTTAGCTAAGCTAGACTAAGTCCGCTACGATGGTTCGCGTATGACGCGCGTGGGCATGCACGAAGCCAAGACCCAACTCTCGCGCCTGGTCGAGCAGGCGCGCCGGGGCGAGGACGTGATCGTCGAACGTTCGGGGCATCCGGTCGCGAAGATCGTCCCCTATGAGGAGAAGCCGAGCGGCCTGCTGGCGCTCAAGGGCATCTGGAAGGGCAAGGGTCACATACCCGACGATTTCGACGAGCTGCCGGAGGATCTGCAGCGCGCGTTCGGCATGATCGACGACGAGTGAGGCTCCTGCTCGACACGCATGCTCTGCTCTCACTGTTGTTCGCGGACGGACGCCTGTCTCGTCCAGCCGAAGAGGCAATCGAGAGACCGGGTTCACAGCTCGTCGTCAGCGTAGTGAGCGTCTGGGAGGTCGCGATCAAGCGCTCAGTCGGCAAGCTGGACGCTCCCGCCGATCTGCTCGAGCGCATCGACGAAGCGCAAACCGAGATGTTGCCGATCACAGCTCGACACGCTCACGCCGTCGGCGAGCTGCCCTTTCATCATCGCGACCCGTTCGACCGCCTACTGATCGCCCAGGCCCGGCTGGAGGGCTGCGAGATCGTCACCGGCGACCGCGCCTTCCCCGCTTATGACGTGCCTGTCGTCTGGTAGGCGCCTTTCGACCGCTGCAAGGTGTTGTAAGGACCGTGGTGTCGGCAAAGCCCACGGTTTCGGCGTGGAATGCGTCCCACGACTGCCTGATGCCACGAGCCACGACCTGAGCAGCCGCTAAAATAACGATATGGACAGTACTATGTCGGCAGCCGGCCTCGCTCGCGAACTCAATACCAGCCTCCCACGGGTGGTGCGCGCGATCGAGCGGCTCGGGCTCGACGCGCGCCAGGAGAATGGGCGCATGCGGCTCGCTCCCGCGGATGCGGCGCGTCTGCGCGGGGAGTTGGGCGTCGCTCCCCCTCCCATACCCGGCCTTACTCCCGTCGAAGCAAGGGTCCTGAGCGCACTGTCCCGAGCTCCGCTCGGCCTGACCTCCGCGCGAACGGCCGCCGAGCGCGCCGGTGTCTCCCCAACGACCGCGAGTCGCGCGATCGACTCGCTGCACAAACAGGGGCTCGTGAGCGTCGAAAGGCAAATACTGCCCGCTGGACGCGCCCGCACGTTCGATCTGATTCGCCTCGACTATAGATCGCCGCGCTGGCAGCAACTCGCCGGGCGGATTGCGGGCACACGACCGCGGGAGCGCCGTTCCCAGGCCTCCGGTCCTCGGCGTGTTCCCACAAGGCTCAGACACCTGTTCTGGAACACGGCACCCTCGCAGCTCGACATCGAACGCTCCGGCCGCTACATCGCCCGGCGACTGCTCAGCGCAGGCGACCCCGAGGGTCTCGCCTGGGGAGCGGCCAACCTCACCGAAGCTGACTGGCGCCATGCCGCCCGCACACGCGGCATATCGCCCCGTCGCCGCGCGCTGGCGCTGAACTACGCCGCCGCTCGGAGTCGCGATGACGCTGCCCGCTGAGATCACGAAGATCCTGCCGCCCGAGACGGCCTGGGCGTGGGAGCGCATCGCTCCCGTCCTGCCTGCCGACTGCCGGCTCGCGGGTGGGACGGCGCTCGCCATTCACCTGCATCACCGCGAGAGTCGCGATCTCGACTTCTTCTACAAAGACCCCACACTCGACCTCGCTGCGCTGGAGCTGCGCCTTTCGGAACTCGGGTCGTTCGCGGTGAGCGCTCGCGCGCCCGGCACCCTCAACGGGCTGCTACGCGGCGCCAAGCTGCAGTTTCTGGACGCCAACGATCAGGTCGATCTCGACGAGCCCCTGACACGCGCGGGAATCCTCGTGTCCGGCCTCTCGGACATCCTCGCGATGAAGGTCAAGGTCATCGGCGACAGGGGTGAGCTGCGCGACTACTTCGACCTCAAGCGCATCGAGGAACTGACCGGGCGAACCGTCGAGGAAGGCATCGGTCTCTACATGGCCCGCTACCAGATCCCGCCGGAGCACCCGAGCATCGGACACGCCGTCGAGGCCCTCGGCTATCTCGACGATGTGGACGAGGACGACATGCTCCCCGAGGATCACGCCACGATCGCCGCGTACTGGAAGCGCCGCCAACCCGAGATCATTCGCGGCCTGGCGCGCTTCCCGAGCACATAGCGGGCTTGCCCCTGCCGGGTCTCGTTAGCTGGCGGGCCCCTTCGGCCGAACACTGTCCCACAGTCGAGATGCGGTCGGTGGAGAGAGAGTAACTCTCTCGAATGAGAACGACGCGATTCCCCCGCCTCCCAAGATGGTGTCCGCTAGCGGGTACACTGGTTGGGTGACGACTCGGCACCCACGCATCCAGGTTCCCCGCGACCCGGAGCTCGACCGCGCGATCACGCGCGGTCGCGGCGTGCTCGGTCCGGGCATCCCCTCCTCCCAGATCGTCCACGCGCTCGCGGTTCGCGGCGCCGCCGCGCTCGATCGCGACCGCGACGCGGAGGACCGCGCGCGCGACTTTCTGATCAGTGCCGCCGACGGGGATTCCGGGCTCGACTTGGAGGGCCTGGGCGACATGCGAGACCGCGCGTGGCGCTGAGCTGGCGCGACGGCCCGTGGGTCGCCGACACGTCCGCCTGGGCGCGGGCGTCTCACCCGGCGGTGGCACCCCAGTGGAAGACCGCCGCCCACTCCGGAGACCTCATCGGGTGTCCTGTGATCACGCTCGAGCTGCTGAACGACTCGCGCGATCGCGAGCACGTCGAGACAGTCGCCGGCGCACTGGCCGGCCTGCGACAGGCCCCGATCACCCGCTCGGTGACGGACGCCGCGATCTCGGCCATCCGTGAGCTGGCTGCACGGGGCGCGCCCGGGGCTCATCGCGTGCGCGTGCCGGACGCGCTCATAGCTGCCGCGGCCGCCGAGCGCGGCTTCGCAGTGCTCCACTACGACCAGCACTTCGACCGGCTTGCCACGGTCCTCAACTTCACGAGCCAATGGGTCGCCGATCCAGGCAGTGCGCCCTAACTCACGAACCCACGTAGTAGTCGTCCTACTTCTTGGTCCTCTTCTTCTTCAGCGGCCCGTATTTCTTGTGGGCTTGGCGTTCGCAGGCTTTGCGCTTTGAGCCTTTGGGCTTCTTGTGGCAGGCCTTCAGGGCGATGGTGAGTTTCTGTGCGCGGGTGAGGATCTTGGTCTTCGCGCACCCCGTGACGGTTGCCTTGGTGTTCTGGGTGATGATGGCGCCGTTTTGGGCTGTGAGGGTGGTCGGTAGCGTTAGTGCTTGTCCGCAGAGGCTGTTCTTCGCGCTCGCGGGTAGGTCTGTTGCAAGGACGGAGTAGGGGCCTTGTGGGAATGTTGTTTCGAAGGTGGTGATGGGTTGGTCGGGGACTGTTTCGAAGTGGCTGTAGGTGATGCCCTTCTTGATCTGTGTCTTGCCGTCCAAGATCACCAGTACGCCTTCGCCCTGGAGCAGAAACTCGACATCCGGGAACGCCGCACCACCATGCGACACCAAGATCGCGGGACCCGTGAGGGGACTGCTCAACAGTGGTGTGATCGCTTTCGCCGTCCCGATCATGGATGCTGTGGGGCAACCGGCTGGGTTGGTGTTGAACTGTGCTTCGGTACACGCTTTCTGCAACGTCGATAGGCGCGCAGGGAGCTGCTTTGGTAGTTGCAGATCGACACGCCCGATATTGGCCTGTGTCCCCAGTGATCCTGTGGGATAGGCGACCTTTACGCTGAGGCTCGCACCCTTCGCTTTAGAGGTCGCTCCCGTCGTAGAGACCGTGAACTGTGGCGTGAACTTCAGGTTCTGACACGACCCGACCTGGAAACGACCGGACAACGATGCGACCTGCCCGAGGGTTGAGACCTCCTCCCCAGTGATCGTCAATGGGTTGCAACTGGTGGGGTTCACGATGAACCCCGGACGATCCACCGTCACCGTGATCGAACGGACATCCAAGGGAATACCCTGCAGGATGCTCGGGATGGGATCTGACTTCGTCGTGACCTGCGCCGTACTCGGGTTGACATACAACCCTGCACGGACAACGACGGTACCGAGGTCGAACGGGCCCGCGACAGCAGGGGTGATGATCGCGAGGCTAAACGGCGCACCCTTATACGGGCCAGCCAAATACACCCTCCCCGTGGCGTAGAACGGGTCGGGGCCCGCGCCCGCACCGACGGTCGCGGTCCCGATCATCGAGGAGGACGGACAGGACGGGTTCGATTGCTCCGCCGCTCCTTCCCCGGGATGATCACGACCCTGCGCGGCAGCGATCTGGGCGTCAGTGCACTGCGGGACCCCGGCCAGCCTTCCGCTCGCACCCGGCGGGAGCGTGACCACGATCTGGCTCAGGTTCTGCGAGTCATCCGCGCGTTCAAGGTTGACCGTCAACGGACTGAACACACCAGCCGTCGGGTCCGCCGCACCGGCCTGGAAGCTCGGGGTGTTCGGCTCCGCCGCAACGCTCACCGGGCACGCCCCGCCACCAGGAGCAGACGTGACCGTGAACGAGTCCGACGGCGTCGCGGGCGGCCCCGACGCGGGCGCCGTCCACGGCGTCAACGATGTCAACGTCGTATACGTACCGCACAACGCCGGGGTCCGCAAAGGCGCCCTGGACCCTTCGAAAAAGTCAAGCTTGAAATCTTCAAACGGCAACTGGGGTGTCTGTTGCACAGTTGTCGTGAGCTGCCCGGTCAACGGGTCCGCCCTCACTTCACCGGGGAGCTTCACGACCACCCCGCTGACGGGGTCGTTGACCGTGATGTAGATCGCCAACAAGCCACCAAACGGGTTTTCCGTCTGCCTAGCCAAAAACACCGCGCCCGGCAACGGGTGATCCACCAGCGGCGTATCAACCTCAACCGTCCCGATCTTCGACGCATCCGGGCATTCCGCAGCAGCCGGCGTGAAACGCTGCCGGCCTTCTTTGACGCCAAGGTAGCCGACCTGTGCCTCCGAGCACCCCACAAGACCACCCGCAGACGCCGGATTCACAACAAACCCTTCCGGCAACGTCACCGACGCATCCCGCAAATCCGCCTCCCCCAACCCTTCCGGATCTTCATGCGCGGCCTGCGGCAAATGCAGATCAACATGCAACCCCGACGGACTATCCGCAACCCCCGTACTCGGTTTCGCCGTGATCGACGGACTGAAATCCGGTTCATCACACCCCGTCGGAGTGGGTTCCGCCGCAACAGCATCCACAAACACACCAGGATCAAGCCACGTATCAAAACTCATCGACGTACCCGCCGACACTTCACACGAACTCGGCAACCTAAAAAACGGCTTCACCGACGGCAGACCCGACGGACAAGAGCCTTCTTCTAATAGCCCGCAGTCACCTCGCATAGCGTTATGGCTCGGATCACCCGGCGTCCCCCACAGCATCACGCGCGCCGCCCCGATGCGTTCCGCCTCCGTCACGTTTTCCAGATACGCCGTGACCCCATAGTCTCCACCCGCCCGCACCTTGGTGTCGATGTAGATTGGAAGACCCAGCACCTCGAATCCGAACTGCGCCGGCATCCCCTTCGGCGGCACCAGATTGAACAGTGGATATGTTGACCCAGCGACGCCTCCTTCGATCTGTTGGACCTCGACGAGTCCGACCGTCGCGCCCGCGGGACAGCCGTTGGCGAATTCGTTCCTTCCGATGACGTGCTTTGTGTTGAACTCGCGAGCGGTGCAGCGTTCCAAGACCGTTGGGTTCCCGATCAGGCCGGGGGGCAACCCGACTTCGATGTCCTTCACGTCGCTCGGGGTGGGTAGGGCCTTTCGTTCGGCTCTGAGCGCTGTGTTGACCGCAAATGCTGTTGTGTACTGATATGGGTGAGAGTCGGCCCGAGTGTTGGGTGCGCCGTCGACATCGGTAACTTCGGCGTGGAAGTACTCGAAGCCGGTCTCGGCGGGTTCAGCGCTCGCGGTGTTTTCTGACTGTGTTGAGACGAGCGGCGCGCCGGCGCCACTTGCTTCGACGCGGTTGATTAGCGGGCCCGACAGGTCCGGGGGTAAGGCGACTGTGATCGACAGGGTCAGATCTTGCCCTGGCTGGCGGGCTGAAAGGATGTGTCCAGGGCCCAGGGTGACGTCGCACGTGACGGTCGCGGCTCCGCTTGCGACCGTCGAGCTGCAGGCGGCGCTGTCGTCGGCATCTCGTCCGACCAGTCTTACTGTGCCGACTTTTAGTCCTGTGGGGAGCCTGTCAACGAGCGTGAGCGGACTTTCATCCGTGGCTTGGGCGCCGCTGTTTGTAATATGGACGCCGTATTCGGCGTCGCCGGTTTCATCGCCCGGTATGAAGTGCGTGGGAGCAGCGACTGATTCGATACTCCAGGCCGGTGCCGCCACGGCGGCCCGGGCGGACGATGCGGATAGTGCGAGCAGGATCGTGGCGGCCGCTGCCGCGAGGATTGCGGTGGTTGCCTGTTGAGCCGCGCCCCTACAGACGGCAGTGATGGTGGCGCTCATTTTGTCCTCCCGTATTTCTTCCGTGCCGTTCGTTCGCATGCCACCCGCTTACGCTTGCGCTTGTTCTTCTTGCACTGCTTCAACGCTTTGGCGAGCTTCTCCGCCCGTGTTGGTGGTGGGGGTGTCGAGTGTTTCGGCGGTCCGCCCGGCGTTACCAGGTTGCCCGCGCCGGTGAACGCACTGCTCGCCGGGGCGAACGGGTTCGTGGGGAGGACGGCGGGCGCTTTGCACGTCGCTTCTTGCAGGCAGTTGGTCGGTTCGGCTGGTTCGGGGAACCCGCCGTTTGCGCGTACGTCATACACGTCGTAGTTTTCGTTCGTATCCACACGCAGGAGCGGGCTGCGTGTGGAAATAAACACGTCACCTCCATCGGCGGAGGCATCGACGAAATAGGATTCGTCTTCGCTCGTGCCACTCGAGAGCAACGAGTGGCATCCATTCGACGTCGGGTCGTAGGCTGGACTTTCGGTGGTGCAGCTCCCCGAGCCGGCCTGCTCGAACTCATAGACGTCGCGCTGGGTGCTTTTGTCCGCGGGCGTAAGAGCATCGTAGGTTTCGAAGAACATGCGGGAGCCGTCATCGGAGAGATACCGCGGCCCTTCATACGGGTTCGTCCAACCCGGCACGGTGGCCGGTCCGAGCGGCCGCCCACCCGACGGGTCACACGAAGCGCACGTCAGCGTGCCGCCTTCGGCGTCGTACACGAACGCCTCGGCACAGAGAGGCCGGCCGACGAGGTGCGGTTCGGCCGTTCCTTGGAGTTCGCAATGGTTGCCGCTCGCGATCGTGTTGTTGTAGTCAGCGAGTGTTCTGGCTTCGTTTGACAGGAATGCGAGGTGCCTGCCATCTGCTGTGACTCGGGCGGTTAGGGTCTTGGGTTGGGCACTCCAGTCTTCGTGGTCTTCCACGGCGAGCGCCGCGATGAAGCCCGTTTTCCCGTCGTGCCACACGTAGAGGTTGTCGACGCCAGGTTCGGCTTTCTCGCCCGCCAGGTTTTCCTGTTCGGACAGGACGCCCTTCGCGACGAAGTACACGTAAGAGCCGTCATCGCTGGCGCCGATGACGCCTTGCACTTCAGCAGCGACTCCCTTGGTGAGGTCGGTGAGGGGTTCCGTGGCGCCGAGGTCGTATCGGTAGAGATCGATCGACGTTTTCGATGCGTGCGATGTGGCGGTCAGCCGACTGGGGTCGGTGAAGTACGCGACAGTCCCGTCGGTGCTCGCGGTCTGGAATAGCGCGTTGCCTGCTGGGCCTATACCGGCTTTTTCGTGTTTCTGCGTGGACGGGAGCGCGTCAAGTTGGAAGGTTTCGCTGCCGTTGACCCGCACGAAAAGACGAGTCGGGGGTTCCTGTTCTTTTTCCGTTGGTTCCGGGACGTAGGTCCAGAAGGCGTGTGATCCGTCGGGGGAGACTGCGTGCCGAAGGTTTGTGGAGTCGCGTTGGCATCGTTCTGCGCCGTGCGCGACGGGCGCGCCGAACGCGGTTCTCCCGCTTGGGGTGACTGGTGTCGTGCTGCCAGGGGGAACGCTTACGACCTTCAGACCGGTGCCGGTAGACCATTCGTACAGGTTGAGACCTTCGTCACTGCTTGGCGCGCCGACGTAGGACGATCCGGAAGCGAAGAAAGCGCGCCCACCGTCGTCGGCGGCGCCAGCGTACACGAAACACGAGCCGGAGGACGCTGGGCGTTCGGGTGCGATGCATCTGAGCGTGTTGGTTGTGTTGTTGCGGAGGTAGAGGTCTTCTACGCCGTCGGGGCAGTCGGCGGTCAATGACGGTTCGCTCACGGCCACTGCGCCGAAGCCGAGGTCGAAGGTGAAACCCGAGAACGGGGGGATGAGCGTGTTGCTCTCGAAGCCAAACGGCGAGATGTTTTCGGTCTTCCAGCCGGCCGGCGTCCTCTTAGAGAGGTATTGGCTGGTTCCGGCAGCACTATGGGCCGCCGCGAACGAGGTCCATGATGTATAGGTGACGGATGCCCCGGAACTGGCGGCCGCCTGAATGCGGGCCACCCGTAGTTCGAATAGGCCGCCTGCGGTGCCTGGGACGGCGACTTCGGCGCTGTTCTTCTGTGCGGGGGAGACGAGCTCGTAGCTGCGGTTGTCTGGGAGTCCTTGTTCGCCGGCGTTGAACGTGCGGAACGTTTCGCTCGAGCTGGGGAACCCAGCTGGGAAGAAGCTGTCTGCTGCCACGACCCGGTAGCGGTAGGTGGTGCCCGGTGTGAGCCCGTTGACGGTCGTGGAGCCGGGGGTGAGTTCTTCGCTGTCCCCGAAGTTGACCGGCGGTTTCCCCAGGCCAGGGTCTGGGGTCTTGTGGGCGTGGTCGAAGCCGTGTTCGGGGCCGAGTTCGGAGATGTCGTGCTGGTAGGTGGCTTCGGTGACGTATTCGAAGAACCCGGTCGTTTCGATGCCGAGGGGGTTGACGGTCGCGTTCAGTGTTGCTTCCGTCGCACTAACCGCAGATGCTGTGATGACTCCGATCGCGACGGGCGGAAGCGACGTGAAACTGCCTTCCTCACCGTCGACGCCGGCGGGTTGGTCGCTGTTGGTCGCGATGACGCGGCAGTCGTATTCGGTGCTCGGCACGACCGTGGCTTTGCCGGCCGCTTCGTGCATCGCGAAGTCGGAGCCGACCGATGTGCTCTCAGGTGTGGTTTTCGTTTGTGGGCTTGCGAAGCCGCCTTCGGATTTGAAGTGGGCGTCGTCGACGTACTGGAAATGGACGGTCGTGGGCTGTCCCTCTGGGTCCACTTCGGCGCGCAGGGTAACGTAGACGTTTCCAGGGTGGCTCGCTTCGCAGGGATGCGGGAACACGACCGGCCCGGGAGACGGGAACGAGACGTGGAGCACCCTGACGGCAGCGGCTTGTCCCTCTTCCGCTTCACTGGCGTAAACTCCGGTACCGCCCGGATCGGGTGCCAAAGCGCTGATGTCGCCCACACGGTTAAAGGCGCCGTAGGCGAAACTGCGCAGCGGTGTCCCGCTTGGGCTGTACTCGACGGTGTGACCGCGGTTCGTACCGGTGCCGCCGGAGCCTCCTCCTTCCTCGAGGAACACGTCGCCGGCTGCGTCCGTTGTGAGTGCTTCTGCAGAGGTGCCCGCCATGCTCATGATGAGTTCGCCTTCGGCGTCGTACTTATGCACCCTGAAGTCATTTCCTTCGAGCCGGGCGTAAAGGTTGCCCGTCGGATCGACGGTGATCGTGCCCATCCTTCCTTCGCCGAGGGAATGTGTGGCGAGGAAGGCGCCCGTCGGTTCGAACTGCTGAAAGCGGGCTTCTTCGGGGCTCATGCCCGGTTCGATGAAGTGGCTGTCGGCGACGTACGGTCTGCCGTTTTGCCCGACCCCGATGAGGATGAGGCCTTCGCTGGCGTCACTCGCTCCGTCGCTCCTCCGGCCTGAGAATTCTTCTTGGCCGGTGCCGGAGGAGCCTGCTCCGCACGTGTCTCCTGAAGCGGCTGTGCAGATGTTGCCTTTTGTGGTCTTGTTGACGCCTCCGCCGAACGTGAGCAAGAATTTCCCTGTCGGGTCGAACTTCTCGATCCGGCTGTTGCCGAGATCGGCGACGTAGATGTCGTGGAATGATGGGCTCGTCGGGTCGTTATCTACGGCGACGCTGTCGGGTCCACTCAGTTGGCCCTGGCCTTCGCCGGCGTCGCCGGCGCGGCAGCCTGACACGGCTGTGCATGTTTCGAGTTCGTTTTCGCCTTTTGCGACGCCCCAGCCAAACGACATCGCGAACGTGCCGTTTGAATTGAAAACGTCAACGCGGTTGTTCTGTTCGTCCGCCACGTACAACCGGCCGGTTTCGAAGTCGGTGGCGAGCCCCATCGGCGTGTGGGTCTGGCCTGCTCCGCTTCCGAATTCGCTGAGCACATCGTCGGCGGAGACGCCGGTCGCAATGATCAACATCAGCATCGTTGCCGCGGCCAGGGATACAAGCAGGCGGCGGGCTGGAGCAGGTCTACGGTGCGTCCCAGCCTTGTACGTGCGTGATGTCTGGTAGGTCATGGGTGTCCTCTCCGCCGCCTGGTCGAGCCGTTCAGGAGCCGGCCGGTGCTGTGATGGCGAAGCTGCCGCCCTGCGCAGCATTGTCTTCCAGAACGGGGTGAATTAGGAACTCGCCGCCCGTAGCGACGATCGGGTTTTCTTCCGCCTTGACTCCTTCGAATACGTTTGGCGGTCCGAACCGCAGCTTGCTTTCGATGTCTACGGTGAAGCCGATGTAGATGCAGAGCTCGCCGGCGGGCGCCGTGGGTGCCGCAACCGTCCCGGTGCAGGGTGTTCCTGCTTCGCTGTTCACGCTGACTTTCATGGCTTCAGCGGCGGCTGGAGAGAGAGGGATGGGGAAGCTGATCGGCGCGATCGCCGCGTCTTCGGTCACGGGCCCGGTGGGGCCGTGCATGTACCAGGTGCCGGTCTCGGTGGCTTCGGGGGGGAGGACGCCGTTGGCTGTCCAGGGCGACCCTTCGGGGCCTTCGACGCCTTCTTTACCGTCTTTACCAGGGGTACCCGGGGTGCCGGGCGCTCCGTCTTTGCCGGGGGTGCCGGGCGCTCCGGTGTCGCCTTTAGCTCCTGCGGCGCCGGCTGGGCCTGCAGGACCCTGTGCTCCCTGGGCACCAGCGGCACCCTGCGCTCCGGGCGCCCCCGCCTTGCCCTGCAGCTGTTTGAGCACGCTCGGGCTGATCTGTTTGGTCGAGGTGATCAGGTACTTCTTGGCGGCCAGCGCGCCACCGGTCATCGCGAACACGAGCACGAGCGTCGCGACGACGTTGACGTACGTAAGGCGACTGCGTATAGCTGAGAGCATCGGTTACCTCTCCTCCTGAGAGTCGAGCGTGCCGGCGCCCAGCGCAGCGCACGCGAATTGAACAGACGAGTTGACGATCTGTGGGTGAGCGCTCATGCGCTCACCCCTGGCGCACCGGAGCGCTCGGTGTGTGCGCTGATGCTTTGCGCGACGCGCCCTCCGATATCGGTGAGCGTCCACGCGTTGGCCTCGCCGCGGAGATGACCCTCCCCCGCCTTGACGGCCAGGCCGAGCCTTTCCAGGCGTGCGAGCAGGCGCGAGATCTGTCCTTGATCGGTGACTCCCGAGCGCTCGCCGACGATCCGGTTGGACGCTTCGGGAGAACTCGCGAGGGCTTCGAGCACCCGCGCGGTGCGATACGTCAGGCGCATCGGTAGACCGGCCAGCGGATCGCCGTCGTGTCCCTCCCCCACGCCCGGCTCACTCGATCCTGGAAGAGAGGGCGTTGCGCGCGTCTGCTCGTTGCGCGCGATCGCGGGCCCGAGATAGGGGAGCACGATCATCCCCATCAATTCTCCGAACAGATCGGTGAGCGGAGCGCGCTCGCCCTTGAGCAGCCGCCCGTAAGCGATTCCGAAGGCGGCGCCGACAAGGCCGTCGGCCATCAGCGACGGACACGCGCGGCCTCTGTCGCTCTCCGCACGCCCTTGGTCGACGATGCCCGCGAGCTCGGCGAGCACCTGCTCGCGGCGCTCCAACACGCGTGGTCCGCCGCGCAATGCCTGCACGATGCAGACGCGCGCGAGCACGGGCTCGCGTGCGAAGAACGAGAGGATCGTCCACAACCCCGTGCGCACACGCTCACGCCAAGGCAGCGCGTCGAGGTGAAGGTCGGACAGCTCGCGGCCGATCCGCCGCACGACGCTCTCCAGCGCCGCCAGCAGGCAATCCTCGCAATTGCCGAAAACGTCATAGAAGGTGCGCCGTGAGACGCCGGCGCGGGAGGTGACATGGGCGACGGTGGCGCTCGGGTAACCCAACTCATCGATGACATTCAGAGCGGCGCCGAGCATGCGTGCGCGCTGGATCTCCACCAACCGCGCGCGCGGCGCTGCGGATGCCGTGCGCTGACGGACCGATGTCTTCACCCGTGTGCGAGGGCGCATGGGTGCGCGCGATGACATCACTGCACCGATCCCTCGATTGGCGGGCATGGCCGCTTTTGGCATGCGGCGACCCCCGCCACGTATGTCCCCAATTGACCCACGCGAAAACAGCTCCCTCATCGAAGCGATTCAGGCCCCTCTCCAAAGGGAAACCTCTAATGCTCTACCGGGTCCTCCGTAAGCAGTGGACCCAAACCCGATCTATGTACAACCGGTGACTCAGAGATCCACCGGACTGGAACAACATAGCCGTAGTGGGAACAAATGTCAAGTCCCCACCTTCCCCGGGCCCAAGTCCCCACCTTTCCCCGGCCCAAGTCCCCACCTTCCCCCGGGCCCAAGTCCCCACCTTCCCCCGGGCTTGCGGTGACAAGCTACGCAACCGCTTCTTATGGCAACAAGCGGCTTGTGGCTTGCCGGCAGATGAATCTTTCGAGTAGAGGTTTGCCCACGTGAACGGCCGGTCGGCGACCGGCTACGGGGATAAGCTGCAATCCGGGCAGCTGTCGGGAAGTCCCTCGTTTTTGCGTTCGAGCTGCGCTACCCAGGTGGGATGCGCAAATACGGGAGCGCGAAGCTCATGATCTGCCCGAACGCCGGCGCGGCGACGGTGCCTCCGAAGATCGAACCCGACTGGGGTTCGTCGACGATCACCGCGCACAACAGCTTGGGGTCGGACGCGGGAGCAAACCCCACGAACGAGGCCACGTAGGCGCTTTTGGAGTATTCGCCAGTGGCCGGATCGATCTTGCTAGCCGTGCCGGTCTTGCCCGCGAGCTGGTAGCCGGGGACCGAGACCTCGTGGGCGGTGCCGCCGGGCGCGAGGACGCCCTCGAGCATCGTGCGCAGTTGCGCGGCGGTCGTACCGGAGATGACGCGGTGTCCGTAGGGGGTTCGGCGTAGGCGGCCGTTGACGGCGCCGATGATGTGCGGGCGGCGGAGGATTCCTCCGTTGGCGATGGCTGAGTAGGCGGCGACCATCTGCATCGGGGTGACGAGCTCGCCCTGGCCGATCGGGAGGTTGCCCATCGAGGAGCCGGAGTACTTGGACAGCGGCAGTGCGACGCCCTGTTCCTCGCCGGGAAGTTCCACGCCGGTGGGAGTGCCGAAGCCGAACTTATGCACCCAGCTGTTGAAGTTTGAGGCGCCCTCCAGTTTGCCGATCTGGATCGCGCCGACGTTGCTGGATTGGGCGAGGATTTCGGCGGTCGAGAGCGTCTCATCGCCGTGTTCGGTGTCGTCGTGGATCGTGCGGTCGGCGACCTGGATCTGGTCGGGGATGTTAAAGCCGGTCGTCGGGGTGATCAGGCCCTGCTGTAGGGCGCCGGAGACGGTGAAGGCCTTGAAGGTGGAGCCCGGTTCGTAGGCGAAGCCGACCGCTCGGTCCTCGAGCGCGGCCTGGGATGCCGCGGCGGGGTCATTGGCGTTCACCTGCGGCCAGTTGGCGACCGCGAGCAGCGCGCCGGTGCGAGGGTTCATCACGATCGCCGTCGCGTCTTTGGGGGCGAATACACGCCCGACCGCCCCGAGCACGTCTTCGGCTCGCTGCTGAATGTTCGCGTCGAGCGTGAGCGTGAGCGTGGCGCCAGGTTTCTCGGTGTGGACGTTGGCGATCGAGATCGGCTGCCCGCGCGCGTCGCTGATCGTATGCCGCTCCCCCGCCGTGCCCTTGAGCAAGGTGGACTGCGAATACTCAAGCCCCGACAGGCCCTTGCCTTCGGTGCCGACGAAGCCGAGCACCTGCGCGGCGAGCGTTCCGCGCGGGTAGACGCGGCGCATCACCGGCGTGCCGCTGATGCCTTCGAGCTTCAGGGCACTCACCGCGCGTGCCTGGCGGGCCGGGAGCGCGTGGGCGAGGTAGACGAAGCCGCGGCGTTCGCTCAGCTTCGCCAGGATCTGCGCCTGGGGCTGGCCGAGCAGCGGCGCCAGTTTCTGCGCGGCCTGCAGCGGTTCCTTCACCAGGTAGGGGTCGGCCGAGACGTCCTGCGCGGGCTCGGAGACCGCGAGGTCGACGCCATTGCGGTCTACGATCGTGCCCCGTTGAGCCGGGAGGGTTTCGTTGCTCAGCTGCTGAGTCTGGGCGGCCTTGCGCAGCGTTCCCGCGCGCACCGTCCCCAAATACAGGGTGCGCGCGGCGGCGAGCGCGAGCAGCAGGAAGAACAGCGCGAAGATGACCCCGATCCGGTGCTGGACGGTGGCCACCCGCTAGCCTCCCGGGGTTGCCGATGCGCCGCCCGATTCGCTGCTCGACGCGGGTGTGGAGGTGGCTTCGCTCGCGCCGCTTTCGGCCCCGCTCGAGGCATGTTCACTACTTGCGGGCGCTTCACTGGATGCGCTCGTGCTCGACTGGCTCGTTTCCGAGGAGGCCGTGTTGGGGGAGGTTTCTTCGCCGCCGCTCGTACCCGTGGAACTGTTCGCTTCGCTTTCGCCGGTGGCCGACGTCGAGGAGGACGCTTCCGCTTCGGAGGAAGACGAGGCTTCGCTCGACGTCGCAGTGGTAGCGCTGGCGCGCGCGCTCAGCGCGGCTAGCGCCTTGCCGATCTCCGACTGGGACCCCTGCGCGGAGAGGAACTTGAGTGATCCGGCGGGTACGAGCTGCATGCCCATGTGCGCGGCCTGCAGCTCGACGGTGTCACCGGCGGCGACTTCAGAGTTTTCGACGCTGAGGGCGGAGTTTTCGCGCTGCAGGGCGCCCTCGTGCTCGAGCGCGCGCCCGATGCCCGCGTTCAGCTTCAAGAGGCCGAGCTGCATCGTGACGATCCCGATCAGGGCGAACGTGACGAGCCCGATCCACGCGCGCCCGTGGATCAGGCGGTCGAACAAGGGGTGCGTCGTGATGACCGTCGCCGGATTGCGCGACGGCGCGGTGCGACGCGCGGGCGCGGGCGTCGCACGGGGCATGGCGGGACCCGAGA
>JBAUXH010000334.1:0-1622 GCA_049584155.1 Solirubrobacteraceae bacterium
CATCATAGGCGCCCTTCATGCCGAAGAGCTTCAGCGTACCCATCATGTCGAGCACTTCGGTTCGCTCCATGCTCATCGGCTCCTGAGTTGATCGTATCTGGCGCAGTCCGCGGTCGGCGTCTGGCGCAGCGTCAACGCATCCGGCGTGAGGATGGTGACCGTCGGCCCCGGATCGCGCTGCCGGGTCAGGATGTTGATGATCACGTCGGACGAGTGGACGCCTTCGGCCGTTGCCTGCGCGCAGGCCGCTTCGACCGCCGGCAATCCGTCGCTCAGCACGGCGGCCAGGATGGCGACCATCTGGCGATCGCCATCATCGGACCCGGCGAGCTTGCGCCGCACCCGCTCCAGCGCCGCCGGCAGCACCCAGTCCCTGAACGGCGCGCCGTTGCGCAGCGCGCCTGGCTTGCGGGCCAGCACCGGCACGTAATGCCAAGGGTCATAAACTGTCTCGCCTCGGCTGTAGCTGCGGCGATGTTCCGCGACGACGCGCCCATCCTGGCGGATGACGATCCGATCGGCGTATGCGTGTATCTCGACTGGCCGACCGACCGCACTGGCGTTCACCGAGTATTTGTTGTTGTCGAAGCGCACCAGGCAGGTCTTCGACACCGAGGCTGGCAGCGCGTGGAATCCATCAAAGCGACCACGATAGGCGACCAACTTCGGCCGCTCCTCCTCAAACACGTCCCACACCGTCTGCTCGGGACATTCGGGATGCGGATGCGCCTTGGCGTAGGCGATGCACTTATCCGTCAGCCAAGCGTTCATTTCGTCGTAGGTCTTGAACCGCAGCCTCGGGGTGAAGAAGCGCTCGCGCACCAGGCCGACCTGATTCTCCACCTGACCCTTCTCCCAGCCCGAAGCTGGTGTGCAGGCGACAGGGTCCACCAGATGATGCGCGCACATCTGCAGGAAGCGGCGATTGTATTGCCGGTCCTTGCCGATGAAGATCGTCTCAACCGCCGTCTTCATGTTGTCGTAGATGCCGCGCGTACAGGCGCCCTTGAACAACGCGAAGGCGCGCTCGTGGGCATCAAACACCATCTCCTGCGTCTCGCGCGGATAGGCGCGAACGAACATCATGCGGCTGTGGCACAGACGCATGTGCGCCACCTTCACGGTCACCGTCACGCCGCTCAGCACGACAATCTCGTGGCTCCAGTCGAACTGGTAGGCCTCGCCAGGCGCGAACGACAACGGCACATAAGACGCCGCCGTCTGCCCCGCGTACTCCCGGCTCCAAGTTCGGGCGTAGCGTCGAACGGCGTCGTAGCCACCCTCGTAACCCAGTGCCCGCAACTCCTCGAAAATACGGATCAGCGTCAGCCGCTCGCGCGCCGTGCTCTCCACGTTCGTGGTCAGCAGTCGATCGATCTCGGCCTTCCAGCGCCCGAGCTTGGGGCGAGGCTGAACCTCCCGCTCATACGAGAACGACGTCTCCCCAGACCGAAGCACCTTGCGCACCGTGTTGCGCGATATGTTCAGGTCACGCGCGATCTCCTTGATCGACTTGCCCTTGACCAAATGCTCGCGTCGTATCCGGCCAATCGTCTCCACAACCAGCATCCCCCACCGCCCACTTCAAATCGAAGCAGGCAGCCCACAGGCCAGAATTCAGG
>JBAUXH010000335.1:0-46477 GCA_049584155.1 Solirubrobacteraceae bacterium
CCCCCGAGCGCACGCGTGTACGCAGCGTGACCTCGGTGGTGTCGGTGGCGATCGCGGCGCCGGGAACCTGCTCGTCCTCGCCGAGCGCCTCCTCCAGGCGGCGCAGGGGATCGCGCAACTCGTAGCGGCGGAAGAACTCGCGCAGGCGCGAGCGATCGGGCTCGCGCGAGATCTCCGCGCCGAGATCGACCCCCACCTCGAGATCGCGCTGAACGGTAGCCAGGCGCTTGGAGACGCGCGCGTCCTCGCTGTGGTCGAGCAGGTTCTGTTTGCGCTTGGCGCCGCCCACGTCGCGGATGTGTCCGAGCACGCCCTCCAGCGAGCCGTAGGTCTGAATCAAGTCCGACGCGGTCTTATCGCCGATGCCGGGGACGCCGGGGATATTGTCTGAGGTGTCGCCCTTCAGCCCGTAGAAGTCGGGGATCAGCTCGGGTGAGATGCCGTAGCGGTCGATCACGGCCTGATGGTCGTAGATCTTCGTGTCGGTGATCCCGCGCGAGGTCGCCATCACCTTCACGAGCCCATCCGGGTCGATCAACTGAAAGACGTCGCGATCGCCGGTGACGATCATGCTCGCAAGACCCGCGCCGCGCGCACGGTCGGCGAGCGAGGCGATCACGTCGTCGGCCTCATAGCCGTCGAGCTTGACGTTGCGATACCCGAACGCCTCCACGAGCGGTTCCATCGCCGGCCACTGCATCTTCAGCAGGTCCGGGCGCGAGCGCCGCGTGGCCTTGTAGTCGGCGAACATCTCGGTGCGCCCGGACATGCCCGCGTCCCAGGCGACGACCGTCGGTTGGACGCCGTACTCGGTGACGATCTTGACGAGCATCGAGGCGAAGCCGAAGATCGCGTTGGTCGGCTCTCCTGTCGATGTCGCGATCGACTCGGGCAATGCGTAGAAGGCCCGATAGACGAGGCTGGGCCCGTCGATCAGGAACAGGCGCCGGTCTGCACCCCCTCCATCCGAGCCCGCCGCTGAGGACGCGGACGCTCGGACTGTCGCTTTGGCCGCCATGCACCGACCACTCTACGAGGACGCTCACATAAGATGCCGGGCCGCTGCCCAATGCTGGGTCGCCTACCGCCGTGCAGACCCGCCGCCTGACGCCGGGCGCACCTCAAACCAGGAGAGCAGTCCGTGACGAGCATCACCCCGAGCGCCCAGTACAGATTGAACGTGCGTGTCGAGATCGACGACAGTGCCGGCCTGCTCGGGCGTGTAACCAGCGCGATCGGCGAGGTCGGCGGCATGGTCGCGGCGGTTGACCCGGTGGAGATCGAGCACGGGCACAGCTTGCGCGACATCGTCGTCGACGCCGCTGGACCCGAGCATTGGGTACAGATCGTCGCCGCGATCGAGGCGATCGAGGGCGCGCACGTGATCGACCAAATCGACCGCACGTTTCAGCTGCACGTCGGGGGCAAGATCGAGCAGCACAACAAGCATCCGCTGAAGACCCGCGACGACCTGTCGATGGCCTACACCCCAGGTGTTGCGCGCGTCTGCCTGGCGATCGCCGAGGACGAGGACCGGGCCTTTCAGTACACGATCAAGCGCAACACGGTCGCGGTCGTCTCCGACGGAACGGCGGTGTTGGGGCTCGGCGATATCGGCCCTAGCGCGGCGATGCCGGTGATGGAGGGCAAGTGCTGCCTGTTTAAGGAGTTCGCCGGTGTCGATGCGTTCCCGATCTGCCTGGACACGACCGATGCGAGCGAGATCGTGGACACCGTCAAGCGGATCGCGCCGGCGTTCGGCGGAATCAACCTCGAGGATATCTCCGCGCCACGGTGCTTTGAGATCGAGGACCGGTTGAAGGCAGAGCTCGACATCCCGATCTTCCACGACGACCAACACGGCACGGCGGTGGTCGTGATGGCGGCGCTGATGAACGCCGTCAAGCTGACGGGCAAGCGGATGGCGGACATGAGCGTGCTGATCATCGGTCTCGGCGCAGCGGGAATCGCGGTGACGAAGATCCTGTTGGAGGCGGGGGTCGGTCAGATAGTCGGCGCCGACTCCCGCGGGGCGCTGCACGTACAGCGCGAGGATTACCTGGACGGGACGATGAACGCCCAGAAGCGCTGGTTTGCCGAGGCCACTAACCCCGAGCACCGCGACGGGACACCCGCAGACGTGATCGACGGCACCGATCTCGTGATCGGCCTCTCCGGCGCACGGGCACTTCCCGCGCAGGCGCTGGCGCGGATGAACGACGACGCGATGGTGTTCGCGATGGCCAACCCCAACCCCGAGGTCATCCCCGAGGAGGCCGCGCCATACGTGCGGATCATGGCCACGGGACGCTCGGACTACCCCAATCAGATCAACAACGTTCTGGCCTTCCCCGGCATATTCCGCGGAGCGCTGGACGTGCGCGCAAGCGCGATCACCGAGCGCATGAAGATGGCGGGCGCCCGGGCGATCGCGGAGATCGTCGCCGACGACGAACTGCGCGAGGACTACATCATCCCGTCGGTGTTCAACCGCGACGTGGCCCCCGCAGTCGCGGCTGCGGTTGCCAACGAGGCGCGCACGAGCGGGACTGCGGTGGCGGCGGGAAACGAGGTGGGCTTCGCGCAAGGAGACACACAGACCGGTACCCATCCGGTCGTGCCGACGGGAGATGCGCGGACCTAGGGCCGCGCCCTAAGCTGGGGTCACGATGCGCGTGATCCTCACAGGAGCAACGGGCCTGATCGGGACTGCGGTGGTCGCCGCGTTGAGAGACCGTGGCGATGAGGTGACTGCGCTCTCGCGCAACCCCGAGGATGCGCGAGAGAAGTTGGGCGCCGAGGTGCAGGCACTACGCTGGGACCCGCGGGCAGAACCGGCTCCCGCACAAGCGCTCGCGGGCCGGGACGCGGTCGTGAACCTCGCCGGTGAGCCGATTGCGCAACGCTGGAATGAGCGAGCGAAGCGAGCGATCCGCGACAGCCGTGTGGTCGGGACGCGCAACCTGCTGGATGGGCTGGGCGAGCTCGACGCTGACGCCCGCCCGAGCGTACTGGTGAGCTCGTCGGCGATCGGCTACTACGGTGCGCATGGCGCCGAGCCGATCGATGAGGAAGCCCCCGTGGGCGCAGATTTTCTTGCGCAGGTGTGCGCCGGGTGGGAGGCACAGGCGCGGGCGGTGCAGGCGCTGCAGATGCGTTCCGTGCAGGTGCGCACCGGTGTCGTGCTCGACGGCGCGGGCGGGGCGCTTGAGAAGATGCTGCCCCCATTTCGTCTAGGCGTTGGCGGTCCGATCGCAGGCGGACGACAGTACGTGGCATGGATCCACCGCGATGATCTAGTCGGAATGATGCTGGCTGCACTAGATGACACACGCTGGTCTGGCCCGATCAACGCAACGGCGCCCGAACCGGTGAGCAACCGTGAGCTCTCACAAGCGCTCGGACGCGTGCTGCATCGTCCGGCGCTGTTGCCGGTGCCCGGAGTGGTGCTGCGGACGCTGTATGGGGAGATGGCGGAGATCATCACCACCGGCGTGCGCGCGGTGCCCGCTAGGGCATTGATGCTGGGGTATGAGTTCAAGTACCCAAGGCTCGACGAGGCGCTGCGGGCAACGTTGGCGTTGGACTGAGCTCTTACGCGCAACGGGTCGGTGGGCGGTCTGCCGGTCCGGTCTTATATCGCCGCGGGCAAACTCACAGGCGAAACTGAGGCGAGGTCAGCCGGTGTTCAGTTCGCGCCAGAACACGGGCGTCCCGCCGGACACTCGATCCACACCGTAGCTCGACAGCGTCGTTTCGCCGTCGGGTTCGATCGCGTAGCGGCCGATCACCGAGTCGTGGGGGCCAGCGGAGAACAGCGCATTGATTACCGCCTGGCGGTTGTTGCCGTGCGCCCCGGCCCGTGCGATCGCTCGCAGCGTCGCGCTCATCGCCTCATACCCAAACAGGGCATACGCTTCGGGCTGTTCGTGAAATTGGCGGCGGTAGGTCGTCAGTGTGCGCTGTGCGGAGTCCGGGTAACGACTCACGGGCAGGATCGGGGTCGTCAAAAGAGTCTTGGCGGCGGCGGCGCCGATCGACGAGGTGAACGTGGCGTTGACCATCGTGCTCGATCCGAGCAGCCACAGCCGCGGGTCGGCAGCGTGCAGCTGCTGCCACAACGAGACGGTCGCCGGCGTGGTGCCCCCGGCGAAGAACACGGCCTGGGCGCCGGACTGCGCGATCTTCGAGACCTCTCCCGCAAAGTTGGTCGTGGCGGGCGTATCGAGACTGTCGTGCGCGGCGAGCGAGATCCCGGCGTGTTCTGCGTCGACTGCGACCATCTGCGCAAGCGGCAGCTCGAACGGGTCCTGGTCATCGAGTACGTACACCCTCCCCACTCCCAGGTCGCGCATCAAATGCACCTGTGCTCTGGCCTGTGCCGGATCGCCTGGCTGGAGGCGCGCGAAGCTGCGCCGGCCGGTCGGGTAGAACCGTTCGGGCTCGTCCTGCCCGGCGTATGCCGAGGAGGTCAGGCCGGCATAGGGACTGGCGGGACTGACCTGGAGAATGTCGGCGGCGTTGATCAACGGCAGCGAGATCGCGGTCGCGGCCGAGTTGTAGTCGCCGAGGTAGGCGATCGTGCTGGGGTCATTGGCGGCCGTCTTGGCGTTGCTCGCGGTCACGCCTGGATCCCATTGTCCGCTCGTGGGGCTCGAGTCGTCCATCGAGTCGTAGCTGATCTTGAACGGCCCGATGCGTCCGCCGGAGTCATGTAGCGCCAACTTCTCGCCGTTGACGATCTGCGTGGAGATCGCCCCGGACGGGCCCTGCAACGGCAGGCTGGAGTAGACGGTGAGCTGGTTGCCCTGGCTGTTGGACGCACCAGAGACGCTGCCACAACCGGATGCGATGGCCGTGAGTACGGCCGCAACGATCAGCGCGCTCGTCGCTTGGCAGAACCTGCGCGTCCGCACCCGGGTTCTCAGCTGCGGCGGCCGGGCAGGTAGCCGGAGACCAGCTTCAGCGTTGCCCCGACGAGGATGATCGCGGTCGCGAGCATGAACGCATCAAAGCCCTTGGCGCCGAGAGCCCAGAGCACGATCCAGATGACCAGGCCGGCGGTTGTGGTGAGGACCAGTCCCATGTTGGGCGAATCCTACCTGAGGCATGTACAGATGGGCGGCGCTGCCGGCTGCATCTGAATCACAGCGACGAGGCGCTCGGTATGACAGGCGATCGATCAGCGCAGACCGGCCGCGAGTTCAGCGACGAGCGCCCCGACCGCGGCGGCTGGGTCCTCGGGAGCATCGCCGGCGGCGCGCACTAGTCGGGTGCCCACGATCACCCCATCGGCACCGGAGTCGGCGGCCGTGCGTGCCTGCTCGGGCGTGGAGATACCGAAGCCGAGCGCCACGGGGACCTCGGTTCTCGCCCGCGCCCGTGCGAGAACCTCCCCAAAGCGCTCCGACAGCGATGGAGTGAGACGCTCGCCGGTCGTGCCCACGACCGAGACCGTGTACAGAAACCCGCGCGCTTGCGCTCCGATCGCCGCCATGCGTTCGGGTGTGGTCGTGGGGGCGACGAGCGGCACCAGTGCCAGCCCCTGCGCGTCACACACGGAGCGGATCTCGGCCGACTCCTCCAACGGCAGGTCCGGGACGATCAGACCACACGCACCCGTCTGTGCGAGACGCGCGAGGAATGCGTCGGCGCCGGAGGCGAGCACCATGTTCGCGTAACACATGAGCACGACCGGCACGCTCGGCGCCAGCCCACGCGCGACCTCGAGCACGCCGGCGACGTTCGCCCCGGCTGCCAGCGCTCGCGTGCCCGCCGCGTGGATTACTGGACCGTCGGCGAGCGGATCGGAATAGGGCATTCCCAGCTCCAGCAGGTCCGCGCCGGCACGCACGCAGGCTTCGCCGATTCGCAGGGAGTCCGGGAGCGTCGGATAGCCACCCATCAGGTAGGGCATCAGGGCGGCTCGCCCCGGCGCGCTTGTGAAGGCTTCGGCGATACGCTCGACGCCGGTTATCGCCCGCGTACTCATGCCGGAGGGACGGGTTCCAATACCTCCGCGAGGTCCTTGTCTCCGCGCCCGGACAGACACACCAGATCGAGCTCGCCGTCGGTCTGCGCGAGCGTCCAGGCCAGGGCATGCGCGGTCTCCAGGGCCGGGATGATGCCCTCAAGGCGCGCGATCTCCTTGAATGCCGAGACCGCCTGCGTGTCGGTCACTGCCACATACCGCGCCCTGCCGCTATCACGCAGCTGCGCGTGCTGTGGACCGGTGCCCGGGTAGTCCAGCCCAGCGGAGATCGAGTGCGCCTGCACAATCTGTCCCTCCTCGTCCTGCATCACCGCCGACAGCGCCCCGTGTAGCACACCCGCGCGCCCGCCGACCGTCAACGGCGCTCCATGCCTGGGCGTGTCGATGCCCTCTCCGCCGGCCTCGACCCCGACCAACTGGACCTCCTTGTCTCCCAGGAACGCGCTGAACGTACCGATCGCATTGGAGCCGCCACCGACGCACGCGATCACTCGTGTGGGCAGGCGCCCCTCGCGCTCGAGGATCTGTGCTCGGGCCTCGGTGCCGATCACGCTCTGTAGGTCCCTGACCAGCGCCGGATAGGGCGCCGGTCCGACGGCGGAGCCGATCACGTAATGAGTGTGCTCAACGTTTTCGACCCAATCACGGATCGCGGCCGAAGTCGCCTCCTTCAGCGTTCGCGCACCGGCGTCGACGGGAACGACGGTCGCCCCCAGCAGGCGCATGCGCTGTACGTTCGGATGCTGGCGACGAGTGTCCTCGATGCCCATGTAGACGACGCACTCGAGATCGAGTAGCGCGCATACTGTCGCGGTCGCCACACCATGTTGGCCGGCGCCCGTCTCGGCGATGATCCGCCGCTTGCCCATGCGCTTGGCCAACAGCGCCTGCCCGAGCGCGTTGTTGAGCTTGTGCGAGCCGGTGTGGTTGAGGTCCTCGCGCTTGAGATACACGCTGCGCCCGACGTGCGCTGAGAGCCTGCCGGCGCGATACAACGGCGTGGGACGCCCACCGAAGTCGCGCAGCAGCCCGTCCAGCTCGCCGCGATAGGAGGGGTCTTCACGCGCCTGTGCCCACGCCTGCTCCAGCTCGGCGAGTGCGGGCATCAGCGTCTCGGGGACGTACTGACCGCCGTAGCGACCAAACCGGTGCTCGACCGCGATCGAGCTCACGCAGGAACCGCCGCGGTGCTCGCGTGCACGGCCGCGAAGAACGCGCGCAGCTTCGCCTCATCCTTGTGTCCGGGGGCGCGCTCGGTACCGCTGGCCGTATCCACGGCATAGGGGTACACGCGCTCGATGGCGTCGGCGACGTTGCCCGGATGCAGCCCTCCGCTGAGGATCAGCGGCGTGGCCGAGCGTCGCCCCGCCAGCAGTGACCAGTCGAACGTCTCCCCCGTCCCGCCTCGTAGATCCTGCTTGGCCAGTGCCCGGGCGCGCGCGTCGACGAGATGAAAATCGACGTGGTAGCGCTCCAGCTCGCGAACGTCCCCGGCGCCGGTCACCTGGATCGCCTTGATCACCCGCGCCCCCGTGCGCCGTCGCACCTCCGCACAGAACGCCGGCCCCTCGTCGCCGTGCAGTTGCAACATGCTCAGACCCAGCTCCTCGGTCCGCTGTGCGAGCTCGTCGAGTGAGGCATCGACGAATACGCCGCACAGCTCCACGCGCCGGCGCAGGGCGGTGGTTATTCCAAGCGCCTGTTCTGTCGAGCACCGGCGGGGGCTACCGTCGTAGAAGACCATCCCGATCGCCCACGCGCCGAGTTCGACCGCCAGTTCGGCGTCATGCAGGTCGGTGATCCCACAGATCTTGACCTTGGGCGGCGTCTGACTCATACCGCCAACGGTAGCGGTCACCCCGGGGCGAGCGCGTCCCGTCATCGGTGCCTGGCGGTCCTACCCTTCGGGCGTGTTGGCGTTCGGCACCGAATTGGGCCTCGAGCCGAGTGTGACGGACACGGTTTTGTGTTCGTAGTTGCCTTTGCCGCTGGCGCGCAACAGTCCGACGCTGACGGTATCTCCCGGTTTCTTGGAGGCGACGTCGTTAGCGAGGTCTTCGGAGCTCGTCACCACCTTACCGTCGAATGAGGCGATGATGTCTCCACCGATCGCGACGGAACCGTTTTCGGTGTTGCCGCTGACATTGCCGCCATGTATGCCGGCCTTCGCGGCGGGCGTGCCGTGCTGGACGCTCTGCACGAGCGCGCCGCTTTTCACCGGCAGGTTCAGTGCCGACAGGGAGCCGTCGATCGTCAGCGAGGTCAGCCCGAGATAGGCGCCACGCAACGTCCCGCCTTTCTCCAGCTGGGAGATCTCAGACTTGGCGGTGTTGATCGGTACGGCGAAGCCGATGCCGACACTGCCGTTGCCGGAGCCGCCGGTCTCGATCTGCGAGTTGATGCCGATCACCTGGCCCTGCGCGTTGAGCAGGGGACCGCCGGAGTTGCCGGGATTGATCGGAGCGTCGGTCTGCAAGACGTTGTCGATCGCGAATCCATTCGGTGCCGTGATCTGGCGTTGCAGTGCGGAGATAACGCCTGTGGTCAGCGTCCGTTCGAGGTCGAATGGATTGCCGATCGCGAGCACTGGGTCGCCCACCTGGACCTTGCTGGAGTCGCCGAGCGTAAGCGGATGCAGTGTGAGCCCGTCGGTCGGGATGCGCAGCACCGCCAGATCGTTGGAGGGGTCCTTGCCGACCACCTGCGCGTCGACGTTCTGACCCTTTTCGATGCTCACCTGCACCTTCACGGCGTTCTCGACGACGTGATAGTTGGTGAGGATCGTGCCGTTGCCGTCGATGATGATCCCCGAGCCGGTCGCCTTGCCCTGACGCTGGGTTTCGCCGCCCCCGAACAGGTTGAACGGTGAGGATTCGCCCTGTTGGACGATCGTCGAGGTCACGAACACCACTCCGGGTGCGTCGCGCACGTAGATCTGGTGCGGCGTCAAGCCGGTGCTTACCTGCGATGCGTTGGAGGGCTGCAGCGGCACAGGTTGGACGGTGGTGACGGTGCTCGTCGAGGAGCTCAGGCCCCCGGCCACGGCGATGACTGCGGCCACGACGGCACCGCCGACGAGGGCCGCGATGAAGGGAATGGCGAAAGTGCGATTCATAGCGAGCGGTGAGTGTAGAGGTGGAGTGTCATCGTGTTCTCCCGGACGGTGCCGAACTGAGGTTGTGGCACAGAATGATCAGCGGCTATGAAGGCCATCTAAAGCGAAACATCCGCTCAACTAAAACTTTTTAGGCTGCCGGCTTCACCGATCGGCGAGCGCACCGAACGGGTCCTCAGCGCGCGCAACGCCTCCTCGGGCACGGGCGCGCGCATCAGTGACTCGCCCACCAGGACACCGGCCACACCTGCCTCCTGGAGTCGCGTCAACTGCTCCGGCTCGCCGATCCCCGACTCCGAGATGACCGTCACGCCCGTCGGAATCGCATCGAGCAGCGCGAACGTACGCTCCACATCGACGCTGAAGTCGCGCAGATCGCGGTTGTTGATACCGATCAGGTTGGCTCCAGCATCCAACGCGACGCGCAGCTCGGCTGCGTCGTGAGCCTCGACCAGCACGTCCAGCCGCAGTCCGAGCGCGAGCTCGCGCAACGCTCGAAGCTCCGAGGATGTGAGCGCGGCGACGATCAACAACACCGCGTCTGCACCGGCCAGACGCGCCTCATACAGCTGGTAAGGATCGACGATGAAGTCCTTGCGCAGCACCGGCAACTCGCACGCGTCGCGGGCTGTGCGTAGATCATCGAGTGAGCCATCGAAGTTGGGGCCCTCGGTCAGCACCGACAGCGCGTCGGCGCCGCCGCGCTCATAAGCGTGCGCAATCTCGATCAGGTCGGCGCCCTCGCGCAACGTGCCCGCTGAGGGAGAGCGTCGCTTGAACTCGGCGATCACGCCGATCTCGGGATGGCTGAGCGCCTCGCGCAGGCTGCGCTGCGCGCCACCGGCGGCGAGCGCCAGATCGCGCAACTCCGCTTCTGGGCGTGCGTACTTGCGCCGCGCCAGCTCCGCGCGTGTGCTCTGAAGGATGTCGGCCAGTACGCTCATAGGGGAACCTCTCATCCGGCAGCCGCTGCAGGCTCGGGCGCGTGCCGGGCGCTGGCCTGCACGAACCGCTCGAGCGCATCTCCCGCCCGCCCATCGGCCAGCGTCTCGCGCGCGGCCGCGACACCCTCGGCGATTGAGTCCACGCCACCGGCAGCGTAGATCGCCGCGCCGGCGTTGATTGCCGCGAGATCACTGCACGGGCCTGGCTCCCCGTGAAATATCGCTCGCGTCACCTCGGCGTTCTCCTGGGGGCTCCCGCCCGCAAACAGCGCCGCCCTCTCGCCCGCGGCGTCCACCGGCTCGACACCGACGTCGCGTGGCGTGAGCGTGTAGCGAGTGAGCTGCTCGCCGTTGACCTCGATCACGGTGGTGGGCGCCGCGGTCGAGATCTCGTCGAGGCCGTCCTCGCTTGAGACGACCAGCGCGCGATCGACACCCAATTGCGCCAGCGCACCGGCGATCGTCTGCAGGAACGCCGGGTCGGATACGCCGATCAGCTGACGGCGTGCGCCCGCCGGATTGGTGAGCGGACCGAGGAAGTTGAAGATCGTGCGCACCGCCAGCTCGCGGCGGACGGGAATGACAAAGCGCGTCGCCTGATGGTGGGCGGGGGCGAACATGAACCCGAACCCGGCCTCGTCGATGCACGCCGCCACGCCCTCAGGACCGAGGTCGATGCGCGCCCCGAGCGCCTCCAGCAGGTCGGCCGAGCCCGAACGGCTGGTGGCGGAGCGGTTGCCGTGCTTGGCCACGGCGCAACCGGCGCCCGCGGCGATCAGGGCGGCGGTGGTGGAGACGTTGAACGTGCCGCGCCCACCACCTGTGCCGGCGGTGTCGAGTAGGTCGGTGCGCTCGATGGGGACGTGGGCGGCCAGCTCGCGCATCGTGCGCGCCAGCCCGGTCAGCTCTGCGACCGTCTCGCCCTTGGTGCGCAGTGCGATCAGAAACCCGGCGATCTGAGTCTCGGATACTTCGCCGTGCATGATTTCGGCGAGCACCTGCGCGGTCTCCTCTGCGCTGAGGTCGCGCCGCTGGGCGAGCGCGTCGATCGCGCGGGTGAGGATCGCGTTGGGCATTAGCGCGCCTCGGCCACCGGTAGGACCGTTCCGTCGCCCAATTTCGCGAGCGTCTCGCGCGCGCCTGGGCGCGGGGACTCCGAGCCCGCGATGTGGCCGTCGAGGAAGTTGGCCAGCAGCTCACGGCCCTGCTCGGTAAGCACCGACTCGGGATGGAACTGCACGCCCTCGGCGGGCAGCTCGCGATGGCGCAAACCCATCAGGACGCCACCGCCGCGCGCGGACTCTTCCAGGCAGTCAGGCAGCTCAGGCGAAACCACCAGCGAGTGGTAGCGCCCGACCGTCAGCGGACAGGACAGGCCGGTGAAGATCGTACGGCCGTCGTGCTCGATCGTCGTCGCCTTGCCGTGTACGGGAGGGTTCAGCGTGACTTGCCCGCCGAACGCCTGCGCCATCGCCTGATGACCGAGACAAACGCCCAAAGTCGGCACCCCGGACTCGGGCATCCGTCGGGCGATCTCAAGCGTGATGCCGGCCTCGTCTGGCGTGCAGGGTCCGGGCGAGATGACGCAACGCGCATATCCAACTCCCAGTAGCTCGTCGACCGTGGCGCGATCGTTGCGCACCGTGCGCACGTCGGCTCCCAGTTCGCCGAGGTACTGGACGAGGTTGTACGTGAACGAGTCGTAGTTATCGATCATTAGAACCTTCATCGCAGCGCTCTCCCTATGGCCAGTCTGGTTGGGCTACGGCCAGTTCGATCGCTTGCAGGACGGCGCGCGCCTTGGACTGGGACTCCGCAAGCTCATATGCAGGCTCTGCATCGGCGACAGTGCCACCGCCGGCCTGGATGTGCGCGACGCCGTCCTTGACGACGACCGTGCGGATATGAATCGCCGTATCGAGGTCCCCCCTGTAGCCGAGGTAGCCGATCGCTCCGCCGTAGCCCCCACGCTTGATCGGCTCTAGCTCGTCGATGATCTGCATAGCCCGCACCTTCGGCGCTCCCGAGAGCGTGCCGGCCGGAAGAACCGAGCGCAGGGCGTCCATCGCACTTACGCCGTCTCGCAGCAGGCCCGTGACCGAGGAGACGATGTGCATCACGTGCGAGTAGGTCTCGACCGACATGAACGTCTCCACTTCGACCGTTCCTGGCTCGCATACCCGCCCGAGATCGTTACGGCCAAGATCGACGAGCATCACGTGCTCGGCGCGCTCCTTTTCATCCTCGAGCAGCTCGCGCGCGATCTGCTCGTCCTCGGCGACGTTCGCCCCGCGCGGACGCGTGCCGGCGATCGGGCGCGTGCTCACGCGCGCGCGGCCATCAGGCTGACCGGCAGAGCTGACCGTCAGCAGCGGCTCGGGACTGGCGCCCACGACCTGAAAGTCGCCGAAGTCCAGGAAGTACATGTAGGGGCTGGGGTTCACAGCACGCAGACCGCGGTAGATCGAGAACGGTTGCACGGGTGTGGGCGCCGACCAACGCTGGGAGGGCACGACCTGAAAGACGTCTCCGGCGTAGATGTACTCGATAATCCGCGCCACCATCGCTTCGAACTGCTCGCCGGTCATGTTCGACTGAAACTCGGGCATCGTCCGCGCGAGCGCACCCCCGGGCGCGTGCTCGCCCCCGGGCCTACCGAGCGGGACGGGACCGGCCAGCGCACAGCGAATCTCACCGACGACGGCCGCGGCCTGCGCGCGCGCGCGCTCGAGGTCGGGCTCGGCCTCCAGGTCGGCGTTAGCGAGGATCGTGATGGTGTGCCGCAGATGGTCGAACACGACCAGCGCGTCGGAGAGCATCAGCGCCATGTCGGGCAGCCCGAGGGGATCCGTCCCCCGTCCACCCGCGGGCTCACCCAGCGGCTCGACGGTGCGCACGAGGTCATAGCCGAAGAAGCCCACCGCACCACCGGTGAAGGGTGGTGCGTCGGCCATCGGCGCCTGGCGATAGCGGGCTACGTGCTCGGCCGCAAGCGCATACGGGTCACCGCCATCGGCGAGCGACCAGCGCAAGACCGAGCGCGGGCGAAAGCCGATGAACGACCAGCGCCCGACACGCTGCCCCTGGTCGGCGGACTCCAGCAGGAACGCCGGCTCCCCAGGCGCGAGCGCGCGCAGCTTCAAGAAGGCCGAGACGGGCGTCTCACAGTCCGCGATGAAGCTCTCGCAGACCGGGATCAGGTTGTGGGTGGCGCTCTCAGCGACGGCGGCCATCGAGCACCTGCTCGGCATCGGCGAGATCTCGCCCGCGACCGTGCATGAGCACCAGCAGGTGATAGAGCAGGTCGGCGGCCTCTTCATCGACGCGCTCATCGGACTCCTCGCGCACCGCGCGGGTAACCTCCTCGGCCTCCTCGCGCACCTTCGCGCCCGCCAACTCGGGGTCCTCGAGCAGGGTGACGGTGTAGGAGCCCTCGGGACGCTTCCGTGCGCGGGAGCGCAGCGTTCGCTCGAGCGTGGGCAGGATCTCGTGCGGAGCGCTCGGATCGAGCTCGCCGCGGTGAAAACAGGTGCGCTCGCCGGTATGGCAGGCGGGCCCGGCGGGCTCCACCAGCGCTAGGAGCGTGTCGCCATCGCAGTCCAGCCGCAGCGCGCGGACGGCCTGCACGTTGCCGCTGGTTTCTCCCTTGTGCCAGGCCCGCTCGCGAGAGCGACTGTAGAGGTGCAGCTCGCCCGTTGCACGAGTGCGCTCCAGCGCCTCGGCGTTCATGTAGGCCAGCATTAGTACCTCACCTGAGCCCCAGTCCTGCACGACGCACGGCACGAGGCCGCGGTCGTCGTAGACGACCTGCCCATCGATCGGGCTGGGAGCGGAGGCGGGCATGTGTGGGATTGTAGGTCCCATGACGACGACCACATCGGTCCTCGAGCGCAGGCTGGTGGTCGTCACCGGCAAGGGCGGCGTGGGTAAGACGACGATCGCGGCCGCGCTCGGGCTAGCGGCAGCAGAGCGCGGTCTGCGCACGATCGTCGTTGAGTTGGGCGACCAACGTCGGCTGCCGGCGCTGTTGGCGGAGGCCTCTCGGCGTGAAAATGGACGCTCCCCGAAGGAGGCCGACACGGGCGAGGAGACCTCGCTTGGGGAGAACCTGTGGAGCGTCACGATCGATCCCGACCGAGCTTTGCTGGAGTGGTTGCAGGCGCTCGGGGGGCGTGTGCCGGGTCGAGTGCTCGCGAGCAGCGGCACGTTTCAGTATTTCGCGGCGGCGGCGCCGGGGGCGAAGGAGCTGGTGAGCATGGTCAAGGTGTGGGAGCTCACGCGTGGCGAGCGCTGGCGCCGACGGGCTGGGCGCTACGACCTGGTCGTACTCGATGCGCCCGCGACCGGACATGCGCTCGGGCTGTTGCACTCACCGCGGACGTTCGGCGCGATCGCGCGGGTGGGACCTATATTCGGTCAGGCCGAGCGGGTGCGTGAACTGCTCGAGGACGAGACCCAGACCGGCTATCTGGCCGTGACTCAGGCGACAGATATGGCGGTCGGCGAGACGCTCGACCTACGCGAGGGATTGCGCTCACAACTGGATGTGGAGCTGGATGCGACGATCGTCAACGCGACGCTACCCCAGCGGTTCGACGGATCGGAGCTGGAGCAGATCGCGCATCTGGGGGGTGGCGGCGCCGTAGCTCGCTCCGCGTTGCTGGCCGCTCATACAGTGCACGAGCGCGCACGTGTCCAACATAATCAGATCGCGCGCCTGCGTCGTCATGGCGTGATGGTGCAGACGGTGCCGTTCGTGTTCTCGTCCGCACTCGATCTCGGCGCGGTGCGGCGTATCGGCCGGCGGTTGGCGGAGCGCGTGTGAGTGGCTGCGGCCGCTTGGCTACGCCGCCGCGATCCGGTATCGGCGCGTCGCCGGGTCGCGTTCGATCAGCCCGACCGCCAGCAGCGTGGTGACGTAACGGTGGGTGGTGCTTGTGTTCATATCGAGCATGCGCGCGAGCTCGGCGATCCCCAGGTAACCCCCGTCGGCAGGGAAGCATGAGAGCACCAGCAGCCCCGACAGCAGTGAGCGCGATAGACGCCTGTCCTCCATCTGCTCGGGGTAGCTCCAATCCTCGGAGTCGACCGCCAGCGTCCAGTCGGGGTCGCGCAGCGCCGAGAGCAGGATCGACATTGTGCCGCCCTCGCCGGCGCCGCGCACGACCTGGTCGACCTGCGACTTGGACAGCTCGATCATGACCTTGCCGGCGTCGGTCTCACCGTCGCGGCTGCGAGCCGGACGCCGGACCGGATCTCCGGCTCGCTGCCACTGGCGGGGCGGCGCCACCCCCGTTGCGCCTACACCCGCCTCCATGCGCCGCGCACGCCTCCCTTTCTCGGCTGTCACATCTCGACTGTCGCTGTTGTCCAACATGGCGTACGTATGAGCATGTCGAAAATGCCATGCTATGCAAAGACTCCTCTGAATATTCAGTTCTGACTAGTCCAAACCCAGTGTCCGCGAAGGCGTTCGATGCGGTGAAATCGGCTAGGCAGAACGCTGGGCGTTGCAGATACGCCAGAGCCTCAGAATCGGGAGCAGCACGCGCGTCAGTGAGCCACCGGCCTCGACGAACTTGCCGGTCGTCGCGAGCATGGCCGGCGTGCGCGCCTCGTCTGCGGACAGGTACATCGCGGACATGCCGGCGACGATCAGAGCGTGCCTGGCGCCGTTGCGCAACTGACGCGCCTCCCACATCGATCGGCGGACGAGGCCGCATACCCGGTGCGTGGCGACTCCCGGATTGGAGTAGTGCGATACGTAGCTGTGCCCTTCGTCGGCCAGATCGGCGACCGCGTCGACGTAGCTGTCGAGCATCGTGCTCGCCACGCAGACCCATGGCATGTAGGCCCGATCGACCTCGCCCACCTGCCGGTCTGCGAAATCGGCGTCGGCGGCATGGGCGAGCAGGGCATGGATGCCGAGCGTGCTGCTCGCTGCGGCCGTGAGCTCCCACCAGCTCAGCTCTCGAGGATCGGCGAACTCCGCGCCGACCCACCGTCTGAGGCGCAACTCGCGACGGCGCGGATCGGGGTCGTGGTTGAGTCCCTGCACCCCGCAGCGTCTCGCCGCCTGCACGACCTGCGCTTTTACGCACCCGTATGACGGCAACGCTCCGCAGCACTCGCGACAGGTCATGACGAGCGCCGCGAGATAGCCACCGTCGTCTTGCCACGGGTGATACCGGTAGTAATCGGAGATCGGCGCTCCCGGATGTAGCGCCTCGACCAGCGCACGATGCAGTTGATCGCCGTTCGCCACCGGCCTGGGTACGCGCCGCTCGGTCACGCTGTCGAGGAAATCCAGCAGTATCTGGAAGGCGACCAGCAGGCGCACGAGGTTCACGTCATAACGGCGCGGGAGCACCGCGAACAGCGCGGCGCCCTCGGGGTTGAAGCGCTTGGTGGAGATCGCACTCAACGCGTCCTCGCGGATCGGCGCGTCGGGGATCGCGCACGCTCGATCGCGCCACACGCCCACTTCGCGAGAGACGGCCGGTATGACGCACGCCAGCTCGCGGGCGGCCACGGCCGCTAACGCCCATACCTGGCGCAGTGAGAGCGGCGACGGATTTACGGTACCTCCGGAGATCAGGACACTCCCAGAAGTTAGAGGCAGGACCGGTCAGCTTTGTGGAGGTTTGAGAAGCTTTCACAAGAGCATGACCCAACCTCGCGGATATGCGACGAGCCTCAGTCCTGCAGGCTGATGCCTGGACGCACCCGCGCAGCGATGTAACCGGGCACCGCGACGATCGCGACGGCGACGGCCGTCACGAGCACGAAGCTGCCGAGCGCGACCAGGGCGCCGACCGAGAAGATCACCGGGAAGCCGGTGACACCGGCCAAGGCGTGACTGAGCAGCAGCTGACCGTAGATGCCGAACAGCGCCCCGATGGAGCAGCCGGCGCCGAGCAACAGGCCACTCTCGATCAAAAGCGCACGCCACAACACGCGTCGATCGAACCCGTCCACCTTCATGTCGGCGAGCTGTGGACGGCGTTGCCAGATCATCGCCCCCATCGCCGCGGCCATGGCGAGAACCCCGGCTATCAAGACCAGCGTCGAGATCTGCGTCAGACGCGCCAGTCCCTGACGACTGGTCGCGCGAAAGCTCTGTTCGCGCCCGCTGGAGGTCTGGATCGTAAGCGCCGAGCGTGGTCCCAGCGCGCGTCTTATCTCGGGGACGAGGGCCGCCGCTGAGATCCCGGGTCTCGGTAGGACCTGGTAGGCGCTCGGGTCCTCGCTCGACCACGCGCGAGCGTAGTCCTCGGCGTTGAGGACGACGGCTCCCGGGGGCCATCCGAAGTTGGTAGTGATCGCCGCGAGCCTGAATCGCGTCGGCTGTGGCGAGCGCAATATGAACGACTGCCCCAACCTCAGCTTCAGTTCGGAGGCGAGGGCCTGAGAGAGCGCCAGCCATCCGCCCCCGCGAATGCGCTCGACCGCCAGGCGGGCGTTGCCCTGTACCACCTGGCTGGGCGCGATCGGCAGCGAATCGCTGGGCGGCGAGGCGATCACCCAAACGCGTCGTGTGCCGAGATCCAGGAACGATCCTCGGTAGGTCTCAACTGCGTCGACACCCGGCAGTCGTGCGAGCGTGGCACCGTCGACGCCGTGAAACGGGGTCGTGGTGAGCGCGTTGGCCGCTCCCGCGGGTGAGACCCACACCTCGGTGGCCGCGTTCAGCTCGTGCGCGAGCCGGTCGAGACCGTTCTGCAGATCCTGGTGGGCGCCTTGGATGGCGACGCTGCCGAACACCGCGATGGCACCGGTGGCGGCGATCGCGGTCGATCGTGCGCGGTTGGATCGCGAGCGCAGCTCGATCGTCGCCAGATAGCAGGCGGCACCCGCGATGTAGCGCTGCAAGCGGGCGAACGCGAGCACGACCAGGTCGAGCAACATCGGCAGGAGCAGCAACAGCGCGAGCGTGAGGCTGGCGACGCCGAGCAGCGCCGCTTGGGGGGCGAGCAGGAGAATCGCGGTGGTGATCGCCAGACACACCAACCCCCACGGCACAGCTCGCGTGACCCAACGATCGGAGGCGTCGGTGGCCGATTCCCCGAGCGTGATGTGCGCGAACACGTTGCCGCGCAACGGCGCGAGCACCCCGAAGATCGCCGCCACCAGCCCTCCGCCGATCGCGATCGCGTAGCTCTGCCAGGTCACGATCCGCTCGGAGCCGATGGGGAATGCAAATGACAGGTAGCCGGGATCGGAGCGGAACAGCTCGATGGACACCAGCTCGCCCAGCACAAGCCCCACCACGCACGCGACGACGCCGAGCACCAGCGCGTCGAAGAGGAGCACCTCGCCGATCATCTTGCGCGTGTACCCGTCCAGGCGGAGATCCTCGATCAGGTTGCGCCGTTGCGGCACGGTCAGGAGCAGCGCGTTGAACGCGAATAGGAACCCGACCAGCGCGCTGATCGCGGAGAAGAGGCTGGTCGACTGGTTGGTCGGTTCGGCGGCCTTGTGAAAGAGAGTGTCGGTGAAGTCGGCCGGGACTACATTCAGGCGCCCCGCCGCCAGTTGCCTCAAGCGGAGGAGCACCTCGCGGTCGTCTCGCGGTCGCGACCGCACGTAGATGCTGGTCAGACGCCCGCTCATGTCCGTCAACCGCTGGGCGTAGCGCAACGGCGCGATCGCGATCGGGCTCTCACCGAGGACGCCCGATCCGGGCGCCAGCAGCTCGGGCACGAGCAGCGCAGAGATCGTGCGGGCGCCGATCTGCAGCCGCACGGGCTGCAGCGAGGACGCGCCGACATGCTGGGCGATCGGAGCGGGCAGCATGAACGCCCTCGTCCTGCCCAGCTGAGCGGTGCCGAGTTTGCGCACGAGCGCTCCGCCGAGATACGCAAGGCGAGGTTCGGTGCCCACCAGGTCGACCGACTGGCTTCCCTGGGGTCCCACCACGTTGGCGCTTGCCTGGAGCACCGGCACCGCGGTCAAGACGCCGGGGATGCGTTCGACCTTGCCGAGCAGGCCGGCATCGAAGCCGTGCGAGTCGCGGGCGGTGATCTGAAAGCGCATCTGCCCGACGATTCCCGAAGTCAACTGTCGCACCGCCCCGTCGAGGCTCGTGCTGGCGACCTGCGAGGAGAACAGCAGCGCGACCCCAATGGCGATCCCCAGCACCGCGAACAGCTCCTGCACGATCCTGCTGCGCAGGCGCACGCGATAGAGCCGAACAATGTTCGACAACCTCATCTCCGTCGGTCAGCCTAGCGGGTGCCGACTACCGAAACGAACGTCTGATCGGGCTGATAATCGACGAGCTTGCCGTCGAGCAGGGCGTGTACGCGATCCGCGTATCCCGCGGCCTGCGGATCGTGCGTGACGAGCATCACCGACACGCCGCGCTCGCGGCAGACCTCCGTCAGCAGCCCGAGCACGGCGCGAGAGCGCGCGCTGTCGAGACTGCCCGTCGGCTCGTCCGCCAGCAGCAGCTTCGGCTCGGTCGAGAGGGCCCGCGCGATCATCACCCGCTGGCGCTCGCCCATCGAGAGCTGCTCGGCGCGATGCTTGGTCCGCTGCCCCAGCCCGAGACGCTCGAGCAGCGGCATCACCCGGCGGTGAGCCTCGCGCGCGCCGATGTCGACCCCGAGCAGCTTCAGGGCGGCGTTGTCGAGCGCGCTCACACCCGGGACGAGGCTCAGCGACTGGCGCACGAATCCCAGCTCGTGCAGCCGGTAGCGCGCGGCGTCGGCGTCGGAGAGCTCGCCGACGTCGCGCCCATCCATCAGCACGGCGCCCGAGTCGGGCCGCAGCAGCGCGGCGATCAGCATCAGCATCGTGGTCTTGCCCGAGCCGCTGGGCCCGTAGAGCGCCACGAGCTCGCCCGGGGCGATCGACATCGAGACGCCATCCACGGCGCGTACGATCTCCCCGTCGCCGGAGCGATAGTGCTTGACGAGCTCGCGCAGCTCCAGCATCAGCACACCACCTCAGCGACTCGCTCGGGCGCGGGACCGGGCCGCGAGGACGAACGAACGCGACGCACCTACGCCGACCGTTCCCTGCTCGGAAAGTCGATCACGTTGGTCGCAGGCGCGGGCTCGCCGGGCGGTGTGAGCAGCCGGCCGGCGCTGAGGACCTTAATCTCGTCGCTGCCCATCGCTCCCGGCATTCCGGGAGCCGTCATCAGCACAGCCAACCCCTCGGCCTTGCTCAACGAGCGCAGCAGGTCGTTGACGTCCTCGCGCTCGCGCACTCCGAGGTTTGCCGTGGGATCGTCCACGAGCAGCAGTTGCGGGCGGCGCACGATCCCGTGCGCGATGCCCGTAAGCGCGCGCTCGCCGTCGGAGAGACTGTCCCAGCGCTGACCCGCGCACTCGGACATGCCCACGCGTGCAAGGGCATCGTACGCGCGCGATCGAGCGCTGCGCTGGCCGTGCTCGACGAGCAGCGGCAGCGCGACATAGTCGAGCATGCTCAGATCGCTGCGCGGCCCGGCGCGGCGAACCCAACCGACCTGCTCGCGCATGAGGCGTGCGTGAGCGGACTCCGACATGCCCGCCAGATCGCGCCCGGCGTAGTAGACGGCTCCTCCGTCGGGAGCTTCCAGGCCGACGGCGAGCTTCAGCAGGGTCGTCTTGCCGGCCCCGCGCTTGCCCCATACCGCGATGAACTCGCCGGCCGCGACCTCCATCGAGACGTCTGTCAGCACCTTGAGCTCGTGCGCGCCCCGCCAGTAGCTCTTGCGCACCGATCGCAGCGACAGTAGCCCGTCGGCCATCAGCGCTCCGACGCTTGGTTCACCGCCACCATCGCCAGCTGCACACCGGCGAGCGCGCGTCGGGACCAACCGCGCATCAGCACGCCCGCAGCCGAGCAGCCGGACGGACCGCGCTCGATCGGTCGGGCTCCCCCCGCAGCTGTTCGAGCAGCTCTCGAGCGCTCTGCAACCACTCGATCCGGGCGTTCCAGAACGCGACCTCGGCATCTCTGGCCAGCACCCTCATCAGTACCGACCACTCGTGTGAACCTGACGCCCGATCCTCCTCTGCGAGCCTATTCAGGTCGCGCAGCCGGCCCATGCAGGCCAGTTCCTGACCGTAGACCATGTCGATCAGCCGCGGGACGTTGCGAGGATGACACAGTGAGATCTTCATGTGCAGATCATCACGCAGCGGGGGCGTTGGCGATGAGGCAAGCATCCAGCTCTCGAAGTGGTCGACCCCTTCGGGCGTGGCCTCGTAGATCGTGCGTGGCGCGGCGCGCCTAGCCGGCCCAGCCCCCATCTCACCGGCGCTGCGCACAAGCTCGTCGCGGGCGAGCTGGTCCAGCGCCGAGTAGACCCCCGAGGGCGCGAATCCGGATGCGCCGAAACGCTCCTCCAGACGTTGCGCCAACTGGTAGCCATAACCCGGACGCTCAATCACGAGACCCAGGACCGCATGCTTGGCGGACATTCCTCACCCTCCTGGCGAACCTACATCACTGCAAAGACTTATCGATCCCCCCAGACGGTACCCGATCGTACGACATGGCGCATCTCAAAGCTGGAATGAATCAGACCAGGCGGAATTCCTCCTGATAGCGCTCAGGCATCTATCGGATCTTCGGGTTGCCGTTGGCGCATGCGCCAACGGCCGGGTAGCCGCATGCGGCTACCCGCGGGTCGCACATGTGCGACCCGTCCGGACGGTGCATGCACCGCATGGAACTACGTTATGCCCAAGCGATCCAGCAGCCCCTCGTCCGTGCGCCAGTCACGGCGCACACGCACGGACAGATCCAGATGCACCTGGCATCCCAGCTCCCGCTCCAACTCCTTGCGCGCGGCCGTGCCGATCGCCTTGATCATCCGCCCTGCAGCCCCTACTACGATCCCCTTTTGCGAGTCGCTCTCGACCCAGATCAGCGCGCGCACTCGCGCCAGCCCCGGACGGGGGCGTTCGACCTCTTCGACCACCACCTCGATCGCATGCGGGACCTCCTGGCGCATGCGTCTGATCACCGCCTCGCGCACGAGCTCGGCCAGCAACAGCCCTAGCGGTTGATCGGAGCGCTCCTCGGGCGCGAACATGAAGGGTCCCTCGGGCATCGCAGCATGGAGGTGCTCGACCAGCGCCTGTACGCCGGTCCCGGTGCGCGCGGAGATCGGAAATATCTCACCGTTCAGCTCCAGCGCGCCGGCCTGCGCCAGCACGGCAGCAGTACCAGCACGATCGATACGGTCGATCTTGTTGACCGCGATCGCCACCGTCGGCGCGGCCTGCGCGAGCACACTCGCGATGAATCGGTCGCCCGGACCGACACCCTGCTCGCCGTTGAGGATCAACAGCGTCATATCGGCGCCCTCGAGTTCTCGCTCTACCCGGCCGGCCATGCGCTGGGTGAGCGCGTCGCGTGGACGCTGAACCCCCGGTAGGTCGACCAGCACGATCTGGCTGTGCTCGAGCGTGCATACACCCCGGATCGCGCGACGCGTCGTCTGCGGACGATCGGAGACGATCGCCACCTTCTCCCCCACCACCGCATTGATGAGCGTCGACTTACCCACGTTCGGGCGCCCTGCCAGGGCGACGAAGCCGCTGCGCGTCGCGGTCACGACGATGACGCCTCCCCCAGCAGTCGTGCCTGCAGCGCCAACATCTCGCCGTCATCGGTCTCGTGATCCATGCCCACCAAGTGCAGCACACCATGCACGATCGCCTCATGCAGGTCGGCGGTGTGCTCGGGACAGATGATCACATCGCCCAGCTCACGCGGCACCTCCCCCTGTGCGGCGATGCCGTCGATCGGGAACGAGAGCACATCCGTCGGCCCAGCCCTGCCACGATGCTCGGCGTTCAGTGCGGCGATCCGGTGGGAGTCGACGTACTCGATCGCCAGATGACCGTCCTCGATGCCGGCCGCTGTGGTTGCCTGCGAGCACAGGCGCGTGACCTCGCTCGGCGACGGCGCATCGGGCGCGAGGCTCGCGCCAAGGACATCGACCTCGATCACGGCTCAGGCGCGACGGGACTCCTCCGAGCCCCGTCCGCCCCGGCCATCGGGACCGGGCGCACTGCGACTGCCGGTGTTCTCGCGCTGGGCATGCTCGCCATAAGCCTCGACGATCCGCTGCACGAGCTTGTGCCGCACCACGTCCTCCCCACCGAAGCGCACGAACTCGATGCCCTCGACGGTCTCGAGCACCTCGCCCACGGCGATCAGCCCCGACTGCTGCTCGCGGGGCAGATCGACCTGTGTGACGTCGCCGGTCACGACCATTCGCGACCCGAAGCCCAAGCGCGTCAAGAACATCTTCATCTGCTCGGGCGTCGTGTTCTGCGCCTCATCGAGGATCACGAACGAATCGTTGAGCGTACGTCCGCGCATGAATGCGAGGGGCGCGATCTCGATCACGCCCCGCTCCAGATATTGGGAGACTTTCTCGGGATCGAGCATGTCGTGCAGCGCGTCGAACAGCGGGCGCAGGTAGGGATCTACCTTCGCCATCAGATCGCCCGGCAGGAACCCCAGCCGCTCGCCCGCCTCCACCGCCGGGCGGGTGAGGATGATGCGGTTGACCTCGTGCCCGGAGAGCGCCGCGGCCGCCATCGCCACCGCGAGAAACGTCTTGCCCGTCCCCGCCGGGCCGATGCCAAACGTGACGGTGCTCTGACGGATCGAATCGACGTAGCGCTTCTGGTTGACCGTCTTCGGCGCGACCTGACGTCCGCGATGTCGCCACACCACATCCTCCAGCACACGCGCCGGCGACTCGTGCGCATCCAGCGCCCCCGTCACGGCCGCGATCGTCCCCGGTCCAATCTCGTGACCGCGCAGGATCAGGTCGGAGAGCTCGCGCACGAGGAGCTCACCCACGCGCGTCTCACCCTGCTCGCCCTCGAATGTGATCAGGTTGCCACGCAGGAACACCCGGCACTGCAGGTGAGCCTCCAGCGCGCGCAGCACCGCGTCCTGGCTGCCGGCCAGCTCGGCGGCGACGTCGTTCGGCAGCTCGATCTGGGTCCTCATCCGCCGTTCCGTGCACGGGGCGCACGCCGGGTCGAGAAGTTCATCCTCCGAGCGCCGCCTTGACCAGGCCAGAGACGCGCCCGCCGTCAGCACGACCATCGACAGCCGCCATCGCGCTGCCCATCGCGCGACCCATGTCCCGCACCGACTCCGCGCCGCTCTCGCGTACGGCCCGCTCGACGATATCCCTGAGCTCAGCGTCGGAAAGCTCGGCCGGCAGGTATCCGCTAATCAGCTTCGCCTCTGCCTCCTCACCGTCGGCGAGATCCTCGCGCCCGGCCTCACGATAAGCCCTAGCGGCCTCCAGCCGGCGCTTGCGCTCGCGTCTGAGCACTGCCAGCTCATCCTCGGAACCTTCCTTGGATGCCTTCTGCAGCTCGGACAGCACCAGCCGCAACGCCCCCACCCGCACTTTGTCGCCGGCGCGCATCGCGTCCCGCAGATCGTTCTGGACTGTGTCGAGGATCGCCATCTCTGCCCAGGATACGCCGTCGCCGCGGGTTGTATGTAGCGATCCCGCGGAGACAGTCCGACAGGCAGGCACGCGCACGCGTTAGCGAGCCACTAGGGTGCCGTCCGTGAACGACGCCCTCTACGCCGAAGCGCTCGCCCCGTTTCTGACAGAGGCGCAGCGCCTGCGCCCACCTGGGACGGAAGTGATCGATGCGCACACCCACCTCGGATTGGACGAGGACGGGCGCTCGCTGACACTCGAGCAGCTACTAGCCCAGCTCGATGATGCGAACGCCCGGCGCGCGTGCGTGTTTCCGCTGCACGACCCCGAGCGTCGCCCCGCCTACAGCGTGCCCAACGACCGCGTCATCGCGTGGGCGGCAGAAAGCGAGGGTCGACTCGCTCCATTCTGCCGCCTGGACCCCGGCGAAGATCCGATCGCCGAGGGCGAACGCTGTCTGTCTGCGGGGGCACGCGGAATCAAGCTGCATCCGCGAGCGCAGGACTTCGTATTCGACGGCCCGGAGATGCGCTCCATATTCGCGCTCGCAGAGGACGCTCGGGTGCCGATCCTGATTCACGCCGGGCGGGGACTGCCACCGCTCGCAGACGGGCTCGCGGACCTGGCGATGAGTCATCCAGAGGTCGTGCTGATCCTCGCCCACGGCGCGATCTGTGATCAGGGCATCCTGACCTCGCGCCTGGCCGACCATCCCGGCGTGCTCTATGACATCTCCTGCTTTTTTCCGCTCGACGTGATCGAGCTATTCGCGCGCGCACCCGCCGAGCGAATCGTGTTTGCCTCCGATCCGCCCTACGGCCTGCCCGCCACGACGCTCTATCTGGCGCTACGCGTCGCGGCCCAGGCCGGGCTGGACGAGACTGCCACCAGGGGCCTGCTAGGCGCCACGATGGCCGACCTGCTGGACGGTCGCGGCCTGCCGCCCGTCACACCGCCACGTCGAGGACCCTCGATCGGGCTCTCCGGGCGTCTAGCTCGGGTATACAACTACGGCAGCCTCACCGGTCCGGCGCTGTTTGCGGGGGTTCCCGAGCAGGCGTTGGCGATGCTCGACATGGCGATCGCCGCCTGCCGTGACCCCGATCCCGGAGATGTCGGCGAGGCCTTGGAGGTCGTCGGCTCGGCGCTCGCCGCCGCCGCCACCCTGCTGCAGGATGCGGACGGGGTGCGCGCGGCGATCGACCTCGTCTATCGCGCGATCGTACGCGCGGCGACCGAGCTGCCCGATCCGGTCTGAGGAGACCCACGCCGAACGGTGCTCACGCACGCCGAGCAGCCCGCACGATGTCGGCGCCCACTGGGAGCACCGCGTGGACGAGCCTGCGCGCCGAGCCGTCGCCACGCTGAGGACCGCGCCCTTCAGACTTGAGATCGGGCGCGTCCCTCGTGCGCGATGCGAGGCCGGGAGCTCAGCGATCGGCCTGCAACCAGACGGCGGCCCAGTCGCCGCTGATGCGCCGCTCGCGCTCTGACATGCCCAGTCGCCGGTCGAACGCCCGACAGATCTCCTCGGCCTCTCCCACGAGCAGCCCGCTGACGATCAGATCCCGGGGCGGACGCTCGAGCGTCTGTGCCAGATCGAGCAGCAGCGGGCGCAACAGGTTCGCCAGCATCACCGGGCTCGTCTGCCGGTACGCGCCAGGCCAGCGATCACGACGCAGATCGAAGCGGCGCACGTCGATCCTCGCGCCGTTCGCGGCCGCGTTCTGCTCGGCCGCGGTGACGCTCAGCGGATCGTGGTCAAGCGCCAGCACCGGGGCGTACCCGAGCGTCGCCGCGGCGATCGCGAGCACCCCCGAGCCGCTCCCCAGATCGATCAACCCCGATCGCTCGGTGTCGCAGGCGGCGAGGGCGAGCAACATCTCCAGACACAGTCGCGTGGTCGCGTGAGCGCCCGTGCCGAAGGCCTGTCCGGGATCGATCACGATCTCCCGCAGACCCGGGTGCTCGCTCGGACTCTCCCAGGGTGTGCGCACGCGCAGTCCGCTCACCCGCTCGGGTGCGGGCGAGGGGATCGTGATCGGCCGATGGAAGTCGCGCCAGCGCTCTGACCAGTCGTCCGGTATCTCACTCGTGGAGATCTCGACCAGCGCGTCTCCAACCGCCGCGCGCAGATCGGGCAGCACCGGCAGCTCGCCGGGGGCGCCGTAGATCGCGTACTCGACGACCCCACCCTCCAGGTCAGATTCCTCGACGCCCGAAGGAACGAGCTCGAGCAGGTCCGCGAGGACTACTTCGGCCTGCTCGCGGGGAACGCGCAGCGCCAGGCGGATCACACGTGGCTGCGCAACACGCGACGCAGCTTGGCGAACATCGACTCCTCCGAACGCAGGTTCTCCTCGGTGAGGGTCTCCTGCAGACGGCCGATCAAGTCGCGCTGCTCCTCGCTCAGACGGCGGGGGATCACGACGTTCACGACGACCTTCAGATCGCCCCGGCGCCCTCCCCGCAGCGAGGGCATCCCCTGACCTCGCAGCGCGATCACCTCTCCTGGTTGCGTGCCCTGCGACACGTCGACCGAGACCGTGCCCTCGAGCGCCGGTGCTTGCAGCGTCCCGCCCAGCGCGGCAAGCGGGGCGGGCACGTCGAGCGCGGTGATCAGGTCTTGGCCTTCGCGCACGAACCGCTCGTCCTCGCGAACCCTCACAAGGACATAGAGATCTCCCACGGGCGCTCCCGACTCCCCGGCATGCCCGCGCTCGGAGAGCCTGATCCGCTGACCGTCGGCGATACCGGCGGGCACGTCGACCTCCAGGGTGCGCTGTCCCATCCGGCGACCGCGCCCGTCGCACTCCCCGCAAGGATGCGCGGCGACCCGCCCGTCTCCATGACAGGTGTCGCATACGACCCGGCGCATCATCTGCCCGAACGGCGTTCTCGTGACGGCCTGCAACTGTCCGCTGCCCCCGCAGCGCTCGCACCTCTCGATCGGAGTGCCCGGCTCGGCGCCGTTTCCGTGACAGTGCTCGCAGCGCTCGATGACCTCGAAGGAGACCTCGACCCGCGCACCCGTGGCGGCTTCGCTCAGATCCAACTCGACCGCGACGGCAGCGTCCTCACCGGCGGCCGGCCCGGAGCGCCCACCTCCTCCCCCGCCACCGAAGAACGCGTCGAACAGGTCTCCGATCGAGCCGAACCCCTCGAAGTTGGGAGCATAGCCACCGGATCTGAGACCTTCATGACCGTAGCGGTCATACGTCGCGCGACGCTCGCCGTCGGACAGGATCTCGTAGGCCTCGGCCGCCTCCTTGAACTTCTCCTCCGCCTGCGGATCATGCGCGTTGACATCGGGATGCAGCTCGCGTGCGAGCTGACGGAACGCTTTCTTGATCTGCTGCTCGGAGGCGTCGCGCTGCACGCCGAGCACGTCGTAGGGATCGCGCGGCATCGAAGTTCGACTCATCAGAGAACGCTCATATCAGAGGACGCTCATGCTTCCGCGTAGGCGTCTTCGACGAACCGCGATAGCTCGTGTGCGGCCTTGCGCACGGTCACGATCGCCTCGGCGTAGTTCATTCGCACCGGCCCGATCACCGACACCGCGCCGAGCTTGCGTCGGGCCACCCCGTAGCTGGTCGCGACCAATCCGAGGGAGTGCATCGCCGGGATCTCGTTCTCGTGACCGATCCGCACGTACACGCCCTGCTCGCCCAGCGCCATGCGCAGCACCCGCAGCAACGCCACCCGCCGCTCGAGCAGGCTCATCAGCTCGTTGATCTGCTCCGTGTCCTCGATCATGCCGCTCGAGAACAGGTGCGCGGTGCCCTCCACATACAGCGCATCCTCACCCTCGGGATCGATCTCACCGAACGCGGGCGCAAGTCGCTGCAGAAACGCGACCTCGGTCGCGGACAGGCCCGAGTCGATCAGGCGCTGCGCCAACATGCGCGCGCCCAGCCCGGTGCCGACCAAGCGCTCGTTCAGATACTCCCCCGCCCATGTCACGATCCCCGGGTCGACCGGGTGCTCGAACGTGACGAGCATCTTCGAGACGCTGCCGGTCGAGGTGATGATCACCACCACGACCACTCGCGATTGCAGCGCGAGCACCTCGACGTGCCTGATGCTCGCGCTATTCAGGGCAGGCGCCGAGACGACCGCCAACAGGTTGGTCACCTGCGAGAGCGTCTCGGTGGTGGTGCGCACCGCCTCCTCGACTTCGCGTCGCATCAGCGAGAGCTCCAGTTGTGCTCCCTGCTCGACCGGTCGCAGACCGTCGCCGGAGGCGAGCATCCGATCGACCACGTATCGCTGTCCGGCGTCCGTTGGGACCCTGCCGGCCGAGACGTGCGGGTGGGCCAGCAGACCACTCTCCTCCAGCAGCGCCAGCTCGCCCCGCACCGTCGAAGCGCGGCAGGCGAGCTCTGGGTCGGCCGCGATCGACTTCGAGGCCACCGGCTGCCCGGTGCGCCGGTAGTCCTCGACCACCTTGCATAGGATCGTCTCTTGACGGGCCGTCAGGGCTTGCATCGACCTGATTCTAGGTTGCCCGTCGCGGCGCCCCGATTCGGGGCGCTCACAGCTGAAGTTCGGCCTCCGCGTTGCGCACGATCTGCTTATCGGCCTGCTCGGCGACCGTATCGATCACGAAGCGCCCCTCGCGTAGCTCGCGCACCGTGCCCTTCACCACCACCTCCTGCTCGGGCACGCCCATACCGCGGAACTGCACCGCAAGGCGCTTGAGATGCTGCGGCCCACCGGCCGCCTCGGTCTGCGCGCGCGCGACCTGTGCCATCGTCCACAACCCGTGCAGGATCCTCCCAGGCAGGCCCACCGCACGGGCGAACTCCTCGTCAATATGAATCGGGTTGAAGTCCCCCGAAGCGCCCGCATAGCGCGCCGTCAGATACTTATCTGGTGTGACCCTCACCTCGGGGATCTCGCCGCCGACCTGTAGATCGCTCATACCCTGATCACACTCCTCGCACGATGTTTGTCCAAGTGCCGCGGCACACCTGCTCGCCGCGCTCGTTGATCGATATCGACTCGAACACGTAGTAGCCGCGCCCGTCGCTTTCGGAGATGTCCTTCACCGAGGCGGTCGTCGTGATCTCATCGCCCGCCACTACCAGCGGTCCCCACTCGAACTCTTGCCCGCCATGCACCATCAACGCGAAGTTCAGTTCGATCTCCGGGTCGAAGATCGGCGGACCCACCGAGGGCGCGCTGTAGACGACCGCGAACATCGGCGGCGCCACGACATCCGCATAGCCGGCGTCGCGGGCGGCCTGCACGTCGAGATGGATCGGGTTCGTCTCCCCGACCGCGCGCGCGTACTCCTTGATCTTCTCCCTGCCCACCGCATACGTCGTGGGCTCGTACTGCTTGCCGATCGCTTGGCTATTCACTGGCACCGTATGGAAGCTCCTTAACGCGGGCTGGTTGTACTCGCGAGCCGCATTGAGCGTCCGCGGCGCGCCAGTTTACGCCCACGCCCCATCCGAAGGTGTCGCGGGCGGGACCGAGGGTCCCCTGCACGATCAGGAGACCCGTGCGATATCTACCAATCTGTTGGCAGATCTAGCTAGGAGGGGCCCTTAAACACAAACAGGCCTCCGGGGTCACAGCGGGGGACGCCGATATAGGCATCCCCCGCTGATTCGGTCATGATCTCGAACGCTAAAACACGAGCTCCGCGTCCTCGGAGCCCGACCCAACGCCCGCAAGCTCACGGTCCTCACCGTGCTCCTCGCCGTCGGGATCCCCGCCCTGCCCCAGCTCGCGCCGTTGACCCTCGGGCGTGTCCAGGAACTGGACGGTCTCGGCGACGATGCTCACCGCCTGACGCTTCTGTTGCTCGGCGGTTTCCCACTCGCGCCACTCCAACCGACCGTCGATCGCGACGCGGCTTCCCTTGCGCATATAGCGGTTGACGCTCTCCGCGGAACCTCCGTAGACGCTGACGTCGAAATAGTTGGGCCGCTCGTGATAGTCGCCCTCGGCATCTTTGCGGCTTGAGCTGCACGCGATTCGCAAACCACAGACGCTCGCCCCCGAGGGCAGGCTGCGGAGCTCCGGATCGCGCGTGAGGCGTCCGACGAGAACGACGCGATTGATGCTGAAGTAGGCCATGATTCATGTCTCCATCGTTTGAGGTTGACCCCCCATCGACGAAGTTACGGATTGCTTGGGACGGTATCTTCGGGGCAAGCTTGTCCGGAGCGTGAACCGAATGCGCCGGCTGGACAGCCGGGCAGCGCCTCGAGCCCTACTACCAGGATCCGCTCATGCGCCCGGGCGCGAGTGATTGCCCGCTCCAACGCACGCCCAACCTCTGGAGGGGCTATATACAACACTCCGGCGACCGTTCGACAGCGAGCCCAGGCACGGCAGATGTCGGCCAGGCGTCGTGGCGCCTTGATCGTCAGCTCGACCTCCACAGCTACCGGTAGGCCATCCGCTGGTTTCTCAGGCCACAGCACCAAGTCTGGGCGATGCAGCAGTGACTTGCCGTGCAATCCGACGCCCATTTGCGCGCTCGCCATGGCGACACCGAGCTCGCGCTCATCGCGACGTAGCTCGCGCTCGCCCAACACCCGATGATCGGGATAGCCATGCTCCAGCGCCGCCGCGACAGCCGCGCAGGCGATCAGGTGCGCGGCGCCCGAAGTGCTCACACGACACGGATCGAGTCCGCGCAGATCGCAGCTGCGCATACCTGCTCGTGTCAGCGTATACAGCGCCGGCTGCTTAACCAACGGCCGACTGCACGTAAGCAGCCCGCGACGCTCAGCTGCCTGCAACCGCGCTCGAGCCGAGGATTCCGACACGTTCTGGACGATCGCCAGGGACTGTGCGGTAACGGCGCCCATTCGCGCCGTCCACTGAATGAGCGCCACTCGCTCGGGCGAGAGCGCCGGATCTATACGAACCATTGATGATCCTCCTGAGTTCGGTATTTACAGGGATCCCATCGGGACCCCCGGTGACGGTGATCTGGCTCGTGCTCAGCGACGACGCTTGACCGAGAGCATCCGGGCGATGCTCACTCCGCCGCCATCAGACAACCCGATCACCGCAGCCCAGCCCTGTGAGAGACTCATGACCTGCCCAGCCCGCAACGTCCGATCGAGATCTCGCGTGCGGGTGAACTTGCCATCGCCATGACGGGAAGTCCTCCAGACCCCCCTGGTCTCTGTCATTTCCGCGAGGAACTCGGCCGAGCCGGGTACCACCTGTCGGTGGGCCACCAATACCGACAGGTTGCCCACGATCTGCTCCAGCAACATCTCCCGTCCCGGTACCCGCATGTCGGCCAACTCCTGCGTTCCCAGCACGAGGCTCACGCCCGCGCCGCCCGCCCTGGCGAACAGACCCACCACGCGCTCCGGAGCGATCGCCGAGAACTCATCGATCACTGCGATCGTCGGCGCCGGCCGTCCCTGCAGGCCTGCTACCACCGCCTGTAGGTCTCCCACGATCGCCGCTCCGAGCATCTCGGCCAGCAGCGGCCGGTGGTCGGCCTGCAGGTTGAAATACACCACAGCCTGTGTTTGTGCAGCCTCCAGCAGGTCCAGGCGGCTCGCGTCCACAGCGTCCGAGTCAAGCCACTGCCCGATGTCCGACTCGGCCATGATCGCCAAACGATCTCGCACGCCCGATAGATCGCTCTGTTGACGTGCAGTGAGCGAGTCCAGATAGGCGTGGGCTCCCTGAGCCTGTGATTCGGGCAGACTCCGGGCGAGTAGCTCCAATCGCGATGGATCGAGGTGCTCGACCAGCGTCTTTAGGCTTACCTCGATACCGGCCCTACGCAAAACCCGCACCTCGTGACCGAGGTAACGCTGGGCCTGTCGCAGGTAGTGCGGCTCGGTGAATCGCTCACCGGCGAGTACCTTGTCGGCGATCTCGGTCTCGCTGCCCCGAGCGTATGGGTTGTAGACCGTGTGTCCCCGCGGAGTCCACTCGATGAACCGCCTTCCATATACCGACGCCGCACGCCGCAGCTCTCGGCACAAATCGAGATCCCCCTTCGGATCGATCACGATCGCGCCCATGCCGCGCTCAATCGCATGTGCGGTCATCCAGGTCATCGTTACTGTCTTGCCCGAACGAGTCGCTCCGACCACCAGCGTGTGCGTACCGCCGGTCGCCCCGCCGAGTGGGATTGTGACGACGCGGCCATCACGCTCGTGACCGACCATCAGCCGACCGCCACGCCACGGGCTCTCCGCGCCGGCCACATTCCAACGCACCTCTGCCTTGCGCGCAAGCGAGCGCAGCGCATCCAAGGGCCCGTGCCGCTCGGCCGCGACATCGGCCATGTCGAGGCCCGTCTCGACGTCCTCACGGTGCCAGCGCCGCCCGCGCACGGTCGCGCAGAGCGCTGCCGTGCCCAGAGTCAGCGCGTCGCCACCGAAGATCCTCCGAGCGAGCACAACCAACACTAGTACGCCGGATGCCCATGTCCAACGCAGATGCACTCTGCGCATCACCCTCGCCGCGACGAGGCCAATCATGAGACCGATCGCGAGATGGATGGTCGTGGTGGTCAACCAGCAGATGAGTTGTTCCACCGGCGCCAGCGGCTTCACCGCGGGTTCGGTGATGGATTCGGATGAGGACATGTTTACGCCGCTCTCTTTCTGTACGGACCGGCGCGAGCACCGGTCTCGATGGTTAACGAGCGACGGCGGGCCCAGGGCCCGCCGTCGCGGTGTTCTCAGCGAGCCTGCTCGACTCGTCAAGCTCTATATGGGCCGCGCTCGTCCGGCATCGATCGAGCTGCGTTCCCGCCAGTTAGATGCGTCAATACAGCCTGTAGCCGACGCCCCACTCGTTGATCACCCAGCGCCCGCCGTGTTGCTCGAGCTTGCGGCGGAGACGACTGGCGTGACTATCGACAGTTCTGGTCGACCCGGTTGACTTGTACCCCCAGACGGCACGCAGCAGCTCGTGCTTTGCAAAAACGCGCTCCGGTTCGCTCGCCAGGTGAACAAGCAGCTCGAACTCGAGCCGACGCAGCTGGACAGGTAGTCCGTTCACGCTGACTGTGTGCCCACTCCTATCGATCTCTAGCGACCCCACACTGAGACGATCTGTTGATACGGACCTAAGCTCGATGCGGCGCAACAGCGCCCGCACGCGAGCCCGCAACTCCAGATAGCGCGCCGGGCGGGTGAGGAAGTCATCCGCCCCGGCCTCGAACGCTCGGAGCATGTCAAGCTCGCTCACGCTCGCTCCGATCATGATGACCGGCACCTCCGGCGCCCAAAGCGGCCTCCCACAGGCCCTCTGGCGGATCTCCTGCAGCAACTCCAGTGCCCCTCGTGGACAGTCCAGAGCGCCGAGTATGACCAGTCGTGGTGAACACCATCTAGCGCGCGTTCGCGCGTGCTCTGCGGTCCTTGCAAGCTCGGCTTCATAGCCATCGCCGGCGAGTTGCTCGACGAGCATCTTCGCGATCATGGCATCTGACTCGACCACGAGAATCGGTCGGGTGCTCGCCGGCGCGAGACCGTGAACCGCGCCCGCGAGCGAAGTCTGGCAAGGGACGGCAGGCGCTGACGCAGGTGCAAGCGCACCCCTCCGCAGCTCAGGTCGAGCGAGCACCGCGACGCTGGCGAGGCTCCTCCTCACCCGAGTTCCACCTCGCGCGGGCTAATCCCGAGCCCGTTGCGCGCAATCAACGCTAGTACATCGCTGTGGATCCACGGCGTAGGGCGACTACAGCCGCTCTCGGGCAAGATCCCCACGCGTCGAGCCAGCCAGCTCGTCTCGCCGCTCGTATTGCCCTTGGAATCTCGCTTGATGCGCCCACAACGGATGGCTATCTCACTCAGGCTCAGCCCATCACGCTCGATCGCGATGAGTACCGCTTGACGGAGCCGGTGGTTGAGAATGATCGGACTCTCACGCAGGCGCTCCAGCTCACTGCGCAACACGGTGGTCGATACGTTCGCGTCATCGCGATACTTTGCCAACGCCGCCGCCGTGAGCCCACACACTGGTTCGTAGCTTTCGAGCGACCCAACCGTCTCGCGCAAACACACTCGCGTGGGTGCAGTTGGACCCGTTCGATGCGGATGACGGCGCCAGCGCAATTCCCGTGCTGCGGTGTCCGTGCACGCTAGCTCCAAGCGATAGACGGCATCCTCGCCAGTGCGTCCGCGCCGCGCCTCGAAATCGATTGCGCGCGCGCATCTTTGAAACTCCCCCTCATCATCGGGAAGAGGCTTCCCGATCAGGTCCCTGGCGGTCACCCTCCGACAGCGTCCTCGATGGACATCCTGCAGATAGTGAGCGCACACCAACGCCGCGTTCTCAACTGGCTCATCGGCGGCCAGATGCGCCACTAGCCGACGATCGCCAAGCGTGAGGACGTCACGATCTACCACAAGAACGCAGCCATCTCCGCGGCGACCCGCGATCACTTCCCGCGCACGACCAGCTGCATCGATGTAGCGACCCAACGGATCGAGCCCGCTCCGTGCCGAAGTGCCGGTCCGTGGAGCGAGCACATCTCCGTCGCCTTGTGCGAGCCTACTGCGCCGTGGGCGAACAGGCGTGCCGCAGTGAGGTCGGGACACGGTCTGCGAAGCGAGGGAAGGTGGGGATGAGACGGTCTGTGCCATCAATGTCTCCTATCCGGATTCGGGCTGGGCGCTTGGGGTCCGTGCGAGCCCTTCTAGATGGCCCATCACAATCCGTCAAGCGACGCTCGCCGTCGACTGCGAGCGGTCACAGAACGTCCGAGACCCCCTTAAAGGGGGTCTCGGAAGTCATGCTTGAAGTGCGCCTCAGATCGAGAAACTTGGCGCGAAAGCGTCCTGTCTGTGCCACGCTTGTCGCGGGTAGGAGTCACATCCATCTGGCCGATCGCTCACGAGGACTGTCGCGTGAGTCACACGCAGCGCGCGAGCGATACCCAGCCCTGAGTCGAGCGGCTTCGCGTTTTCGGTGATGAGCTGCTTGGGTCGGGATGAACCGAATGGCTTGGGAAAGCGAAAGAAGAAGCGCCGATAATAGGCGTCAAGGGGAGCTGCATCAATCCTTGACTGGACCCTGCGTCGCTCATCGCTCGACTGATCCGCAAGAAGATCCGCGATTTAGCTCTGTAGAGCCAAATCGCACGGTTCTGGAACGCAGTCACGTGCCCCTGCAACGGAAAGGCAACTGCATAAGGCGCGCCTGGCGCAGGTTGGCGACTGCGCGCCCACGGGAGGCGACGGCGCTCTTGCGGCGGGCGAATGCAGCAGCGTTTTCGCGCCAACCCCGTCCCCGGAAGACATACGGGTCAAAGAACTACTCGCCGAGGGGCAACTACTCGCCGAGGAGCGGCGCCCCCGGCAGCTCCCCCGGCTGAGCCGCGGACTCGCGCGCCCGTGGGTCGCCGTGGGCGATGGACACGCGCACCTCCGGCGGCAGCCGCGGCACGCGGTAACCGCGCAGACGCCCCTCATACACATCGCGCTCGGCCACGAATATGACACCCTCACGCCCGGGGTACTCCCAGTCGGCCGGATACTCACCGGCATACGCGCGACACGCGGTCAATACCGCATCGGCTCGGCGCGTGCACTCCCGCGCCCGAGCGCGGTCGCGACAGACGAACACGACCAGCGGCCGCACGCCACGCCGACGGCCGTAGCGCTTGGTATGGACCGACCAGCCCGCGAGGAGATGGTCATAGCGCTCGAGCTTTCCCGCCGCACGACCAGTGGGCAGGCGGTCGTCAAGCTCGACGAGCAGGTCGATCGCACCCCCTCTCGTCGTCTCGCCCTCGGGCCTGCGCATACTCGCACCGCTCCCTATGTGCTCGGTATGTCCGGGTAGTTCGATCGTGGCGTCGGGACGTACCGTCTCAAAACGTTCCACCGGCACCCGTACACCCGTCGCGTCGGTGCACAAGAACTCGTGCGGGGCACGTCCTCCAGGCAGGCTCAAGTCGAGCGGACCGAGCGGCGGGGGTGACAGGATCGATTCCCGGCATCCTCGCAGTGCGATGAGCGACCCATTCAGCGTGCACTCCAATGCCTGCGCCCAGCCAACCACGTGTACGTCGTGGCGCGCCTGGCGCAACTGACGCTCGCCACCTGCAGCCGCGGTAATTGCAGAAGATCCGGACAGCGTGTCCACATCCTCTACTTGGAGGATCCTCGCTCGGTCATGAGCGTGTAGCAGCCGGAGACCCGCGACGGTGATCGCGTAACACATAGGCACCCCGCCGCCGTCACGGCGGTGAAACTGAAACCGCCGCACCAATCCGGCATCAGACAGTCGCTTCAGGCGACGCTGCGTTGTAGTGGACGCTCGCCCCGGGTTGAAGCGGCGGTGGATCTGACTGCTCAGCACGTGGCGCATGCACGCCACCAACGTGAGAATCTCCAAGTCGAGCGGCTCTGGGTCCAGCGCACGTGATTCGAGCACGGGCTTGGCCCAGCGTACGCTGTGTGCGCTGTCGAGCGCGACCAGCTCGCGGTAACCCTCAGACGCGACTCCGGCGTTCGCCCCAGACGGGATCACGACAGGCTGAGCCATCTCTGGCGGTATGCCCTCGTTGGCCGTTCGCTCTGCACCTGGACTCTGAGTTGCAGACGATCGGACCGAACGCGGCGAAGATCGATCTTGAGTATGCACATGCAGCGGAGGGTCCACATCGAGACCGACGCCCTCGGTCCTTTGTGCTCCCCCGCCATCGGTGTCCTGAGCGCGGGTGACTTGCGAGCCATAATTTCGGTGTGCACCCTCCCAATGGGGCTGGCGCAGATCGTCGAGATAACGTCCACCGCGTTCGGCCTGACGAGTGGCGTGCAGACGCAGACGCTCATGGTTCACGCTCAAGGGGATCGTCTCGGCCAAGAATGGGGCCTGGCGTCCCTGTGGTGTAAGCCAGCTTGCGATCGCATGGTGCTTGGGCAGATACAGGCGAGCGTCTGGATGGCCGAGCGTAGGCATGCGCTCGATGTCTGGGCGGATGGTGTCGGAGAACTCGGCCATCGTCAGCTTCACCGCCGAGCGGGCGTCCTCCGCCGAGGACGTGGCGAAGTAGACGCGATGAGCGAACAGTGCATCTAGCTGATCGCGGATGTCGCGATCGACCCACTGAGAGTCCGTCTGCCAACACGCGACGGTCTCAAGACCCGCCGAGCGCTTCAGCGCCATCGTCTCGGCGAAGCCTCGGTTGAGCACCAGCGGCGCCTCGTCTACCTTCAGCGCGACAGCTATGCGCTCGGCCTCAGGTACGAGATCCTGCTGCCGTGCGAGTGAGGCATCGAGCATGCCCACGAGCAGTTGCATCAACACAGAGGTGTTGCCTGCTCCCATCCCGCCGAGTGCGCCCTTGACGATCAGAACCTCTTCGCCGGCGATGACACGGTCGAAGTCGATCCGCAGCGAGTCGTTGAGCAAGACACGCTTGATCGAGGGAGAGTTGAGGAGTCGCGCGAGCTTGTTAACGGGCGCGTCGAGCTTGGCAGTGGTGGTACTACGAGAGTCGGCTAGCTGCGCCGATAGCTCGGCTGTAAAAAACTCCGAGATCTCCTTGAACTCAGGCATCGTGCGCAGCCGTACGCCTACCGCATGGCGGTAGGCGTAGCCCTCCTCGCCGACCGACAGGAGTCGTGCGGCATCCCACAACGTCGAAGAGCGGTCGTATGCGAGTACAGCGATGATCGCGTTGCGCAAGTACCTGTCAGAAGACGCACGCACGTCAGAATCAGTGAAGAGGTTCTTGACGGCCGAGACGACGTAGTCAGCAATGACGTCCGCCGGAGCATCTACCGCCAGAGGGTTGAAACCGCACGTCGGGTGGGAAAAGTCGAGCAGCGTACACAAGCGCTCAGGAGGCACGAGGCTAACGGCGGCCTCCGCGGCGTCGCCCTTGGGATCGAGCACAATTACACAACAGCCCTTGCGACTCAGATCCTCGGCGACTGTCGCCACTAGATAGCTGGACTTCCCTTGCTCGACGGCACCCGGGACGGCGGTGTTCTGGCGACGCATTGCCGGGTGTATCGAAACGGCACCCAGAGCGTCGCGCAGGGTGCCGGATAATCCACTGCCAGACCGTGCGATACCCGGAGGAGCGGGCACGCGTGGCAGACTCGTACGTGCGAACGGGACGGCGGCGAAGTCAATCGACGGCAGCTGCCATAGCGCGGCGAGCTCAGTGGATGCGTACACACCGTGATGCAACGAGGGCAATGGATTACCCTCGCCTCGCAACACCCGCTTGCCGTAGAGGCCGAGCAGGCCATGGCGCACCGCCGTACCGCGCTCGACGAGTTGGTTCTCGGCGTTCACTGCGCGCAACTCGGAGGCGATCCGCTCGCAAGTAGAGCGGCGTGAGGCGACTACGCGTAGATCGGCGAAGAACAGGGGGCGGTGCTGGACATCTAGAGCACCACGAAGCTCGGCGTCCTCGACCATCGAGCGGTCGTGCATGATCAGGTGCTCGCGGCGCTCACGCGAAAGGTGAGCCTCATGGCGCTTGTACACGTGCTTGGCGTAACGCTCGAACAGCACCGGCGCGGGCGTCAAAGCGAGCTGCACGAAAGCCGGTTCAGCGCAGGCTCCCATCACCGTCATCACGCGATTGACCGGCGGCTCGCGCTGGTGCTCAAAGCGATCGAGCGCCGTGGCTCGCCTGACAAACCCTGTTTGCTTCTTCAGACGCAGCACCACCGGCTGAGACGCGAGCATCTGGGATGCCGACCGCAGGCGACAGTTGGGGTAGGCGGTTCGCAAGGCAGTCTCGACCATCGACTCGATCCCCGCGGGACAGCTGACGGCGAGCCAAACCGACCGTCGCGGCCCGTGATGTATCTCAAGCGCTAGTGAGGGCTGACCCGTGAGCAATCTGCGCCACCATCGACGCAACAGGCGCTTGTGCAGAGACTCGAACAGCGCTACGACTCCCTCCGCCGTGGTGTTGTCTGTGCGATAGACCTCGATGCCAAACCGCACATAGACCCGCGATCGTCGTGCACGTAGGCGGACACATCCGAGGACGGTCACCGTCGACCCGGCGAGGATCAAGAGCGTGCCCACAGCGGATACGCCCCCGCAAGGCGACCACCCCCATGCAGCGCTCGCCGCCGAGCGGGAAGCGCTTACCAGCGCCCCGACCGTGAGATGTGCAGAGACCGAACCACCGGTTCCGCGTAGCGCCGCCCCCAACCCCCCATCCAGCAACCATCCCGTCAGCACTATGGCAGCGACGAGCGCGACCAAACCGAGGATCCGCCACAACAGAAAACGCAGCAACTCGTCTGCTTGTTCCGACGTGCCTCCGACGCCGGGACACCCGCGCCTAACTGATCGCTCCAACGGCGGTCCACAACCTGCGCACAGGCTCAAGCTTGCGCGTATAACGATCGAATGGACGTATAGATGAGGGCACGACTGAGACCGCACCCCGAGTTGCATGCAGCGCCGGCTGAAACCCGGCCGAGCCTGAACAGCATCCTGCGCTGGGCCGTCACGGCGATATCGTCGGTCGCTGCGGTGCTGATACTCCTCGTCGGAACCGCCAACGCGGCGACGCTGACGTTCGGCAGCCCCTTGGCGGTGTCCGCCAGCAAAGACACGGCCAATGACCTCAACTATCAGGGCAGCAACGTGCCACTTCCCGGATCGGTCTTTCACATACCGCACGACGGTGCGGACGGTGCACTATGGAACGTACAGCTCCCGACGGGCGATCCGACCGCCCCTGAGGGCGGGCAGGTGGTGAGCGTGCGCCTCGAGGGTTGTGCGAAGTCCAACGGTCCGGCGCCGCTCACTCAGATCCACTTCCAATCCCTGGCCCCTCTGGCAGGCGGTGGAGCAAAAGTCGCACTGACCAGCCAGGCGTTCGATATCCCAGTTTGCGGTGTCGGCGGCGCGAGCGGCTCGACCGTCAGCGCCTACGATCCGATCAACCTTTGTGTGGCACAGGGTGACTATGTCGCCTTCAACGAGGAGGGTGGCTTCGTCGGAGCCCAGAACGGGCCCCCGCCATACCCTGCCGGCGTCCCCTACATGGTGATCGGGGGCATGACCGGCGCGACGATGGACTCGTTCATCCGCAACAACGGCGTGGGCAACGGAGCGACGTTCTCACCGACCGACGCCACCAACCACGACGGTTTCGCCTCCAACCCCGGCGAGGAACTGATGCTTCAGGCGACTCTCGCCACCGGCCCTGACGCGACGCCGATCTGCCCGGGCGGCACCAAGGGTCTCCCTCCGCCCGGCTCCGCACGTACGTCTCATCGCCACGTCTTCCCGACATTGACGATTCCCACACCTCAGCTCGACGGCATGAACATTCGGGGGGTAGTCCAGGTGGCGATCTACTGTCATTCTGCGAGCACCTGTACCGGCACGATCACGCTGCACTCCAAGCCTCATCACGGCTCGCACGCGATCTGGTTGGGTGCTGCCCGGTTCGTGGTCGGTGCCCACCGCACAGGCAAGGCACGCGTTCACCTCAGCGCACTCGCCCGGCGCATGGTGCGCCATACGACCGGCGGATTGGCCGTCCAGGTGACCGGTGGTCCGGCCCTCGGGACGGACGCATTCAAAGCCTCGATCGCGGTGCACGGCGCCTGAAAAAACGCCTGTACGAGCGATGGTTCAGCGCGGACGGGCGGCCCGCTCGACCTCGGTACCACGCTCGGTGAGGTGCCAAGCGTTAGCGGCCCCCTTCGCCTGACCCTCACCTCTGTTCTCGACAAGGTCCAGCCGTCGTAGGCGCGTCAGGAGCTTGGAGATCTGACCCTGATCGGCGATACCCGAGCCCTCGGCGATCTCGCGGTTGCTCGCACCTGGGCGCCCGCCGATGACCACGAGGACACGCACCGTCCGATAGGTGAGTCGCATGTCTAGACCTTCAAGTGGGTCGCGGCTCGCGGAACGTCCCGGCAGTTGCGCCTCCCTCCGGGGTGTCGGCGCCGGTCTGGCGAGCTCTTTGCTCGCCGCCCGAGCGCCTGCGTAAGGGAGCACGATCATGCTCATCAGGGGCGCAAGGAGCGTCGACAGCTGTTCTTTGCCGCTCTCCAGCAGGCGCGTATGGATTACAGCGAATACGGCTCCGACCACACCTTCGGCGGTCACCTCGGGAGGTTCGCGAGCAGCGTTGCCCTCAGATCGTCCACGATCGACGATCTGAGCGAGTTCGTCGAGCACGCTGGCGCGACTCTCAAGGACACGCGTGCCGGCGCCCAACGCCTCCACCACGCAAAGTCTGGCCAGACCGGGCTCTTCGTCCATGAACGCCAGCAGTCGGGCTAGGCTCGCACGTATACCCTCTCGCCATCCAGACTCCAGCGTGTAGGCGTCGACCGCGAGCACACGCGCTCGGGCGATCGCCTCGTCGAACGCAGCCAGGAAGCAATCCTCCCGGTCGATGAACACGTCATAGAAGGTCTTCCTCGAAACCTTTGCCCGGCCAATGACCTGGGCTACCGTCATCCGCGCGTACCCAACCTCTTCGACCGCCTGCACCGCCGCCGTGAGCATCCGGCTGCGTTGGATCTCGGTCACCTGCCCGCGTGGTAGCCCATTTGGTCCGGGGCGCAGCCGCGGGGTAGCCGCGCGCGTTTTTTCGATCGAAGCCATCGTTTCCTGCCTAATCGTCCTGTTTCGACTATGAAATTGACGCCAGCCCCAGAGCACGGCGCCCAGTGGCGGGCGTTGCACCCGAACAGGCGCTAGGCCTGTTCATGCACCCCACAGAGGTTCATAGGTCGAGGGCCACAAGTCGAGACGCGTCTCCTACTTTTCTTCGGCCTGCCGGAATGGCCAAAAATCGGCTCTACTATGCCGAAATCTCCCGTTTGGCGAACGACTGGAAGTGCTTTAGGAGGCGGCGACGCAAAGATCTCTACAACGCCCGCATGGCCGGTGCGAAGGGAGGCCGGCTCACCCCTCGCAACGGGACGACGGCGCCTTGCTACGACGCTCTGAGCGCTCTGGGTCGCCACCGTGTCGGCATGTCATCTAGCCCGCCTCCCCGCCTATGAGACTAGAGGCGATAGGGCGAGGCTCGACATCGATACAACCATCGGCCCCCAGAAGCCCAACCCGAGGGTTGACCACGGGGCCTTTAGTACCGCCAACGGGATTTGAATCCTAGGCGCAGGATGCGTAATCCCAGCTCCAGAGCCAAAAATGACTCTACGGCGCGGGAAACGGCGGGTCCATCGAACCGGTGGAGTCCGCTGAAATCCGGTCGAATCGTGACGCGAAACTGGCGCCCGGAGATGTTCGCGTACCCCGCGTGCACATCTAGCTAGTCGCCTCGGGAACTCGTGGCTTTCCCTTTACGAAAGGCGGCACTAAGGAGGCTTGCTGCACCAACCAGCAGCGTGCCATATCCGGCGACGCTGTCGCCATGTCTGAGAAGTTCGTAGCCAAACACTACGATCATGGCAGACAGCACAAACGCGAGCGACTGTCCAACGAAATGCGCCGCAGCACTCAACCGCATGCCACGATCTTCTGACCTGTGTCGATGCTCCTGCTCTCGTTCAGCCAGTGCTAGCACGCGCTCTCCGCCGTTAGGAATCACCCGCTGATAGCCATCGATCAGATCCGGGGGCGGCACGGGTCCCTCGTACTCGGCGGAACGAAAGATCAGAGTTGCGCGAGGATCATCATCCTCGGGTTGCTCGTTCTGAGTCGTCCGCCGTAGGGGATCGGGGTGCTCGAGCGGCGCGGCGCGGCGCGATGGATGTCTGGAGGGAGCTTTGCCTCCGCCTGTTGCACTCACGCGCGGAACCATATTCAAGATCGCCTAATGCCGGCTTCTCGAACCCGTTGAGCTTCCAGGCGCTTACATAGATGTCGTGCCCGACGGCTGCCCAGTCTTTGGCTACGGAATTCCATGCCGTGCCGCGAGGCTGACGGGATAGGACCACTACAAAGAAATCAATGTCGGCGTCGAAGTCCCCATAGAAACCAAAGAAGGCGCGAAACCCCCGCAGGAAGGCATCTCGCATTGACGGCGATCCCGACGACGAGGAGGATCGTGGGGCACTAAATTCCTCATCCGGGGAATCCTGCGCCAGAAGGTGATGAAAATCAAGCGTGCTCACGGGTTCATCCTAAATGCTCAAACTACGGCGAACCTAAACAACTAGCAACGCACAAGCCGTCCTTGGCCCCGCAGCCGACCAGCAATCTATCCTTGTTTCCCACTATAGCTTGCACGCGCGGCACCCTAGCGGGTAGGCAGGCTGAATGTCCGCTCCGGCGTAGTTCGGGGCTGTATTGCTTACTCCTGCGCGGCCCCGATAACTTGGCTATCCAGCCAGATGACTCCCGTCCGGAACGGATGCCGTCGGTATGTTCGCCAAGCAGATCACAAAAGCATCGCAGATTGTGCCTGTCTTTGAGCCGGCAGTCAATCCCTCAACAAGAGGGGACCGAATCGGCCTCACGGGTCGCTCTCGCAGACACACAAGTGGCGCGAGAACTGGCGCGCACCGCGCACCAGACTCTAAAACGCGAAAAGCCCCGTAAGCACGAGGCCGGTCGCCATACCGCCAACGGGATTCGAACCCGTGTTACCGCCGTGAGAGGGCGGCGTCCTAGTCCCCTAGACGATGGCGGCGCGCGAAAGCTCGACCGAGGCTAGCAAAGCACCCGGAACGAGCCCGGTCAAGCGGTTCGTCCTGACCCCCGCGAGCCGGTCGCACGTGGACAGTATCGCGCCGGTCCGGGTCTGAGCCCCGGTGCGATATCTTCGCTCCCCACCGCATGCGGATGTGGCGGAATTGGTAGACGCGCACGGTTCAGGTCCGTGTCGGGGAGACCCGGTGGAGGTTCGAGTCCTCTCATCCGCATATCGACGATGCCCATCTAACATCGATCTCATGTTGGCGCTACATGAGCTCACCCCATTCGGAACGGTAGACGGGCATCCTTCCGGCATCTCCCTACGCCCGCTCGCCGATAGTGACGCGAGCGAGTTGCGTCGCATCCATGCAACCTCGGAGGTCGCACGCTGGTGGGACGCTCCCGGCGAGAACTTTCCCTGGGATGAGCCCGAATCCACCCGACTGACGATCATCCTCGACGGCGCGATCGCGGGCCTGATCCAGTTCCATGAGGAGCTCGAGCCTAAGTACCGTCACGCGGGGATCGACCTGTTCCTGGACCCTGCCCTACACGGCCGCGGCATCGGCGCCGAAGCCGTGAGACTCGTCGTGCGTCACCTCATCGACGACCGCGGACATCACCGCATCGTGATCGACCCCGCAACGACGAACATCGCGGCGATCCGCGCCTACGAGAAGGTCGGGTTCAAACCGGTCGGAGTTATGCGCCGATCCGAGCGCGACCCCGACGGACAGGGATGGCATGACGCCCTGCTGATGGAGCTGCTCGCCGAGGAGATCTGACGCTTCTAGGCCGCAGCCAGCTCAACACGCTCCCAGCGATGTGGCCGTCAATCCGTATATCCCCGCCACATCCCCGCCCTCTCTGATCCCTGCGCAGGGCAGGCGATGCCTACCGAAGGCCCTCATCGAAGTTCATTAGGTAGTGAGGTCGTCCGGATCGCCGTAAACATCGACGAACAGGTCGGACGGAGGAACGTCGAGCGCCGTGGCGATCTTCAGGATATTGGTCAGACTCGGGTTGCGGATCCCGCGCTCGATGCCACTGATATAGGTCCGGTCCAGACCGCACTGCAGCGCCAGGCCTTCCTGAGAGACGCCCCGTTGGTCGCGAATCGCACGAATCCCCTGGCCGAATGCTGCATGCGTCGGTGATCGGATGGTCATACCCACACCTTTCTCATACCCACACCTTTCCGCCTCGACGACTATTAGTCTACGGACTATCAGTCACATCACCTACGAACAGGCGCCCCGGCGCGGCGGCGACCGCCGGGGCACGGCACGGAAGGAGCACTCCCATGCAGGATCAAACTAAGCAGATTTCTAGCGCCCGCGATCATCTCCTCGAACGAGCGATCGTGTCGCAGACCCTTCGCGAGGATCGCTCCGACGGCTGGCGACGCACCGAGCTGGCGACCGAACTCGGCGCGGCGGACCCGATCGCGATTCGCAATGCCCTGACCCACTTGGAGGAAGAGGGCGTGGTGGCATTCGCCGGCGAGACGGTGCGCGCGTCGCGCGCGGCCAGGTACCTGAACGATCTGGAGTTGATCGCGGTCTAAGTGATGTCGTGAGGCGGACCCGCATCGGATATGGGCAATGGTCGCCCGCCAGGGGTGGCGCCTGCGACAACTGAGCTACATGGCCTCGGAGATCTGCAGATACCGTCTCGCGACCCATCAACGCCCTCGCACCCTCCGGTGCGACGCGCTCATCCCGGCTCGACGATCGAACCGGGTGGCGGATGTCCGGCGATCGCCGCGCCGTCGCAGTTCCCTACGCAGTCGCGGTAGACACTGTGCAAGTCCAACAGTTCGGGGACCGTAACAAAGCGATAGCCGCGGGAACGCAACGCCCGGATGATGCCGGGATAGGCCGCCAGGGTTTGTCCGCGGGGACCGCCCCCGTCATGTGAGATCACGATCGAGCCGGAGCGGACCTGGGCTAGTACCCGCTGACGGATCGCCGTCGTGCCTGGCAGTGCATAGTCGCTGGGGTCCACCTCCCAGGTGATCGTCGCCAAGCCGAGCGCGGCCGCTGTACGCACCACCGCGCCATCGTAGTCGCCGTAGGGCGGACGGAACACGCAGGGCGTGTAGCCACTGCGACCGCGGATCGCCCGGATCGTGCTCTGCAACTGGCCACGCACGTCGCCGCTTGTGAGGAGGTCGGGGTGTGTATAGGTGTGATCCCCCAGTGCATCCCCATCGCGCAGCTCTTCGTGCAGCGTGGACTGATAGCGCGAGGTGACCTGCTCGCCGATCATGAAAAACGTCGCGACGGCGCCATTCGCACGAAGCATCCGCACGAAGCTGGGCGTAATCGGATAGGGACCATCATCGAATGTGAGCGCCACCTCTCGGCGTCGCGGACCATGGGTGTAGTCGACCGCGGGCCCACGCCTGAGACACCCGATCGGGCGGTAAC
>JBAUXH010000336.1:0-19551 GCA_049584155.1 Solirubrobacteraceae bacterium
CACCTAGCGGACGCCGGGCAGCGCGAACAGGTCCTCCACGCCATCCAGCAAGCAGTCGAGATCTACCAGCGGCTCGCCACCGCCAACCCCGCCGCCTACGAGCCCGACCTCGCCATGTCGCTGAACAACCTCTCCAGCCGCCTAGCGGATGGCGGGCAGCGCGAACAGGCCCTGCCCGCCATCCAGCAAGCAGTCGAGATTCGCACACGGCTCGCCACCGCCAACCCCGCCGCCTACGAGCCCGACCTCGCCAGCTCGCTGAACAACCTCTCGTTTGTGCTATCTGATCCGCGCGAGAGCGAGCAGGCACTAAGGGCGAGTCAGCGATCAGTTGAGATCCGCAGACGGCTCGCAGCCGCCGATTCGACCGCCTACGACCCCGACCTTGCCGCCTCGCTGCACAATTTTGCAGTTGACCTCACCAACACAGGGGATCGCGAGCAGGCCCTCCACGCCATCCAGCAAGCAGTCGAAATCTACCAACGGCTAGCCGCCGCCAATCCCAATGCCTTCACGACAAAACTTGAGAGTTCGCGTAACCTACTCGGAGCGGTCTCCGGCTGATCGATCGGGTGGTCACAGTGAGCGAGGCGAGCTTGTCGACCGCCCGTTGCTCGTTCGCAGGAACGGCGTCGGCTTCCGCCCTGGGACCTAGGGTGATAGCGGACCACCCAGGCGCGGCGCGGCCTGTATCCATATCACCCCGCTTGCGGCTCTTTTGCGCTTGGGCCCGGTATCCGGCTACCGACGTCTATCCCATAATCGTTCCGATTATCGGACGACATGGAATATATCCTTAGTCCAGTTCGGTTTCGGCCTCGACGGTGGCCCCCTGGCCGATCCCGCCACCGAAGCGCTCGATCGCCTCGCCGCGCGCGGCGACTACACCTCACGCGAGGACTACATTTTCTGCTCGCGCCTCGGCCGACGCCTGGACCCCCCAGCCGTGCGCCGCCGCTTCAAGGCCGCACGCGACGCCGCCGGACTACGCCCCCTGCGCTTCCACGCGCTACGCCACGTGGCGGGGAGCCTAATCGCGCGCCACGCCGACGCGCGCTTCGTACAGGAGTTCCTCGGACACTTGCGGATCACCACGACCGAGCGCCACATGCATGCAAAGGCCCGACCCGAGGATGTCGAGCGGGTCAACCTGGCGTTCGCTCTGCGGGCTTCTACAGATGAGCCATCCTCTAGGCCGATATAATGTCCAAACACCTGGCCAAATAGATGGCCAACCACAAAGGCAAATAGTTTGCCAATGTGCGGATAACTGTCGAAGAGGAACATAGGCTCCGCAAACCGACCAACAACTGAGGAAACCATGCCGCAGCTCCGCTCCGCACCACAGGACGCGCATAGGAAAGCAGTCGAGTCCACAATCCAGGACGTGGTCGGATACATGCAGGAGGTTCTCGGTCAGAAGCTGGTCGCCTATATCGCCGGGGTATCCGACCCCCGAACCGTGGGCCGCTGGGCGGCTGGCGAGCGTGCACCCCGAGCAGAACACGAGCAGCGACTGCGCTGCGCCTACCAGACCTTCCAACTACTGCTCGCCGAGGAGTCCCCTCACACCGTGCGCGCATGGTTCCTCGGCCTCAACCCACAGCTCGATGACGAGTCTCCCGCACAGAGCATCCGCGAGGGAGCCTTCCGCGACGTGCTCGTGGCCGCCAAGGCGTTCCTCGCCGGGGGATGAGTGGCACCGAGCCCGAAGGTCGTCGAGCCTCCCAAGAGCGGTCTCTGGAGAGTCGGCCGCTCACCTGACCCGCTCCGCTTCTCCCAACCGCTCGACCCAGGCCTACTCGAAAGCCGCGCCACCGGGAACCGCTTCGACAGCCCCACCGGGGACTATCGCGTCTGCTATTTCGCTACGACGCTCGACGGATGCTACGGAGAGACCCTCGCCCGCTTCCGACCCGATCTTGGCCTCATCACGATCGCCCGCGAAGAGGGCTTCATGGCACTCGGGGAGGTCCCAGCCGACTGGCGCCATCGGCGCCTCGCCGTCCGCGCCACACCCACGCCAAGCGACGTGGTTCCAGCGACTCGCTTTCTCGACATCGAGGCAGCCGCAACCCGCGCCGTGCTCCGTGGCGAGCTCGGCGAGCTGCTCGCATTCCACAGCTACAGCGACCTCGACATCCCCACCGTCCGTGGCGGCGACCGCCGCATCACACGTTGGATCGGACGCTGGGCCTACGAGCAACGCGACGAAAACGGCCGCATGAAGTTCGCCGGCATCCGCTACCTATCCCGACTCTCCTCCGACTGGGAGTGCTGGGCGCTCTTCGAGGACGTCGCACTTAACGAGCAGGAGCGACGAACCGTCGCTCGCAACGACGAGGCACTTGCACGCATCGCCGACCTCTATGGCCTTACGGTGTTCTGAGCGACTCGCCTCTACCTTCGCCCACGACAGCCCCTGATTACCAGGACTGTTTCGGGACGGGAGCGACGGGGGTCAAACCCTCGTTCGGCACCGCATCGAGATTCGGGCGAGGAAAAGTTCCGCGCACGGCCGGCGGCTCGCAGAGTCGTAGCGTTTGGCGGCTGGGGGCGCCGCTGCTGCTTGTCGTCGTGGCTGTTGGGGCTGGTCGGCTGTCGCGATGCTCAGCAACTAGCTAGCAGGCGTGTCGTTTAGGGCCCGACACGCCCTGAGCCATCCGTCTTTGTGCGGCGGTGGGTGGCCCGATTCCGCCAGCCCTTGACTCTCGGATGCCGCTGGCGCGAGCTGTGGCTAGCCGCCCGCCTCGGTTTCCGCGATCCGTCCCGCCTCGCTGCGCTTTTCGACCACGACATAACCGGGGTAGACCTCGACAGTCGACTCGACGGCCGCTTCCTCGTGCCCTGGAAACACGACGAACCGGCGCGGATGGGATCGCACGCGTGCGTACTCCCCGATCGAAAGGTCCAGCACCCCACCGCAATCCACGCGAACGCACTCGCATATGAAGGTGTCGGCCGACTCTCCGTTGCGGGGACGCTGATACTCGATCCTGTCGTTTATGCGCCGTGCGAGGGCCTCGTTCTGTGCCATACGGCGCTTGCGTCGATCATCCACTCGGGGGATCATTCCACTTGAGCGCGGAAGCGCTATCGGTACTGATCGATGAGAAGCCGTGCCATCGCCTTGCCGCGCCGCGCGGCTTGCACATCGCCCTCAACTGCTACGACGATCGAGCCCTCCATGAGGATGTGCCACGAGTGCGCGAACGAATCGGTGTCGCGCAGGCCGGCTTCCTCGGCTAAGCGGCGTACGATCGCGCGGATCTGCTCGAGATGCCGAACGCTGGCGCCCCCTGCGGGATGCTTAGGGCCGAGTTCGAGCAGTACCTTGATGAACGAGCCCGCCTCGAAGTCGTCGCGATGGAACCACTCGTCGAGTACATCGAAGATGGCGAGTAGTCGCTCCTCGGGGTTCGAGCCGCGACGAATCGCCCCGGCTTCAATGAGGTCTTTGGTCCAGCGCTGTTCGCGGAGGTCAAGGAACCCGAGCACGAGCTCGTCCTTCGAGGGGAAGTGCCGGTAGAGCGTCGCGGTCGCGACGCCCGCGCGCTCAATCACCTCGTTGACCCCAACTGCTTGGATGCCTCGTCGCGAGAACAGCTCGTAGGCGGCATCCAGAATCCGCTCGCGAGCGCTGACTCCCGTCTCGGCCGGCTGGCGGTGGGTTTCAAGCATGCCTTAGGAGGGTAGCACTAGAAAGAACGCTCTCTCTGTGATAGAAAGAACGCTCTTTCTCTTCCCTCAGGGTTTGCTGAGGAGGAGCTTTCAACCGAAAGGAGGGGTCCTGTGGGGCTCTTGGAGTTGCTTTTGATTGTCCTAGTCATCGCAGCCGTCGCGGGCGGGATCGGTGTAAGTCCGTTGCTCTGGCTGTTGCTGGTGGTAGCCCTTGTGGTCTTCCTCACGGGCGGCGGATTCGGCTATCGCAGAGGCGGGAGGATCTAGGTATGACCATCGGCACATCGATCTTCCTCATCGCCGTCGGCGCGATCATCCGCTACGGCCTGACGTTTCACGTGTCGGGCGTATCGCGGCCAACGATCGGCCTGATCCTCATCATCGCCGGCATCGTCGGTGTGGTGCTGTCGCTGTTCTATATGGCCACCGCGCGACGGCGGGTAGTCGGCGGACCTTACGAAGAGCGGCGCCTCTAGACGTCTTCGCGTCAGCCACAGGGGTGCCCCGAACAGAAACAAAGCTAGCTACAGGAGGAAACCGTGAACACCGGAACGATTATCGGCATTGCCGTTGGCGCCGTGGTCGTGCTAGCGCTAATCGCCCTCATCGTTCGCGCCGCGAACCGCAGGCGTGACGAACGTCGGCGTGAGCAGGCCGGCGAGCTTCGCCAGGAGGCCAGAAGCCGTTCGATCCAAGCCGAAAGTGCGCGCGCCTCGGCTGACGAGCAGGCCGCCCAAGCCAAGCGTGCTCAGGCTGAAGCTGAGGAACGCGCCGCTCAGGCGCGGCAGGGACATGCCGCCGCGGAGCGACAGGCGGTTGAGGCTGAGCATCTGACCGAGTCTGCCCGCGATCAGCACGCGCAGGCACGTGCGATCGACCCGGACGCGAGCGACAGCGGCCAAGACGAGGCACTGGCGATCAATGAACGGTCTGGCCGCGAGGGTCGCTGAGCGGATGAGCCGCGCCAGAGCCGGCGGCGTACCACAGCCCGAGTGTGCGCCCGGCGCGTCTCGTTACACACTGTCCAAAGAAGGCTGGAGACCGGCCCTTGCGTCTGACCTCCCCGCCCTCCAGGTAGTTGGACTTCTGGTCGTGGCGATGGCCGGCGCACGCGGTCGTACCTCAAGGGACCTACCGGTGCTCGGTATGCCGGACTCGCAGCGCGCGCAAGGCGAGACGCCACGAGACGCCGCTCGAGCGCCTCGACCGCAACCTCGAGGAGCTCACCGGCGAGCTGCGCGTCGTTGTGACCGGGGTGCAGGTTTTCTTCGCGTTCCTGCTGATCGTGCCTTTCGACACCGGCTTCGCCCACGTCGGGAACTTCGAGCGCACGGTGTACTTCGTCACGCTCGTGCTGGCCGCACTGGCGGCCGTCTGCACGATCGCGCCCTCGGCCGAGCACCGCGTCCTATTCCGTCACGACGACAAGCACCACATCGTGTTCAGGTCGAACCGCGTCGTGATCGCGGGCCTCGCGTTTCTAGCGATGGCGATGTGCGGCTGTCTACTGCTCGTCACGACAAAGCTGTTCGGCGTGACGGCAGGCGCGATCACTGCGAGCGTCGGCGCGATCCTGTTCGCGGGGCTATGGTTGGTCATGCCGATCGCTCGCCTGCGCAAGCTCGATACCGAACAACGCGACCCTCACCGCTGAGAACGGCTCAAGCGGCGGCGCAGCGGCCCACGGCTGCTCGCCTAGCGTGACTGGAGGAATCGCCGGCTCGGTGATCCGCTCAATCACCTCCGAGCGCGCCGCGTCCGGTTCGCGGTACTCGAACTGCCGGCTGCGTGCGTGCCGCGAGATTCCCGCCACGACGCCGTTACTTCGCCGCAGCCGCACTATCGCTGCCGCAGGCGCCTCGCCGTCGATCTCGAATCATCCTGCCGATATCGGCGCCGCCGGGCCTTGAAGCAGATTTCGAGTTGTCGCAGGCGGGTATCAGTCGGGCATACCCGAGACGGAAGGAGCCAGGGTCCAACCCGTACCACTGGATACTCGATGAAGCAGGCGCGCTCATAGTCGCTGACCACAAGGGCATCGACCGCAGCCAACTGCACTACACGCACGAAGATGCGCTACGCCTCGCAACGAGCCGCAGCCTCGCCCATCACGTCGAAGCTAACGAGTTCTTCACCCGCCTCGCCGTCGATGCCAACCGTGCCGGCGGCGCGCTATCGGAGTGGTACGGCGTCCGCACCCTTGCTCATCTCTTCGGCGGCGCGCTGATCCCTGACGGCTGGGGCGTGCTGTGTATGCCCGGCCGCCCGCCGCTTCACCTGCTGCTTGAGCTTGACCGAGGCACCGAGTCATCACGAGTGCTGCGCGAGAAGGCAAAACGCTACCGCAACATGCTCCCCGACAGCAGCATAAGCGAGCACAACCCGATCGTGATATTCGCCGTGCCAAGCCCCCGCCGCGCGCAAACCGCCACCGAAGCAATCACAAACATAACCGCGCCAATCGCCGTGACGGTGTGGAATACAGCCACCACACGCGACGTTCTCACCACTGTGACCACTAGCGCCACCGAAGCCCGAGCACACACACTCGCGGAGGGCAGAAATCTTTAGCCAATCTTAGAGCAAACCCCTTGCAATTAACCGTGTGTTCTGGTCTCGTAATGAGTATGGAAAACACAAATCCCGACATAACAGTAAGTCGCACTCGTCGCACCACCACCTACGAAAACGCACCGCTGGAAATCGTATTGGCAGTCGTTTACCGCCGTCAGCGCCAGTGGCGGGGGTGCTGCTACTTCGGCCCCGGCGATGACGGCTACGACGAGGAGACACGCTCACGACGGGAGACGGCGGAGCAAATCGCGCTGCGCCACGCACTCGACATCACCGACGCACTGTAAGGAGTGACAAAGCGATGACCACGACCACACACCGCACATACCGCGAACGCCGGGAAGCGCGAGCCGAACGGCTGCGCCAATGGGCAACCAAACGCGAGACACGCGCCGAGCAAGCCGCCGCATCGGTAGACGCACTCACAAGCCGCATCCCCCTGGGCCAACCGATCCTGCTCGGGCACCATTCACAAAGACGCGCCGAACGCGACCGCGACCGCATCGTGAACGGAACACGCCGCGTTGTCGAGCACTCAACCAAGGCGCGCGAGTTCACAAGCCGCGCCGCGAACATCGAAGCGGCAGCCGAGCACGCGATCTACTCCGATGACGCCGACGCCATCACACGACTAAAGGAGAGGATCGCCGGACTTGAAAGTGAACGAGACACGATCAAGGCATACAACGCGGCGTGCCGCAAGGGGACAGCAGACCCCGCGACGCTACCGGGCAACCTTGCGCGCGAGCTTGCCAGCAGCATCCGTGTTTGGGGCGACGTTCAATGCCCCGGCGGGCGGTTCGCAAGTTACACACTCCGCAATCTCTCGGGAAACATCAACCGTCAAAAGTGTCGCCTCGCCACACTCACAGCGGGAGGGTCATCATGACCGACGATGGCCGCTGTGTTCCCGCTCCGCATTCGGCCCTGTACCCAGAGACGCGCTAGGAGACCTTCTCTCATTCGCACAGGGTCTCTCACCGGCACCCTAATGAATGAGTGAAAACCGAAAGACTGCTGGCCTCCCGCTCGCTGTATGGGCGTGCGCGCAACGCACGAGCCAATGGCAACGATACGGACGTTATCTCGCGGAGTCCAACCGTCACCCCGGCAAGATGCTTCCCGCGCTCGCACGCCGGGCAGTTGAAACGTACAGCGCGCCCGGCGCGCTCGTGGTCGATCCCATGTGCGGCATCGGGACGACGCTCGTGGAGGCAATCGACCTCGGGCGACGCGCTATCGGCGTGGAGCTGGAGCCCCGCTGGGCCAAGCTCGCCACCGCCAACATCGAGCACGCGCACGAAGACGCGCGCACTCGCTCGCTGGCACAGGTGACCGAGGGTGACGCGCGGCAACTTGCGCGCGTGCTCACAACCCGTGCGCGACGGCTCGTGAGCCCCGAGCGAGACGGCGCGGTTCGCCGCATGGCATACGGCGTCGCTGACTTGATCCTCACGTCGCCCCCGTATGCGTGCGAGGTCGCCGACCTCAACACCGTTAGCGGACCCCAGCCGCTGCGACGAGATGACACGACCAACTACAGCCGCGACCGGCGCAACCTCGGTCATGCACGCGGAAGCGCGTACCTCGCCGCTATGGACGACATATATCGAGCGTGCGCAACAGTGCTCAAGCCTGGCGGGTTCTTCGTATGCGTTACCAAGGACATGCGCTCCGGCGGCGGCGGCGCGCTACGCAACCTCTCGGGCGAAACCATCGCGCTCTGCGAGGACGCCGGCCTGCTCTATTGGCAGCGCGTCATAAGCCTGCTGGCAACCGTCAGCGACAGCGAACTGGTCATGCGTCCCTCGTTCTGGCAAACGCTCCACGCCCGCCGCCGCCGCGCGAAAGGCGACCGCACGCAAGTCGTAGCGCACGAGGACGTACTCGTGTTCCGCAAGCCCCAAACGGCTGCCACGGCCGCCCAGGCCGCGCCCGCCCGCAAGGCGGCCTGAGCGATGACCGCAACACAAACAGCCGCCCGCCAAACGGGCAGGGACACCCGCCGCGCCTGCCATCCCACAGACTCGCCTGACCGTCCTGTCAGGACCTTGAGATCGAGCGGGAGCTCTGCTCTGATCGAAGACCCCAACGACCAAGGAGGACCGAGCCATGACCGCCGCAACGGCGCCCCCGATCCCGAACTCCTCGCCTTCGCCCACTGGCTCGCCGACTGGTGGTTGCGCCGAGGACGGGACCTCACCGACCCTGACCGCGATGCCTGACAGTCCCCTGCGCGGGGTCGCCTACGTCCGCGAGTCAACCGAGGAGCAGGGCCAGGGCTTCTCCCCCGACGCGCAGCGCGAGGGCATCCGCCGCTTCGCCCCCGAGAACAACGTCGAGCTGATCGGCGAGTACTGCGACTTTCACTCCGGCTGGCGCAAGTCCGAGGCCCGTCCCGAGTTTCAGCGGCTCATGGCCGACGCGGCCGAGGGCAAGTTCGACGTGGTGCTCGTCTACCACACGTCACGCTTCGCTCGCAACCAGGTCGAGGCACGCCGCTACAAGCAGCTTCTCCGCGAGCGGCTCGGCATCCGCGTGGTGTCGGTAACTCAGCCAATGGGCGAGGACCCCAGCGACCCGTCCTCGTTCCTGGCCGAGTCCATCCACGAGATGTTTGACGAGTATTACTCCGTCTCATTGTCGTTCTGGACGCGCAGCGGGCTACGCGAGAAGGCACGACAGGGGCACTTTGTTGGTTCGCTCCCGTGGGGTTACATACGCGATCCCGATACCAAGCTCGCCGTGCCGGACCCCGAGCGCGCGCCGCTCGTGCTCCAGTTGTTCGAGCGTTACGCCACCGGCCAGGAGTCCGACCGCACGCTCGCCGCATGGCTGAACGCGACCGGCGCCCGCACCGCCCGCGACCGGTCATTCGGGAAGGACACCGTGCGAGAGATGTTGTGCAACGCCGCCTACGCCGGTTATGTCTCCGGGCTGCGCAACAAGAGCCGCAGCATCCGCGGACTGCACGAGCCGATCGTCGGCGAGGAGCTGTTCGACCGCGTGCAGGAAGTCCGCGCGTGGCGCACGACGGTCGTCAAGCCAGGCCCACCCTCCGATGAGTACCTGCTGCGCAAGCTGCTCTACTGCGAGCGCTGCGGCGCGCGGATGCACGGCACGTCCGGCTCGAGGCCGCGCGTGCGCCGCTACATGTACTCGACCCGCCGCTACGGACACTCCTGCGGTGAGCCGATCGTCAAGGCGCGCGGGCTGGAGGCGCAGTTGGTGGACTGGATACGCGGCTTTCAGCCCGACGGAGAACTTCTCGACCTCCTGCTCCAGACGCTGCGCGCTGACACCGCCGCGCACACCGAGCAGCCCGCCGAGCGACGCGGCGAACTGCTCTCCCAGCTACAGCGCCTGCGCGACCTCTACGTGCTCGGCGACCTCACCAAACCGCAGTACGTCATGCGCCGCCAAGCGATCGAGGAAGAACTGCAACGCCTCGGGCCGCCCGCCGAGCCCGCCATCGACCGCGCCCGCGCGATCCTCGGCGACTTCCGTCGCTTCTGGGACCTGGAGACCCAGCCCGCCGAGCGCCGCAAGCTCCTACTCTCGCTGTTCGAGCAGGTCTGGGCGCAGGAAGGGCAGATCGTCGCCGTGCAACCGCACGACGCCTTTCTACCGTTCTTCGAGGCTGCCGAGCAATCCACACAACACCGATGCGAAAACATCGGTGCCGAAGGCGGGAGCGACGGGACTCGAACCCGCGACCTCCGGCGTGACAGGCCGGCGCTCTAACCAACTGAGCTACGCCCCCGCGTTTGCGCGGGTCGTTCCGCCACTAGCGGTCCTGCGCGCACCCTCAGTATGCCAACCAGCCGCTCCGCTCGCCCTCCTCGCCGTCGAGCGCCGCCCGCATCCCCGACAACCCCGTGCCCCGCAGAGCACATCACCCAGCCCGCGACCGCATGCCACGGGTATTCCGGCCCCCTTCGCGTCGCCACCGGAGACAAACTGGCCAGCCAGCCAGTTTTTGGCTATTCTTGCTTTTCGCCCATGCCACTCGAGTCCCCCGCACCCCTCCCCTCCTACAACCCCTTCGTCGTCCTCGTCCAGGATCTCCTCGACGAGCGCGCCGCCACCGTCCCCTTCCCGCCGGGCGAAACCCGACCCTCGTTCTCCCGCACCCAGCGCTTCGCCAACGAACCCCTCCCGCTGCTGCTGGAGTCCTACGAGCGCTTCGGGCCGGTCTTCACGCTACGGCTCTTCCACGCCAACTCCGTGTTCGTGCTCGGCCCCGCCGCCAACCACTACGTGACCGTCTCCCACGCCTCCAACTTCCTCTACCGCACCTCCTACTTCCGCGACCTCATCGGCTTCGCCGGCGATGGTCTGCTCACGACCGACGGGCCCTTCCACCGTGCCTCGCGGCGGATCATGCTCCCTGCCTTCCACCACGAGCGCATCCTCTCCTCGCTCACCACCATGCTCGATGAGACCGACTCCGCCCTGCGGTCCTTCACTCCCGGCGCCACCCTCGACCTCTACGCCTGGACCCGCCGACTAGCCCTGCGCATCGCCATGCGCGCGCTCTTCGGCCTCGACCCAGGTGGTCCCGCCGCGCGCTCGATCGATGCTGCCGCCCTCTTCGAGCAGACCCTCTCCTTCTACTCCAGCGACTACGCCCTGCGCATGCTCCGCGGACCCTTCTCGCCCTGGGATCGCCAGCAGAAAGCCACCCGCGCCCTCACTCGCCTGATCTACTCCGAGATCTCCCGCCGGCGCGCCACCGGCGAGCGCGGCGATGACGTCCTCTCGCTCCTCATCGACGCCACCGACGAGGACGGCCAGACAGCGCTCTCAGACCTGCAGATCCGCGACGAGGTCATGACGCTCCTCTTCGCCGGCCACGACACCACCACCTCGACCATCGCCTTCATGTTCTACGAGCTCGCCCGCCACCCCGGCGTCGTCGCCCAGCTGCTCGCCGAGCAAGACTCCCAGCTCGCAGGCGCCCTACCCACCCCAACCCAGTTGATGGGCGACGGTCTGCCCTATCTGGAGCAGGTCCTCGACGAGACCCTCCGCCTCTACCCGCCCGCCTGGGTCGGCCCCCGCCGCGCCCTCGCCCCCTTCGAGCTCCACGGCCACACCGTCCCCGGCGGCGCCTTCGTCAACTACTGCTCCTGGGCCTCGCACAGGCTGCCCGACGTCTTCCCCGACCCTCATTCCTTCCGCCCCGAGCGCTTCGCGCCCGCGGCCAAGGCCGCGCTCCCACGCGGCGCCTACATCCCCTTCGGCGGCGGCTCGCGCACCTGCATCGGCATGCGCTTCGGCCAGCTCGAGGTCCGCACGATCGCCACGCTCATCCTCTCCCGCTTCGCCCTCTCCCTGCCCCCCGACTTCCGTCTCACCATCCGCCAGATGCCCACCATCAGCCCCCGCGAGGGGCTCCCCATGGTCGTCTCACCGCGGGCCGCCACCCCGCCGGCTCCGCTCAGCAGGAGCGATGTCAAAAGCGCCGCCTTCAGCTGACGCGTCCCGCGACGGACTCGGCCGCCGGACTCGCCGCCTACCGCAGGCTCGCCCACATCGACAACTCGTATCTCGCCCCTTCCCCCTGACCGTCCGCGAGCGCGCGCGCTTCCACCCCTTCCACATACAGGCTCGGATTTTCGAACAGCGTCAGCTTCAGCGCACTCAGCAACAGCCCCGTCGGTCGCGCCACAAGCTTGCCGTCTTCGGCCTGTGCCACCGCGTCCACGCTCGCGCCCACTCCGAACAGGCCCCCGCTCGCGCGCACTTCCACCGTCCCCCCTTCGCTCTTCACGAGCGCCACTTCGAACCCTTCCGGCAACGCCCGCTTGATGTCCTCCTCACTGATCACCGCTTCTGCCCGCAGCGCGCTTCCGTGCTTTTCGAACTTCGCCCCCGTCAGTCTCAGCCCGTTCACTTCCACGCTTTCCACGCTCGTCCGCACCCGATCGGTGCCCTTCGCTTCCTTCAGTAGCGCGACCGCCTGATCGGGTTCGAACTTCAGCCTCCCCGCGCTCACCCTCACTTCGTCCGCGTGCCTCCACGCCAGCTTCACCGCCGGCCAGGCCTTTACCTGCACGCTCTTCACGCTCCCGTACTTCTCGACCTTCCCCCGCACCACCCTCGCAGCGATTCCCGGCGCCAGCAGCTGTGCGAGCACCAGCAGCACCACGATCGCCACTCCCGCCCCAACCGCAATGCGCGCCACCAGCCTGCCCCTCCCGTTGCTCACCCGCCCAGCTTCGCACTTCTCTCGCCCAACCCCTTCGCGCGCACCCTGACCGGCCCGTGCTTCGCTAGCCTTGAACCCCCGACCTTGGGCGCGTAGCTCAGTTGGCCAGAGCACCTCGTTTACACCGAGGGGGTCGCCCGTTCGAGTCGGGCCGCGCCCATCCCACTCCTAGCGATGACCGACTCCTCCGCTTCTGCCCCCACCCCCTTTCGCGTAGCCGTGATCGGCTCCGGTCCCGCCGGCTTCTACGCCGCCGGGCACCTGCTCGCCGACGCCTCCGACCGCTTCGAGGTCGACATGTTCGAGCGCCTGCCCACGCCCTGGGGCCTCGTCCGCTCCGGCGTCGCCCCCGACCATCCGAAGATCAAGTCCGTCACCCGCATCTACGAGCGCACTGCCGCACATCCCCGCTTCCGCTTCTTCGGCAATGTCACTTTCGGCGAGCACGTCTCGCGCGAGGAGCTCCTGGCGCACTATCACGCCGTGATCTACGCCACCGGTTCACCCTCGGACCGACCCCTTGGCATCCCCGGCGAAGACCTCCCCGGTTCGCACGCCGCCACCGAGTTCGTCGGCTGGTACAACGGCCACCCCGACCATACCGACCTCGAGCCCGACCTCCTCTCGTCCTCCCGCGCCGTCGTCATCGGAAACGGCAACGTCGCCCTCGACGTCGCCCGCATGCTCGTCCTCGCGCCCTCCGAGCTCGCCCCCACCGACACCGCCGATCACGCCCTCGACGTCCTCGCCCGCTCCACCATCACCGAGGTCGTTGTCGTCGGTCGTCGCGGACCGGCACAGGCCGCCTTCACCAACCCCGAGCTCCGCGAGCTCGCCGAGCTCGCGGACGCCGACGTAATCGTTGACCCCGTCGAGCTCGATACGGCCCTCGCCGTCTCCGATCCCGACACCGAGCTAACCCCAACCGCCCAGCGCAACGTCGAGCTGCTGCAGGGCTACGCCTCCACCCCCGCGGCGGGCCGACCCAAGCGCATCGTCCTGCGCTTCCTGCTCTCGCCCACCTCGCTTCACGCCGGCCCCGGCGGCCATCTTCGCGCCGTCGAGTGCGTCCGCAACCGTCTCGCCCCCGGCAGCGACGGCGGCCTGCACGCCGAGCCAACGGACGCGCACGAGACGATCCCCGCCGGACTCGTCTTCCGCGCGATCGGCTACCGTGGCATCCCCCTTCCCGGCGTCCCCTTCGACGAGCGCGGCGCGACCATCCCCAACGACGGCGGCCGCGTCCTCGACCCCTCCACCGGCGCCCCCCTGCCCGGGGAGTACGTCGTCGGTTGGATCAAGCGCGGACCCTCGGGCGTCATCGGCACCAACAAGAAGGACGCCCAGGAGACAGTCGACGCGATCTTCGCCGACCTCCCCCCGGCCTCTGCCGACGGCGCCCCGCAGGCCGCCCCTACGCTCGCCCATACACCCGACACGCCCGACTCCGACGCCATCGAGGCGTTGCTGCGCGCCCGCCGGCCCGATCTCGTTACCTACTCCGGCTGGGAATCGATCGATCGCCACGAGCGCGCGCTCGGCGAGCCCTCCGGACGGCCCCGCGTCAAGCTCACCCGCATCGACGAGCTCCTGCGCGTTGCTGCCTCCGAACAGCCCTCCTCCTAGCGATCCCTTCGGCCAGCGGCGCCCTGCCGCCCTAGCTCGCGCCGTCCGCCCTTCGCTCGCTCGCCCACACGCGCCCCATCATGTGGCAGACTGACCGCCGCTGGCCCCGTTAGCTCATCTGGTAGAGCGCCGGACTTTTAATCCGGTGGGGCGGGTTCGAGTCCCGCACGGGGCATTTGGGTCCTGAAGCACGCTCTGGCGATGTGATATCAGCTAGGGGGCGCCGCTTGCTCCCATGGATGTCCGACGACAAGCGGCTCGTCTTCCCACGGAGGTGGCCCTCCAAGCGATATCGCCATCTGCTCGGCCAGCGATCCAAGATCATTCGATTCAGCTAGCAGTACCCTGACATGTTCGATCAGTCCCGTGGCAGCAGCAAACGCCCCCCAGCACCCTCGCGGCTGAGCCGCGCACCAGAATGGACGATGGCGTTACGCTTGGCATAGCCATCTTGCCACCAGCGACCCCAGGGAGTCTGAGGCTTCTCGAGGCATATCTTCTCCCCGAGCAGGACCGCCAAATGGTCGACCACCCGGTTTCGGAACCCGAGCCTCTCCGCTGTGGCGCGCTTGATTCGCGCGTCGTCCCATCCCACGGAATGTCCGCCCTCGGTGATGAGTGCGCTGACCATGACCTCGATTGCGGTGTTTAGGTCGACAACCGCGCGGGCCGGATCGCCAGCAAGCCGCTCACCGTACGCCGCGTGTACGAGCCGGAACATCAACATAAACGGCTGCTCGCCGTGATTGGCAGCCTTGCTAAGGGCCACCGCTCGTTCGACCGGCGCTGACCGAGGGGCAAACCTGCCTGGCACCGCAGGAAAAGCGTCGTGCAGACGAAGCAAAAACGTGCTGCCCAAACGGCCACCGCGACCGTTACCGTGCGCACTCTCGATGATAACTGGCAGTAGCGCTGGGAGGTCTCGCGGTGAGACTGCACTGACCATCCACTTGCTCGCAGTGAGACCAAGCGCATCAAGTATCAAATTCAAATCTGAGAGTGCTGTTTGAAAGAGCGCTCGCAGCCAGCCGACAGTCATCTCCGCCGTCGATGGGTGCTCCGAACGCGGAACAAAGCGCGTGAGCGCAACTACTGAACGCACCACCTCGAAACCGTCTCGCTTGCGCTTGGCCAAGTCCTCACGTCGTGCCTGCACCTCCTCTGCTGTTAACAGCGGCTCAACCCAGTCGAAGAAGGCCTCTGTTGCCATTGCAAGAGGCATTGCTTCGACTACATCGACATGGCGCACAGTGATCCGTGTGCCGGGCGCCTGTCCATCCAAGAACACCGGGGCGTTGGAACCGAGCATCCTTCCCACAAGTTCGCCCGACCAGCCGGACCACGCCGGTGTCTGCATCTCGTAAGTGACAGCCTGTCCGTCATTGGGGACCGGTAGTGCATAAGGCAGCTCGGCTACAAACGTGAAGACACTTATAGGGGGCAGATCATCCAAGCCTTCTCCTCCTCTCATCGCTCAGCGCAAAGGCTTAGCTTGACAGCACTCTGAACCTCGCAACAGCACTACAGGCGGTCGGGCCTTCGTGACCTCGACTCCGCGTCTACGCAGTCGAGACGGCGTTGTTTGCGATCGCGCTTCGCCGTCTACACCGGCCCGTATCGTGGTGCCGTGGAGAGTCACGAGCTGAATGCCGTTGACCCGGAAGGCAGGCGAGTCGTATTCGATGCTGGATCGCACCTGCATATCGCCCAAGGTCGTCGCGGCTGGCTACTCGACCACGTCCAGATGATCCTCTCGACGGTCACACGGCCCGATCATCGAGAGGACGATCCACGACCGGGCCGCGAGCGCTACTACCGCCAGAACGCGCTCGATCCTGAGCGCTGGCTGCGGGTTGTCGTAGACTTCAACGACGAGCCCGGCTGGATCGTGACCGTCCTGGTCCAGGACGACGATCCCCGCCGAAGACCAACATGAGCGTCACAATCGCAGGCACCACCTTCGAGGACCATCACTACGACGAGCGCGGGGATGTGCTGTATCTCAGCGTGGCGCACTACCAAGGGCCACCCGCCCGCGCGCTGTCGACACCAGAGGGCCACAACGTCGAATACGACGCCAGTGGACGCATCGTCGGTATGACCCTCACCAACGTCCGCTGGCTGCTGGGCCGCGACGGACACTTGGCGATCACGTTGCCCGTCGGTCATGCTGGGCCCGACGATCTAGCGCAGGCTCTGAAGCCTGCCGCCTAGCACTCTTCTCGGCTGACTGGCGAATGGCCTTGAGAGCCCGTTGCCGGACCTGTCGCCCCACTGGCTCCATGAGATCCTCCAGCAGCACGTCGTGGTTCCGACGTTGTCCCCGACGCTGCATTCTCGAGGGCCTTTCGCTCCTTGTTGAAACCCGAGGCGTTGGGGTAATGCACGACGACCGGTATCTCCGAGTTGGGCTGGCCAAGCGAGTCGCCGAGCGAGATACCACGCGTAGGCGGGTTGCCCGCCTTGATAGCGTCCAGCCCTATGGCCAATCACAAGCGAAGGCGACCCAAGCAGCGTCGCGCCGGCTGCCTGCTATGCAAGCCGCAGAAGCTGCCCTCGCGGAAGAAGGCCGAACGCCGGCGCGGTCGTCGCGACGCGTATGCCCATGAGCTTCGCGCGAACACGCGAACGAGCTTGGAGGGCTGACGGCGGTTGCTCTACGTCGAACCGCTCGCAGAGCCGCTACCTTGTTTCCATGACCATGACCGCGAAGGACAAGCTGCGGCAAACAGTCGAGGAACTCTCAGAGACTGAAGCGCAGGACACGCTCGGCTTCATCGTTCATCGCCGTGGCAAGCGCGACGCTTTGGCCGAGTTGCTCGAGCGCGCTCCATTCGACGATGAGCCGACGACGCCGGATGAGGATGAGGGCGTGCGTGAGGCCAAGGAGCAGATCGTCCGAGGAGAAGTGCTCTCAGCGGACGAGATCAGGCGCGAGATCGCTTGAGCGACGGCGGCTGGGTCTTCTCGGCGCGCGCCGGGCGTGACTTCAAGCGTCTCGATCCCCCAGTCCAGCGCCGCATCGTCAGCGCCCTGGACCGGCTGACGGGCGATCCGCCGGCTGGAGATGTCGTCAAGTTGGCGAACACCGACGAATGGCGCCTGCGGGTTGGCGACTGGCGTATGCGCTTCGAACGTGATGCGGAGACGGGCGTCGTCCACGTGATGAGAGTCTTGCCCCGGGGACGAGCCTACCGCGATTGACCGACGCCCATCCGACCTGCCCAACTCCGATTGGGAGCAGGCGGGACGGATTCGTAGACACCGTATGACCCAAGCGACCTTCTACTTCGACCTCGGATCGCCCTTCGCCTATCTCACGGCGGAGCGCATATCCGAAGTCCTGCCCAAGCCCGTCCGCTGGCAGCCGGTGTCCCTCGGCGCCATCTTCAAGCTCACCGGACGCTCATCCTGGGCGATGGGCACTCCCGATAGCCGCCAGGCCGGTATGGATGAGGTAGAGCGCCGCGCGCGGCTGTACGGGCTTCCCGCGATGCGCTGGCCCGACCCGTGGCCCACCAACTACCTATTCGCGATGCGCGCCGCCACTTACGCTTTCCAGGTGGGGCGCGGGCACGAGTTCACCATGCAGGCCTTCCGCCACGCCTTCCAGCACGGCAGCGATCTCGCCATCCACGAGCACGTCCTGCAGGCGGCAACAGACGTCGGCCTGGACGCAGACACGGTCGGCAAAGCGACGTCTGATCCGGAGATCAAGCTCGCGCTGCGAACCGCCACCGACGCCGCCTGCGCGCTCGGCGTCTTCGGCGTCCCCACGATCGCCGTCGCCGATGAGCTCTTCTGGGGAGACGACCGCCTGAAGGATGCTGCCGACCTCCTTGAGAATCGGCAACTCACGCAACAGCCGGTCATCCTCCCGCTCGAACCGTAGATCCACATCTACCGTGGACGACCGCCACCCTTCGATCACAGCGGTCGAACCCCGACAGCCCGGCAGCCTAACGACGCACGACAACCAACCGAGCCGGTTAACTCCTCACAATGGCCCGACCATCGCGCTCGACAGGCGCAAGCGCCTCAGCAGCCACACGGCCTCGGCGCGTGCGAGAACTACCGCGATCGAGGTCGGCGACCGTGCTCGTCGCATTCTCCCTGGCACTTGCTCTGTGCGGCCCAGTAGCAACAGACGCCGCCGCCCAGCCCCCGCTCCCGGTAGCAGTAACGATCAATCGCCTGGCCCCGGGTCCTCCCGTACCCCGAGAATTTCTCGGCCTCTCTTTCGAGGCGGCGGCCCTGGATCAGATCAGCCAGTACGCCGAGCGCGGCGACCTGGTGAAGCTGCTGCGCTCGCTCGGCCCGGGGATGATCCGCTTCGGCGGCATCACCTCCGACCAGAACATCGGCTGGAGCGACGCTGCCACGCCGAAGCCGCCGTGGGCCTCGCGCGCGATTAATGCGGCGCAGCTACAGGCGATCGGCCGGCTCTCGCGGCGCAGCGGCTGGAAGGTGCTGCTGACGGTCGGGATGGCCCACTTCGAACCGGCGGCCGCGGCGCGGGAGGTCACGATCGCGCACAAAGCGCTCGGCGCGAACCTCGCCGCGGTGGAGATCGGCAACGAGCCGGACGCTTACGGCAGACACGGGTTTCGCACGCTGCCGTGGATCGCGCAGGGCTATGAGGAAGAGGTCAGCGAATACCGGCAGGCGATCCAGGCCCTCACGCCCGGCGTGCCGATCGCGGGCCCCGACGTCTCGGGCTCGGGGATCTTCATCGAATGGGGCGAGGAGGAGGCGCTTTCCCAGCAGCCGGCATTCCTCACCGGTCATCACTATCCGATGGGGTGCGCGCAGAAGCCGCCACCCTCAATCGAATCGCTGCTGAGCGTGCTCACGCGCGGGCGCGAGTCGTTGTCGCTCGGCACCTACATGAAAGTCTCGCGCAACCTGCACGTGCCGTTGCGGATTGACGAGGCGGGCTCGGTCTCCTGCGGAGGGGTGGCCGGGATCAGCAACACGTTCGCCTCTGCACTGTGGGCGACCGGCTACATCACCCAGGTGATGGCCTCGGGCGCGGTAGGGATCAACCTGCAGGGCAACCCGGGCAACTGCGCCGGATACACCCCGCTGTGCGCGCCCGATCCGGCTGCGCTGGCCAAGGGCGCGTTGCGGGCCCAGCCGGACTGGTACGCGATGTTGCTGACCAGATCACTCGTCGGCTACCGTCCGCTGCCCACCACCGTCACTGAGGAAGGCGCGCCTGCGCAGCCGATCCCGCCTGAAGGGGCGCCCGCCAGTAGCGAAGGGGCGCCGGGCGCTGGTGAAGCGACACCGCCTCCTGCGACAAGCGGACCGAACCTTCTCGTCGCCTCGTTCTCCGGTCCCGACCGTGGCGTGCAGGTGGTGCTCGTCGACGACGAACCGCCGGGCTCGCGCCCGCTCGCGCTGCGCCTGAACGTCGGCGCCGGCCTTGGCCCGGGCCAGGTCCTGCGCCTGAC
>JBAUXH010000337.1:0-8284 GCA_049584155.1 Solirubrobacteraceae bacterium
CACATGGAGGTCTCCCACGGTGGCGTCCTCGGCGGCACGCGAGAGACGGCCGAGCGCGCGCTGAAGGACGTTCGTCGCGAGACACGCAGGCTCCTCGGCGGACGCTGAGTCGCCCGGCGGTGGCGAGCTCGCCAACCGCCGTCGGCGTTGCGTCATGTCGCGCCTCCTCCGCGGGGTCATGATGACAAGATCGTTTGGACACTCGGGATCACGTCCGGACGCGTTGATGCAATACGCAGTGCAGGCGCGTGATCCACTGCGCAAGCCCCCCGCGTATCAATGTCCGATATGGCCCTGTACAGACGCTCCCCCGAATCCGCCACCGCCTCGCTGCGCCGGCTCGCTGACGAGGATCTGATGCAGCTCGTGGCCGAGAACGATGCGGGCGCGTTCGCCGTTTTGTACGAGCGCCACACCAATGTCGCGTTTTCGCTGGCGTTTCGTATGTGCGGCAAGCGGGCGATCGCCGAAGAGGTCGTACAGGACGCGTTCCTGTCGCTGTGGCGCGGGGGCTCGCGCTATGACCGCACGCGCGGGAGCGTGCGCACATGGGTGCTCGGAATCGTGCACAACCGTGCGATCGACGCGCTTCGCCGGGGCACGGTGCACGACCGGGGAAGGGTCAGCGACGAGGGCATCGAGGAACGGCTGGAGGCCCCCGACCGTACCGACCAGGAGGTCTCTCGCCGCGACGAGGCGCGCGAGATTCGGGCGGCTCTGGAAGGTTTGCCCGCCGAGCAGAGTCATGTCATAGAGCTGGCCTACTACGGCGGGTTCACCCACAGTGAGATTGCCACCATGCTTGGTACACCGATCGGCACGATTAAGGGGCGTATGCGACTGGGGCTGCAAAAGCTGCGCTCCCAGCTGGGTCCGACGGAGGCGGCACGATGAGCTTCCCCACGGAACCCCGCGAGTGCGAGCGGCGCGCACAGGACGCGGCGGCATACGTGCTCGGCGCCCTGCCTGAGTACGAGTTCGAGTCCTACCGCGAACATCTCAGCGACTGCGCCGAGTGTGCCGCGGAGATCCTTGCCCTGCAGCCGGCCGCCGACTCGCTGGCGCTGGGGGTGGTGCGCGTGGAGGCGCCGCCCGAGTTGCGGACACGGCTGATGGCCGTCGTCGGCGGCGAGGCCGAGCTACTGCACGCCGCGGGACTCCAAGCCGATTTGCCTCCGCGCAGCAGAGCCGGGTGGAGGGCGCGTCTCGCACCCGCGTTGGGTGCGGCGACCGCGCTCGCCGCCGGCCTGGCGATCGGTGCGCTAGCGATCGGTGGGAGCACCAACACCGTCACGAAGACACAGACGATCGAGGCTGCCGTCGCCGCACCCGGCCACAACGCGACGGCCGTCTTGGAGAAATCGGGTTCGCACGTGGTGTTGGTGCTCAGCAGAATGCCCGCGCCGCCGCGCGGGCACATCTATGAGGTGTGGCTCGAGCGCGGTACGCAGGCGCCGCAGCCGACCGACGTGCTGTTCTCCGTCACCCACTCCGGTGGCGGCTCGGTTGGGGTTCCCGGGAGCCTTGGGGGCGTGAGCAAAGTGCTGGTCACCGCCGAGCCCCTCGGCGGCAGCCTGAAACCGACGCGCGAACCCGTGATCGTCGCCTCGATCTAAGGATCGCGCACGCGCTGCGACTCGCTTTGTAGTGAGACCTCGCGATGGACGAGGCCCAGAGGACTACCGGCGCGCGTGGGAGCAGTCGCACGGATGAGCTCGATCGCGACATAGATAGGCTCTGCGCGGAGATGGCAACCTGCTACCGCCACCCATCGCGTGAGACCGGCGTCTCGTGTTCGTCCTGTGGGCGACCGATCTGCCCGGATTGCATGACGACGACGCCGGTCGGTATGCGCTGTCCTGAGTGCGCCAAGCAGCGCACCAAAGTCGTGCGCATGCGGGAGATGCCGACCGGGCCGCAGGTGACGTACGCGCTGATCGCGATCAACGTGATCGCATTTCTCGCCGAGGGCAGGCTGACCGGAGGCAGTGGTGGGGGCGCTGGCAATCTGTTCAACCGCGGCGCGCTACTCGGCAGCGGCATCGAAGCTGGCCCGGCCGGCCACGGTCTGACATATGTGGGCGTCGCTTACGGGGAGTGGTGGCGGATCGTGACCGGAGGGTTCCTGCACGTGAACCTCATCCACATCGGCTTCAACATGTACCTGCTCTACCTCCTCGGGCAGATCCTCGAGCCGGCGTTGGGTAGCGTCAGGTTCGCGGTGCTCTATTTCGTCTCGCTGCTGGCGGGATCGCTGGGGGCTCTGCTCGTCTCGCCCCATGAGCTGACGGTCGGCGCTTCCGGCGCCGTGTTCGGGTTGATGGCGGCGGTGCTGCTCGAGGCCCGCGCTCGCCAGATACCGGAGCTGCAACGCTGGGTCACCGGGCTCATCGTCTTCAATCTCGCATTCAGCTTTCTCTTCCCAGATATCTCCTGGGGAGGCCACGTCGGCGGTCTGATCGGCGGTGCACTGGCCACGCTCGTCCTGCAACTCGGCGACCGCTACCGTCAGCGCGCGCTCGCGCTCGCGGGTTGTGTCGCGATCGGCGTCGGCGCGTTCGCGGGTAGCATTGCCGTCGCTAAGTCCAGCGAGCTCGAACAGCTGCCCGCCGGCGGCGAAACGCCGCTGTCCCTCCCCGGCCAGTGACGCCGATAACCTCACAGCTGAACCCATGGCCATGCCACTGCTAAGTCAACAGGAGATCGAGCGGCGTACCGCGGACAGCGACTGGACTCGCGAGGGAGATACGATCGTGCGCGAGTGGAAGCTCGGCGACTTCGCTGAGGCGATCGCGTTCGTGAACCATGTGGCGGATCTCGCCGAGCGGGCCAACCATCACCCCGACGTATTCCTGCACGGCTGGAACCATGTGCGCTTGACGCTCTCGACCCACTCCCAAGGTGGTCTCACCGACGCCGACTTCAAGCTCGCGGGCGAGATCGACCGTCTGCAGTGAGCACGCTCGCATCGCCCCCGCCTCCTCGCCGGGTGTTGGCCGGGTCCGACCATCGCCCTTGCTACGGTTGCCCAGTCGGCAAGCGATGAACGACGACGAAGAACTTCCCCGAAGTAGCGCGGCCCCGATCGGGCGCCGCGACGCTCAGCGCCTCCGGGCGTGGGGCGGCTGCGCGGGGCGCTCCAGCGCCGCCGATATGGCGTGAACGGGCTGAAGCTCATATTCGCCGCGGTGTTGATCGCGGTCAACGCGTTTTTCGTGATCGCCGAGTACGCGCTCGTACGCTCTCGCCGAGCGCGACTGGAACTGATGCGCGAGGAAGGCGCGAAAGGCGCTGGGCTGGCGCTAGACCAGCTCGGAAACATCAACGAGTACATCTCCGCCGTCCAGATCGGGGTCACGATGACTTCGATCGGCATCGGCGCGCTCGGCGAGCCCGCGCTGGCGAGCCTGTTGAAAGGCGCTCTCGGAGACACGCTCAGTCACGGAGTCGCGGTTGCCGTGTCGGCGATCGTGGCGTTCCTGATCATCGCCTCCGCACAGCTGATTGCCGGGGAGATGGTCCCCAAGTTCTACGCGATCGATCGCGCCGAGTCCGTCGCCCGTCGCGTCGCCCGTCCATTGCAGGCATTCAGCATCCTGTTCCGTCCGTTCATCCTCGCCCTGACGGCGGTGGCCGACCGCATCCTGCGCCTGCTCGGCGTCGATATGAGCCTCGAGCGCCGCGGCGGCTCACCTGATGAGCTCAAGCGCCTGATCGCCGAGTCTCACGCGGGTGGACACATCGACCTGGGGGAGGCGGGCATGCTCACCGGCGTGTTCCACCTGCACGAGCAGGAGGCCCGTCAGGTGATGACCCCGATCCCGGCCGTCGTCACGATCGACCTCTCCCAGGACGTGGAGCAGGCGCTGCAGCTATGCGTCTCCAGCGGTCACACACGGCTGGTGGTGACCGAGGAGGAAGATCGCGATCGCGTGCGGGGGATCGTCCACGCCAGCACGCTCATCGGTCAGCTCATGCAGGACGGTCCGCACGCACCGGTGCAGCCGCTCGTCCACGACGCCCCGATCGTGCCCGAGACGAAGCCGCTCGATGACCTCCTGGCCGACCTGCAGCGCCAGCGCACCTCAATGGCGGTGGTGGTCGACGAGTACGGTCGCGTCGTAGGAATCGTGACAGTCGAGGACATCATCGAGGAGGTCGTCGGTGAGATCGCCGACGAGACCGACCCGGCCGCTGGGGAGATTCGTAAGCTCGCTGACGGCGACTGGTTTGTGCGCGGGCACGTGGCCGTCACCGATCTGGCCGACTACGGTCTGCACCTGCCGGTTGACAGCGACGCCTACAACTCCGTCGGGGGTCTCGTGTTCGCTGAGTTGGGGCGATTGCCACGGCGGGGTGACACCGTGTCCGCAAACGGCTTCTCGATCAGAGTCGAGTCGGTGCGCGACAACCGCATCGAGGCGGTCCGCATCCGCGAGCGCCGCCCTGTGCAGCCGGGTGAGGGTCGCGAGCCGCAGGGCGACTGAGCCACTCAATCGACCGAACCCGATGTGAGCTGCCCGCCAGCCGGTGTGGCTTTACCGAGGTGCGAGGGACCTCGCGAAGGTGCGATGACCCCATAAACACGTCCGGCCCGCGGGGGGAGCGGGCCGGATCGTGTGCACTGGGAGGAGGCGGGTGTGCATTGCGACTGTGTCGCATGGACAAGTATCTACACGGGGATGAACGCCAGTTAAAAGTCACATCAGGCTAGATAAATTCTCACGTGCGGAATGTCACAGTATCGCTGCGACGCCGTACGCGGCCTCAGTAGGTGAGGAAGCCACGCCCGCTCTTGCGCCCAAGGGCCCCCTCGGCGATGAGCTCGGAAATGCGCTCGGGCACGGGCTCGCCGATCGTCTCACCGATCGCGGCCGAGACATCCAGTCCGACAAGATCGAGCAGTGCGAGCGGCCCCATCGGATGGCCGGCTCCGAGTCGCATGCACGTGTCGATGCCGGTCGGCTCCATGCCGGTCTGTTCGAGCAGTCGCACCGCGCTGAACAGATACGGGAACAGCAGTCTGTTGACGACGAACCCGGGCACGTCCGGGACCTCTACCGGGGTCTTCTCGAACGCATTGCACAGCGCCAGCGCACGCGCACGTGTCGCGGCGGTGGCCGCGGCGGGAAAGATCAGCTCGACCAGTTGCATACGAGTGACCGGGTTGAATACGTGCAGCCCGACAAATCGCTCGGCCCGCCCACTCTCCGCGGCCAGGCGCTCAATCGACAGCGACGAGGTGGTGCTCGCAAGAATCGCCTCGGCGGCGAGCATGCCGTGCAGCTCGGAGAGCAGACCGGCCTTGACGTCGTGATCCTCGACGATCGCCTCGACCACGAACTCGGCCTCGGCCAGTGCATCGCGGTCGGTCACGATCTGCACGTGCTCGGGGTCGACCTCGGCGCCCAGGCGGGCGAGGGTCTTCTCGACCGTCGCGCGCGCGCGCTCGGCCGAGTCCTCCGAGCGTGCGAGCAGCAGCACCGGTCCGTGATGGGCGGCGGTGGCGGCCAGCCCGCAGGCGATCGCGCCGCTGCCGACTATCGCTAGGCGCTCCTCCAGGGGTTCCGGTCGTTGGGTTGACTGACTGGTCAATCTAGGGTCTGTCATGGCGCGATAGAGTAGTGATCACGGAGCCGGGCATACTCGCACAAGTATCGCTCTCGCACTCCATGTCAACGCCGCGCTAGAGACCTTACTTAGGAGGCTGTTCAGTCATGAGGCAAGCAGAGGGCCGCGAGGTTGTGATCGTCGAGGCGGTGCGCACGCCGATCGGCCGCGGACACAAGGAAAAGGGCTACTACAAGGACACCCACCCGAACGAGCTGCTCGGCAAGTGCTACAGCGAGGTCATCTCCCGCGCGGGCATCGACGCCGGCGAAGTCGAGGATGTGATCGCCGGATGCGTGCAGCAGTTCGGCGAGCAGGGCTTTAACATCGCCCGCAACGCCTGGCTGCAAGAGGGCCTGCCGATCGAGACCCCCGGCACGACCGTCGATCGCCAGTGCGGCTCCGCTCAGCAGGCCGTCAACTTCTCCGCCGCGCTGATCGCCGCGGGCGTGCATGACGCGATGATCGGTTCGGGCGTCGAGCACATGGGCCACCTGCCGTTCGCGGCCGGGATGAAGACCCAGGAGGACTTCGGCTTTGCCTTCACGCCTGAGCTGATGGCCAAGCACAACATCGTCGGCCAGGGGCTCGGCGCGGAGATGATCGCCGATCAGTGGGAGATATCCCGCTCAGAGCTCGATGAGCTAGCTGTGCGCTCGCACCGACTGGCCCATCAGGCCACCGAGGAGGGCCGCTTCGAGCGCGAGATCGTGCCCGTGTCCGTGGACGGCCAGGAGTTCGTCTCAGATCAGGGCATCCGCCCCGAAACGAGCCTCGAGACGCTCTCGCAGCTGAAGCCCGCCTTCAAGCCCGACGGCAAGATCACGGCCGGCAACGCATCGCAGATCTCCGATGGCGCGGCAGCGGTGTTGCTGATGTCCGCGGAGAAGGCCAAAGAGCTGGGGCTCACCCCGCGCGCGCGAATCATCGACCAGACGACCGTCGGCTGTGACCCGGTCAAAATGCTCGAGGGCCCGATCCCGGCGACACGCAAGATCCTCGACCGCAACTCGATGTCGATCAACGACATCGACCTATTCGAGATCAACGAGGCGTTCGCGCCCGTCGTCGCGGCCTGGCGGCGTGAGCACAACCCCGACATGGATCGCGTCAACGTCAACGGCGGCGCGATGGCGCTCGGCCATCCGCTCGGTTCCACCGGCGCGCGGCTCATCACCACGCTCCTGCACGAGCTCGAGCGCTCCGACAAGGAGATTGGCTTCGTGACGATGTGCTGCGGCGGGGGCCTCGGAACCGGCACCCTCATTCAGCGCGTCTGATTTATCCCTGCGGTCCCCCGCCGGTCCAGTTGACTGCGACCGGCGGGACGGCCAGCAGCGCCTGCCAGGTCGCGGCTTCGGTCTTGCCACTCGGCGTGATCTCGCGCACGGCCTGGAACTGCTTGAGGTTCGCCGTGGTCGCGGCGTCGAAGATGCCGCTAGTGGCCTGGGTCGGGATCGCGCCCGCGAGGTGCTCCTGCATCCACAGCACCGGATCGCCACGGCTGCCCTGCGCTAGTTCGGTGTAGCCGGGGTTCGGGGTCACGCTCGTCAGGGGGCTGAGCGGCGCCGCCAGCGCGATCCAGCCGGCCGCGGGAGTCTCCTGCCAGTCCCACCACGAGATGCCGCTCGCGCCGTAATCGAGAGCCTCCTCGCGGAAGCGCACCAGTTCGGCGCTCGAGGGATGGTTATAGGTCTGGCCCAACGGATAGATCGGACGGCCGTAGACGCGATTGGCGATGTAGGTGTTCGCGTAGACGGTGTCGACCGACGTACCGATGTCCTTCCAGTACATCTGCGGCGCGTTGAACTGCGCGCCGTTCGGTCCGAGGAAGACCGAGTAGGGGAAGGCCGTGTGGTAGCCCACGTACGGGAACGACGCCAGTCCGACTGGGTAGGACGGACCGATCTTCGCGCGCAGATCGGCGATGTATGTCTGGGCGGAGCCATAACGTCCTTCGTACTCCGCCTCGGCGTCGATCACCAGACAGTCGGCGCCGCTCGCGACCGCTTTCGCGCCCAGGTTCGCCTCGCCGGCGGGGCCGGTGCCATAGACGTACTGCCAAGCGCACACGTGCAGGCCGGCGGCGTGCAACTGCGCCACGAGTTCGGGGCTGAACTGGCTCCAGTAGTTGGTCGAGCCGTCGGAACTCTTGACGAACACAGTGCTCACGTCGGCCGCGTGCGCTTGAGCGACGATCGAGGCGACATTGCCGCCATCGGACTGGCTGACATACCAGATCCACATGCCCTGACCTTCGAATGCGCTGGCGCCGGTCGCTCCGGCGACGGGCGCGACGGACACGCGCGGCGCGGGCGGGTGCAGCGCGTAGCGCACGATGTTGATCGGTCCGTAGGAGCTCGAATGACGGCCGTGACTGAGCAGCACCATGATGTTGCCCGTGTGGGCGTTCTTGGGGACCGTCACCTCCAGTCCGCCCGGGGTCTTGCGCAGGTGCGCGGCCGGGGAGACGCTCGAGATGCGCGCTCGCGGCTTACTGGGAAACGCGACGGCCAGTCCCGAGGTGACGCCTCGGCCGCCGACCAGCAGGCTTCCGTGAAGCGAGACCTGGTGGGGATTGGCGCTGCAGTGATTCACCGGGACGCACCGCACGCTCGTGATTCGCACGGTGCTGACGTGCGAGCTGGAGATTGGCCTGCTGCCGCCGGTCGTG
>JBAUXH010000338.1:0-1742 GCA_049584155.1 Solirubrobacteraceae bacterium
TCTCAGCGCAGCGCCTGGTGATGAGCGACGCGGTGATGGGCGAATTGGATGGTGCGGGCTTCGCTGGGGCCAGCCATCTGACCGCTCAGGCCGAGAGCGCCGCGCTCGCGGCGATCGCCGCGCGTGAGGGCGTCGCCGCGATCGACTTTCAGAGCGATGTCCCGATCACGCTCGTACGCTTCGACGCGCTGCTTGTGGACCAGCTTGGGCTCGGCGAAGTTGCCGAACACGTCCAGCAGGTGGCCGCTGCCGCGGGGCTTGCCCCGCCCAGTTACTTTGGCAGCGAGGTGGTCGCACGCTATCTGGGGACGCGCTACAACCATCCCGCTCACGAAGACGCGCTGGAGCTCTACCCATGGGATCTGATCACGCGCGCAGAAGCCGCCCACTCGTTCGCGGTGGTGCTCGAATCTGAAAGCTGGGCGCTCACCGCAGCGCGCGAAGTGCTCTCAGGCTTCGCGTTGCCGCAGTACACCGCCGCTCAGCGTGAGGTGCTGCACATCGCGGTGTCGAAGATCGGGATGCCCTACGTGTGGGGCGGGACGACCGACAACACCGCCGATGGGCTGGAACACGGCGGCTATGACTGCTCTGGCTTTGCGTGGCGCGTCTACAAGCTCTCCGGGTTGCCTTGGGGCAGGAAGATCCTTGGGCGCACTGCAGCCCAGCAGGCGGGCGAAATCCCCAAGAGTCAACGAATCCACCTGGAAGCTGTGCAGCCCGGCGACCTGCTGTTCTTCGGCTCGGCGCACTTCGATTCGACCGCCACCGAATCCAACGTGATCCACGAGGCGATCGCGCTGAGCAACCAGTGGGCGATCCATTCCTCCGACCAGGGTGTATACGTCCTGCCGCTGACCTCGGGTTGGCTCGCAGAAAGCTTCACCTGGGCACGCCGAGTGCTGTAGGGCGCGCGCGGACACGTGCTTCGGGCTGTTCGTGAGGGCGCCGTCATGGCTGAAGGTCTTTGGGTGGTGCACTGTCATGCGCAGCGGTCAGCCGACACAGCTGCCCGCTGCGGCTGCTCAGCTACCGCCGGGGGAGGGCGCGATCTCGCCGCGGCCGGCCTGTTGGAGATCGGCTGGCAGGGGTGCATTGGCGGCGCGGGCGAGGACGGTCAGGGCGGTGCGCCAGCGGATGATCGCGGCGCGCTGGGCGGCCTGGGTGTTGGGCAGGTCGCTCAGCTTGTCCTCGGCGAGGCCGGCGACGAGTGCACTCAGGTAAGCGTCCTCGAGCACGTATGTGTTGGCGTAGCCCGCATGCAGAGCGCGCAGCTGAGAGCTCGGCGGGTCGATCGCTGCGATATCGACCGTGTAGGCCGCAAACCTCAGCTCCAGTTGGCCCATGCGACGGGCGGCCTCGCGTGGTCCGATGCGTCGCCCATCGAACGCGCCGAGGATCGGGTCGGCTCGGCCCAAGAGCTTGTTGACCGCGAGCCTGATCGGCTCGACGTCGCCCAGATAGCGCTCGATCGCGGCGCGTTGCGCACGCTGTTCTGCCGCGGCCAATCTGGTGTGGCCTGCGCATCCGCCCAGCGCGATCACGCACAGGGAGCCAGCGGCCAGCGCGTCGCGACGGCATGCCACACCGCGACGCGCGCTGCGCCACACGTCCGCTGGAGGACTCAGTAGCTGTAGCCGCCGCCGCTGGATGACGCGGGTGCGGCCGGCGTGCTGCTTGTGCTCGGCGGGGAGCTGCTGGAGCCGGTCGCGATCACGCTCCAGGTACCTACGTCCTTGATC
>JBAUXH010000339.1:0-17934 GCA_049584155.1 Solirubrobacteraceae bacterium
GGCACCGCGCAGGTCCAGCAGGCAGCCCGAGAAGTACGCTCCCGCGGGCGAGGCAAGGTAGGCCGTGAGCGCCGCCACCTCGCCCGCCGCGGTGGTGTCGCCGAGGGCGATCGTCACGACCGTGATCTCGTGGCGTGCCCACTCGACCGACAGTGTGCGCGCCAAGTTCTCCAGCCCCGCGCGCGCGGCGTCGGCCTGCTTACCCGCGCCCGGCGGTGGCGCGAGGTAGACGACCTGCCCGCCACGAGCGGCAGGCAGAATCGCATGGTTGACCGCGGCGCGGGTCGCATTCCAGGCGCTCTCCAGGCACGCGTGCAGACCACCGGACGCAAACGAGGCGGCGCCATCCACGACCAGCGTGTCGAGACCGCCCGACTCGGCGGTGGCGCTCGCGACGGCGCGATTCATCGCGGCCTCCTCGATGGCGCAGTCGTACTCGTATAAGACCACGCGCGAGCCGAGCTGCTCGCACGCATCTCCTACAGCGCGCGCAAACGACTCGTCCGGCTTGCAACCGGCGCCCGGCGAGGATACGGCCACCACCAGGATTGAAACCTCGTTCAGCAGGCCTGGGCTGAGCAACTCAGAGGCGACCGTCGGCATCGCCGCAGGCTATTTGGTTGCGCTCAGACTGTGGCGGGTGGTGATGATGATGGAGGCGATGGCGGCGAAGACGAAGACTCTCCGAAGGTCTCACCGGCAGCGGGCGGGCGCAACTCGAAGTAGATCACGGAGGCCGCCAGCGCCGCCAGGGGCGCCGTGAGGATCTGGACGATGATCCTGACGACGATGCCGACACCGGTACCACCCGAGTCGCCGATCGCCTCGATGATCGCGGCGACGATGCCGACACCGATCACGAGCACGAAGATCACGCCGAACACCGCCCAGCCGTTGCCGCGCACGAGCTCGCGACTGCGTCCGAGCGCGCGCAGACCGCCGGGGTTCTCGAGCACGACGACCGGCGCCGCGACCGACCAGATCGTGATCAGGATCAGGCCCGGGACGATGATCAGCACGAAGCCGATCGCGATCCCGATGCCGGCGACGATCCCGACGAGGATCAGCTGACCCAGCACCGGTGTGGCGGCCTTGAGCAGCTGCCCGACGGTGGCGTCGCGCCGGCCATCCTGCACGTCGGAGACCAGCTCTACAACCATGCCTGTAAAGAGGGTGGTGGCGGCGAGGCTGAGGATCGCGGCGACGATCGCGAGCACTGGAGCGATCGCGACCAGCACGGCCGTAACAACCCCGATCGCGACGAACACGACGGCTGCGGCCGGCAGCAGCACGGATGCCTGATCGGTATAGATATTGAACGTTCGGCTGATGACCGAGCCGATGTCAAGCGAACGGGTCATGTCGCTCCTCGCGGTGCGTTAGGGAATTGCTGCCCGTCAACCATATGCGCCCCACCGGCGGCTGCGCGATGGATTCCGAGCGTGGCGCCAACATTGGTGAAATAGTAGGCCCCGGCCATGTAGATCCAGATCAGAGCGACCGCGAAGCTTGAAAGCGCGGCGATCCCGAGCAGCCCCCTTTCTCCGATCCCGGTTTGTCTCCATGCCCACGCAATAAAAAGAGCGCAAAGCGGGATCATTGGATTGAGATATCGTGGGAACAATGCCGCGGGCCATGCGGCGAGCAAGACGATGCCAATGAGTGTGGCGAGCCCCAATAGCAGTGGTGCAGCAAGGAGCTCGCAGGCCTGTGTGCGCAGCAGACGAGGACGTCGCATCACGGACAGGGCGCCGATCAGCAGCAGGGCGGGTAGTGCAACCAAGATCGCTCCCGGGATTCCTTTGTACTCCAGCCACCACTCCTGGGGCAGTGCGATACGGGTGAGACGCGCGGCTCCCGAGGCGACGGCGCCAATACCGGAGCGTGGGCCGGCGGGTCCGTCAGATCCCGTCAAACGCTCCACGAGAGAACTCGCGGTCAGCGCGCCGTAACGACTCTCGTTGGAGGCAAGCCAGGGAACCATCAACATCACCGGCAACGCGACCGCAAGCATCACTGCCCCAAGCCCCAACCGGTCGCAACGCTCCCTCAGAAACTTAGCAAGTGGGATAACCAGCAGAACCGCCAGGCATACCAGCGTAAGCTGAGTCAGCACGCAAAGCCCCAATAGTCCGCTGGCGGCGATCAGCGAACATACACGCGGCTTCAACATCGCATTCCACAACACGAGCACGTAGAGCGCCACCAACGGCAGCTCCAGGGCTGCATTCGACACCGTGATCGTGCGGACGATCACACCCGGCCACAGTATCGTCGACAGCGCCAGGCAGTAGGGCACTCGCCATCGTCCCTCGAATACAGCCCGAGCCAGCAGAGCCAGGATGGCAACCGCCGCCAAAAGCAGGAGCAGATCGAACGCGCGCACCGCAAGGATCTTGTCGTGGTAATCACCGGGGATCAAGAAGGCGGGCGCCGCGAGCACGTAGTACAGCGGTGGTTGCCATCCCTCATAACTACTGCCACGAACGCCGAGCAGACGGGGGTTCAGCCCGCTCGGACGGGGATACGTACCCTGTTCGATCGCGAGCTCCTGCCAAGACACATAGTCGCGCCCCACCCATGGAATGCGACCATGTTCGGCTACTTCCTGCACATACGCAAGATGAGCACGCTCGTCCACTTCGGCAAAAATATGAAAGCGAAAAACCGTAACGACACCGAGGACCAAAATCGCCGCTATCTGTAGGATCGCCAGGGCGCGAGCCGGATCACGATACAGACCTCTAATTCCCGCCAACCCGCAGGTTCGCAGTCTGGCAAGCATGGGCCCATGCCCTTCGCCCAGCGATTGCATGCAACTCCCCCCCAACGCCCGCTATCGACGCTATCGTCAAACGCAAACAGCGTCCCCACCCCGGAGTTGCGGTATCGACTAGCTAAATGGGATTCTCTACTCGAATCTTCTAGAGGTCCGAGGAGTCTGTCAGCGCCCCGCGAACCACCGTGGAGCACCTCCTGCGAGACCATCAGGAGGGTCCGGAGATATCACGACGAGAACATTACGAAGAATGTGCGCGATACATCGAGGGGCACGAGGGGGAGATTCTGGAAAGGCGCGTACGGGAGATGGAATCCGAACATCTCCACCCCCACTTCCACGTTTGGGAGCCGATTACATTTGCCTGTTTCCTGGCCTCCCTGAATTTGCCATTTGCACTTGAGCTACTGCAAACAGGCATAGGGGAGTTTATGGTGGTTATCCGCAAGCAGCAGAGCGAAGACCACAAACATGTCGCGGTCCCTTCGATCGGCCTACTCAAGAGCTAATCCTCCACTCACGGCGATTGAACGCCGGTCACGATGCACGCCGTGACCAACGCTTCGAGCGACGTGTGTGGGCCAGATTGGGGCGCGTTCTAAAGCAGGATCTCAGACGGGCGCGGCGCGGCGCGCGCCACCCTCGGAGCGGCGTTCGGCGCGGGCACGTTCCAGCGCGCCCTTGCGACCGTGCTCCTCCAGGCCGGCGTAGAGAGCGCGTATCCGCGTGAGGATCTCATCAGCGACGGCCTGCTGCTGCTCGCGCGTCGGGTTCTCGATCCGCTCCCAGCGCAAGGCATCTCCGTACTGGACGGTGACCTGGGGAAAGCGCAGGCGCTTCCAGTTGCGGATGCGCGAGGAGCCGTGGATCGCGATCGGCACAATCGGCGCGCCCGTCTCCAGGGCGAGGCGACCGATCCCGCGCTTGGCCTGAGTCGCCATCTGGCCGGTGCGCGAGCGTCCCCCCTCGCAGTACATCGTGATCGCGCCGCCGCGCGAGAGGATCGTCTCGGCGGTGATGAACGTCTCCTCGTCGCGGGCGCCGCGGCGCACGGGGAACACGCCGCCGGGACTGTAGATGTAGCGCATGGGAAAGGAGAACAGCTGCGACTTGGCCATGAAGCGGACCTTGCGGCGGATGTAGCAGCCCATCAGGAAGTGGTCCATGAAGGAGAAGTGGTTGGGCGCGAGGATCACCGCTCCGCGCCCGGGAACCTTCTCGGAGGAGATCGAGCGCACGCGCAGGAGCGTGTAGGCGTAGAGCGAGGTGACCATGCGGGTGGCCTCGTAGACCCAGTTGGGTTCGCGCGTGCGCGCGCGCTCGTGGAACTGGTCGAAGTACTCCTTCGGCCGGGGGTCGGCGTAGACCTGTTCGCGCATCGGTGCGAGATCGCTCATCTGATCGGACTACGTCGTAGGGGCGTGGAAGTTACGCGCGCACCCCAGTGCATCATGCCAGCCAGCCAGTAGACGAGAGCGCTCTTCGGCGGACATGCGCGGCTGATGGCGCCGGCGCTCGGTCTGTGCCGCGGCGATGTCGGAGATCGTACGCTCGCCGACGCCGATGCCCGCGAGATAGGCGGCTCCCAGAGCGGTCGTCTCGGGGCTCTCCGCGAGCACGACCGGCACACCGAGGATGTCGGCCTGGAACTGCATCAACCAGGCGTTGGCGGTGGCGCCACCGTCGACGCGCAGCTCGCCGAGGACCTGTCCGGAGGAGACCTCCATCGCGCGGACCGCGTCATGAGTCTGGTAGGCGATCGCCTCCAGGGTCGCGCGCGCCAGGTGGGCGCGAGTGCTGCCGCGGGTGAGGCCGACGATCGTCCCGCGCGCATGAGGGTCCCAGTGGGGCGAGCCCAGGCCGGTGAGGGCGGGGACGAAGTAGACACCTTCGTTGGAGTCGAGCGAGGCGGCGAGGGGCTCGGTGTCGGCGGCGGAGTCGATGATGCGCAGGCCGTCGCGCAGCCACTGCACGGCGGCGCCGGTCGCGAAGATCGACGCCTCAAGGGCGTAGGTGGTGGATGAGCCGATCATCCAGGCGACGGTGCCCAGCAGACCGGGAGCGGGCTTCTCGGGCGGGGAGAAGCCCGTATTCATGAGCGCGAAGGAGCCGGTGCCGTAGGTGTTCTTGCCGCTGCCGGGATCGACGCAGGCCTGCCCGAACAGCGCGGCCTGCTGATCGCCGGCGACGCCCGCGAGCGCTACGGCGTGACTGTGCAGCGCCGCGGGTAGCGTCTGCGCGAATACGCCCGCGCTGGGACGAACCTCGGGCAGGGCACGCGCGGGGATGTCGAACAGATCGAGCAGCTCGGGGTCCCAACGGCCAGCGGAGATGTCATACAGGAGCGTGCGCGAGGCGTTGGAGGCGTCGGTCAGATGCTCGCCGGTGAGCTTGAACACGAGCCACGAGTCGATCGTGCCAAACACCGCGCGACCATCCCGGGCGCGTTCGCGCAGGCCGGGGACGTGCTCCAGCAGCCAGGCGATCTTGGTGGCGGAGAAGTAGGGGTCGAGCACGAGGCCGGTGCGCGCGCGGATGAGCGGTTCGTGCCCGTCGGCGCGCAGCCGCTCGCATAGCGGCGCGGTGCGTCGGTCCTGCCAGACGAGCGCGCGATGCAGGGGCTCGCCGGTGGACGGGTCCCACACGCAGACGGTCTCGCGCTGGTTGGCGATCGCGACCGCGGCGAGCTCGCCGGGACGGACGTCACCGGCATCAGCGAGCGCTTCGCCGGCCACCGCGTGCGTAACCGTCCACAGTTCGGCGAGGTCGTGCTCGACCCAGCCGGGCTGGGGGAAGTGCTGGCGAAACTCGCGGTAGGAGCGCCCGATGGGCTCGAAATGCTCGTCATAGACGAAGCATGTTGTGCCGGTGGTCCCCTGGTCGATGGCGAGAATCATGAGCGGGAGCTGAGCCTAACCGGCGCGTGTGTGGGGTGGGTGAGCCGCAAGCTGGGTCCTGCGTCTGTTTGCAGGAGGCGCCGCTCACCGCAGCCGTCGGCGTCGCGTGAGCGCTTTCGGTGATGACACTCAGCCACGGGCGAAGTACACGCGGATGAAGTCGACGAGCTGGCGGGCGCGATGGAGAAAGCCGGCGGGAGTGCGACCGGTGGCGCGGTGCGCGAGGTCGAGATCGACCTCGACGACGCGATGACCGGCGCGGACGGCGTCGATCGTCATGCCGATCTCCATGCCGAAGCCGGGAGCGAACGGGAGCACCTCGCGAGCGACTCCCGCGCGCAGCGCGCGTTGGCCGGAGATGGGCGCGCGCGTGGATAGGCCACAGCGACGATGGATGACCCAGCGCGCGAAGCCGAGCGCCAGACCGAACCCACCACCCACGCGCGTGGCGAACACGGCGACGGCCAGGCCAGCGCCGTGCTCGCGCCGGAGCGCATCCGCGAGCGCTGACAATTCACGCGCGGAGTCATCCAGGTCGCCGTCGCAGAGCACGACGATCGCCTCATCTCCGCTTACCCGCTCAAGCGCCGCTCGCACTCCTGCGGTCATCGCCTGACCCTTGCCGATCACGCGCTCGCTGCGCACCACCGTCGCGCCGGCGGCACGCGCGAGATCGGGGGTGGCATCGGTCGAGCCGTCGTCGGCCACCCACACGGGCGCCCCGGGGAAAGCGAGCGCGAGCGCGTCAAGCGTGGAGGAGATGCGATCGGCCTCGTCCAGGGCGGCGAGCACGATGAGGATGTCGGAGTTCATGGAGGGGTCGGCTCCAGAGGCTATTGTCCGCCGCGGTTCTCGGCAATCGAGCCTCGGACGGGACGCCGAGGCTCCGCAACCAGGAGGCGCATGGCGTGACTGACGTGGAGGCCCACATTACGGGCACTGTGTGGAAAATCGAGTGCGAGGTGGGAGACGAGATCGAGGAGGGTGACACGGTCGCGATCCTCGAGTCGATGAAGATGGAGATGCCGGTCGAGTCCGAAGACGCGGGCACCGTGACGGAGATTCGCTGCGAGGAGGGCCAGGCCGTGAACGAGGGCGACACGCTGGTCGTGCTGGAATAGAGGGGTGTCCGCCGTGACCCATCAGCGCGAGCTCGCCGAGGGCAAGCTGCTCGTGGATGAGCCCGCTCCGGGGGTCGTGCGACTGACGATCTCCAACGTGCAGAAGCGCAACGCGCTCGATCATCCAATCCTCGACGCAATCAGCGCGACGCTCGCCGAGCACGCCGACCCGGACGGAGCGATCCGCTGCCTCGTACTGACGGGCGCGGGCGGGATGTTCTCGGCCGGGTATGACATCGGCGAGATCCCCGAGGGCGAGGGTGAGTTCGAGGAGCAGGCCGAGCGTCTAGTCGCGCACCCGTTCACCGAAGCGATCGAGGCGCTCGAAGCGTTCCCCTGGCCGACGCTGGCGGCGTTGCCGGGACACACGATCGGCGGTGGACTGGAGCTTGCGCTGACGTGTGACATCAGGGTGGCGCAGGAGGGCATCAAACTGGGCATGCCGCCGGCGAAGCTGGGGCTCGTGTACTCACATACCGGGCTGCGGCGGTTCATCGATGCGATCGGCGCGGCGCACACGCGCGAGCTGTTCTTGCTGGGCAAATACATCGACGCCGCGACGGCTCTGAGCTGGGGCCTCGTCAACCGTGTCGCCGCGGCGAGCGACCTGGAGGCGGTGACGGCCGAGCTCGCGGGCGAGCTGGCCGGCAACTCGCCGCTGGCCCAACTCGGTAACAAGCGCGTGATCGCGGCACTGCTACGGACGGAGGGACAGCTGGAGGAGGACGTGGAGCGTGAGCTGATCGAGCTGCGTCGCGCATCGTTCGCATCGGCTGACATGCGCGAGGGTATGCGGGCGTTCGCGCAGCGGCGCGCGCCCGAGTGGCGCGGCGAATAAACCCGTCCGAGGCGGCGCATAACGTGAGGGAATGCCGCCGCTGATTACCCGCGAGGAGGCCCTGCGTCTGGGTGAGATCGAGGATCACGCCGAGATCGAAGCGCTGATCGAGCGTGCCTGGGCGGCGCGCGTGGAGCGGTTCGAGGACTCGACCGATATGTGTTCGCTGGTGAACGCCAAGTCGGGCGGGTGCGCGGAGGACTGTGGGTTCTGCGCGCAGTCGCGGTTCGCCGAGGCCGAGACGCCGATGCACGCGATGATGAGCCCCGAGCAGATCCTCGAACACGCGAAGGCCGCAGAAGCGGCGGGCGCCCACCGCTTCTGCATGGTCACGCAGGGACAGGGGCTGTCCAAGCGCGACTTTGAGAAGATCCTGCAGGGCGCGCGTATGGTCGCCGAACAGACCAACCTCAAGCGGTGTGCGTCGATCGGGCACATGTCTGCGGCGCGCGCGCAGGCATTGCGCGAGGCGGGAATCCAGCGCGTTCACCACAACGTCGAGACGGCCGAGAGCTACTACGACGAGGTCTCAAGCACGGTGCGTTACGAGGGTCGGATCAGGACGATCCAGGCCGTGCGCGAGGCAGGCCTTGAGACGTGCGTTGGAGGCATCCTCAATCTCGGGGAGAGTCGCGAACAGCGCGTGGAGATGGCGTTCGAGCTGGCGGCGCTCGATCCGACGAGCGTGCCGATCAACCTGCTGAACCCCAGGCCGGGAACGAAGTTTGGCGACCGCGAGGCGATCGATCCGTGGGAGGCGGTGAAGTGGATCGCGATCTTCCGCCTGATCCTCCCGGAGGCCCTGTTCAGGCTATGCGGCGGGCGCGTGGAGAACCTCGGCGAGCTGCAGCCGCTGGCGGTGAAGGCGGGGCTGAACGGCGTGATGATGGGCAATTTTCTGACGACGCTCGGCTCCGAGCCCGAGGAAGACCGCGCGATGTTCGAGGAGCTGGGGCTGAACGTGGCGCGCCAGCCCGACAACGGCGCGAACCCCCGTCCGGACAACCGCTCGGGCTGGCTGGACGGCGAGACGCCGGACGTCGTGGAGGATCTGCTCGCGCAGGAATCTCCGGCCGACACGAACGTGAACGGCCGGAACGGCGGCGCTCCCGCTGGCCTTAACGTCCGTCTGTGGGACCCTTCGACCCAGCTACGGTTTAAGGCCAAGCGCAACGTGCCGCCCCGCCCCGACGGCGCACCTAACAAGGTGCCGGTGGGCTGAGGCAGTGTCTCGACGCAGATGAACGAGATCGAGCAGCGCCTGGAAGAACTGGAGCGGCTCGGACTCAGCCGGCGCCTGCGGATGGTCAGCGGACCTCAGGGACCGCGCGTGGTGCTAGACGGCAAGCCCGTGCTGCTGCTGTGCTCGAACAACTATCTCGGCCTCGCCGACCATCCGCGCGTGCGCGAGGCCGCGGCGGAGGCGGCGATGCGCTGGGGTGCAGGTGCGGGCGCCTCGCGACTGGTGTCGGGCACGATGACGATTCACCGTCGCCTGGAGCAGCGTCTGGCGGCATTCGAGCGCAGCGAGGCATGCGTGCTGTTCGGGTCGGGCTACCTCGCCAACGCGGGCGCGATCGGCGCACTGGCGGGGCGCGGCGACACGGTGTTCTCCGACGAGCTAAATCACGCCTCGATCGTTGACGGCTGCAGACTCTCACGAGCCGAGGTGGTCGTATACAGACACCGCGATGTGGATCATCTCGACTGGCAGATCCGTCGCCACGGCGGCAACGGCCGTCGGCTGATCGTCACCGACTCGGTGTTCTCGATGGACGGCGACATCGCACCGCTGGCCGAGATCGTCGGACTGGCGCGGGAGCACGGCGCGCGCACGATCGTCGACGAGGCACACGCCACCGGCGTGCTGGGCGCGGACGGGCGCGGCGCGATCGCGGCAGCCGGGTTGGAGGGCGAGATAGACATCGTCGTCGGCACGCTCGGCAAGGCGCTGGGCTCATACGGAGCTTATGCGTGTGCGCGCACAGAGACGATCCGCTATCTGATCAATACCGCGCGGCCGCTGATCTTCTCGACGGCTCCCCCACCTCCCGCAATCGCGGGCGCACTGGCGGCACTCGAGCTGCTCGAGGAGCGCCCGCATCGCGTGCGGCGACTGCGCTCTAACGCGCGCGTGTTGCGCCGCGCGCTGAGCGCCGAGGGTATACCCGCGGATGACCTGGAGATGCACATCGTTCCCGTGATCGTCGGGGACGAGCGCGACGCGATGAGCCTGTGCGAGGCGGCGCTGAAGCGAGGCGTGTTCGCCCAGGCGATCCGCCCGCCCACGGTCGCCGCGGGCACGTCGCGACTGCGGCTGGCGGTCATGGCCAGCCATACTTCAGAGGAGCTGCGTGAGGCGGCGCAAATCATCGGCGCAGCGGCACGCGAGCTGGGGCTCGACCTCCAGATGACGGCCCCGCGCGCGGCGCGAGCCGCGGGAGGGACGATCGAGGCCGACGAGCTGGAGCGGCAGGTCTCGACGCTAGCGCCGGCTGTCGTTACGCCCAGCTCAGCGCCCGGGCATAGCGCACGGATGCAGGCCCCATTCGACGGCGAGCGCGACGTCGTCGTCCATCGCGCGGCCTAGCCGCCTGGCTGGAGTTAGAGCGGGGTTTATGCGCGGGTTGTTCGTCACCGGCACCGGCACCGGCGTCGGCAAGACTGTCCTGAGCGCGGCGCTGCTCGCCGCGATGTCCGCCGCCGGGGTGCAGGTGCGGGCACACAAGCCGGTCGTGACCGGCCTGGACGAGTCCTCGGAGGCGGGGTGGCCGCCGGACCACGAGCTGCTCGCAAGCGTCGCCGGTATGACGCCCGAGGAGGTCGCGCCGCTGCGCTACGGCCCGGCCGTCTCCCCGCATCTCGCGGCTACGCTCGCGGGCGAGACGATCGACCCGGCAGACCTGATCGCGCGCGCGCGCGATGCGGCGACAGGCGAGGGAACGCTGATCGTCGAGGGCGTCGGAGGCCTGCTTGTACCGCTCACCGACGAGTTCACCGTGCGCGACCTCGCCACCGCCCTTGGGCTGCCCGTCGTGATCGCGGCGAGTCCGGGGCTGGGCACGATCAACCACACGCTGCTGAGCGTCGAGTCGGCGCGCTCGGTCGGCCTGAACGTGCGCGCTGTAGTGCTGACGCCGTGGCCGGAGACGCCCACGGAGATGGAATGCTCCAACCGTGACACGATCTCGCGCCTCGGCGAGATCGAAGTCGCCGATCTGGGACACGTGCCGAATACCTCCACGGTCGGCTTCGCTCGGGCAGGCGGTGCACTCCCGTGGCGGCAGTGGTGCCCCGAGAATCCCATCCCAAGCGACGCTTAGCATCGGAGCATGGCTGGTTCGACGACGTTGCACGCGCATCTCCTGTCCGAGGGTTCCGGGGTCGTACCCCCGGAGAAAGGAGTTGCCATGAGTTCAGCATTGTCGATACTAGCCATCACGCTGCTCATCTCCATGCTGGTCATCGACCGGCTGACGAGGTAGCGGTGTGCCCTGGCGGCCGCAGCAAAGACGGCTCCGGCGACCGTCAGGGATTCGTGACAGAGCAAGGAACCCCTTAACCGGAGGGGGCCCGGTTACCCGGGCCCCTCGGAGGCGCAATGAATAGAGCATTGACGCACTAGCCGTGTACCAGTCTAGCGGACCACGTGGTGACACAGTCCAGATCCCCACACCAGGCAGCCTCACCCAACGGCCGCCACCACGGCCTCACCCACACGCGCGAGATCCTCCTGGCCAATCACGTACGGCGGCATCGTGTAGATCAGGTCACGAAACGGGCGCAGCCAAACCCCCCGCTCCACCGCGATCGCCGTCGCCGCAGGAATGTTGACCTCACGATCGAGTTGCACCACACCGATCGCGCCCAGCACGCGCACGTCCACCACCCCCGGCAGCTCCCGTGCGGGCTCCAGCCCCGCGCGCAGCCCCCGTTCGATTGCCCCCACCTGCTCACGCCAGCCCCCGTCGGCGAGCAATTCCAGCGAAGCCAGCGCAACCGCGCACGCGAGCGGGTTGGCCATGAAGGTGGGTCCGTGCATCAACCCGCCCCCCTCACCACCGGAGACGGTCTCGGCGACAGCGGGCGTACACAGCGTCGCGGCGAGCGTCATGTAGCCACCGGTGAGCGCCTTGCCGAGGCACATCACATCCGGCGTCACGCCGGCGTGCTCGCACGCGAACAGCGCGCCCGTGCGCCCGAACCCGGTGGCGATCTCGTCGAGCACGAGCAGCAGCCCGTGCTCGTCACACAGCGAGCGCAGCAGCGCGAGACACTCGGGCGCGTACACCCACATCCCCCCGGCGCCCTGCACGACGGGCTCCACGATCACCGCCGCCAGCTCATGCGCGTGCGCGGCGATCAGCTCACTGACGTGTACCGCCCAATGCTCGTCCAGACCAGCGTCGAACCCGGCGGGCGGGCGTTCGGCGAAGACGTGCTCGGCGAGCACGCCCTCGAACAGGCTGTGCATCCCGCCGATCGGATCGCACACGGCCATCGCACCGAACGTGTCGCCGTGATATCCGCCCCGCACGGTCAGCAGCCGCGTGCGGTCAGCGCGCCCTAGCGCGCGTTGATACTGGAACGCCAGCTTGATCGCGACCTCCACCGATACCGAACCGGAGTCGGCGAGGAACACGCGCTCCAGACCCTCCGGAGCCAGCTCGACCAGCCCCTCGACGAGGCGGATCGCCGGCTCGTGGGTGAGCCCTCCGAACATCACGTGCGCCATCCGCTCCAACTGCTCGCGCACGGCCTCATCCAGCGCGGGATGGCGGTAGCCGTGGATCGCGCACCACCACGACGCCATCCCGTCGATCAGCTCACGCCCGTCCGCCAACCGCAAGCGCACACCTTCGGCCGAGACGACCGGCAGCGGCTCGGGCGGCGCGGCGGGCAGGCCACCGTAGGGATGCCACACGCGCTCTCTGTCGAGCGCCAGCAGCATCGGCCAGTCGCTCAGATCGGGCCCTCAGTCCTCGTACAGCGTGAAATCGCGCTTCCGCGCGCCGCACACCGGGCAGAACCACGTGTCGGGGATGTCCTCGAAGGCCGTCCCCGCGGGAATGCCACCGTCGGGATCGCCATCGTCGGGGTCGTAGATATAGCCGCAGGACTCGCAGATCCAGCGTTGCAGGGTCTTGGTCGCGTTCATGGCCGACAGATTACCGGCCATCCCTGCAGACGGGTAGGGTGATCGGACGATGGACTCCGAGGATCACGACGAGCAGGACGGCTCCGACGTTCCCGCCTCCGGGAACTCCTCGAACTCCTCCTCCTCCTCCTCACCTTCTTCTTCCTCCAACGATCGCCCCGCACCCGGCGAGGCCCTCAACCCGGGGTGGGCGGGCAACCCGACCAGTCCGCGCCAGGCCGCGACCGTGATTTTGCTGCGCGGCGGGACGGAGACGTTGGAGGTCCTGCTCGTGCGGCGCACGCCCGAGGCGAAGTTCATGGGAGGAGTGTGGGTGTTCCCCGGCGGCGCAGTTGACGCCGACGATGGCGATGGCGATGACGGGGTTCGCGCCGCGGCGATGCGCGAGCTGCGCGAGGAGGCCGCGATCACGCTCGCAGAGCCCGGCGAGTTGGTCGCGTTCTCGCGCTGGATCACCCCGGCCGAGGTGAAGATCCGCTTCGACACGCACTTCTTTCTCGCGCCCTTGCCGCAGGGCCAGGAGCCGCGCATCGATGGCGAGGAGTGCGTGGACCTCGGCTGGTTCACGCCCCAGGCCGCGCTCGACGCTCACGCAGCGGGGGAGATCGTGCTCGTGTTCCCGACGATCGCGCACCTGGAGCGGCTCATTCCCTTCGCTTCGGTCGATGCGCTGCTCGCGCACGCGCGCGAGGTCGAGGTCGAGGTCGAGCCGGTGTTGCCGAAGGTGATCGTCGAGGGCGACTCGGCGCGCGTGCTGATGCCGGGCGATCCCGGCTACTGACGCTCGCCTCGGGCTTCAGGCCGGTCGCACCGCGTAACGTTGAGCCTCAGGCCTGCTGCGCCGCAACGATGTGCGTGACGGCGTTGATCAGCGCGAGGTGCGTGAACGCCTGCGGGTAGTTGCCAAGATGGCGACCGCTGGAGGCCTCGAGCTCCTCGCCGTAGAGCTCCAGCGGCGAGGAGTAGGCCAGCAGGCGCTCGCAGAGGTGTTCCGCGTCGCGGTCCTCGCCGATCTCCGACAGCGCCGAGACCAGCCAGAACGAGCAGATCAGAAACGTGCCCTCCTTGCCTTCCAGACCGTCGTCGGTCTCGTCGGTGCGATAGCGCAGCACGAGGCCGTTCTCGGTCAGCTCGTCGCGGATCGCGCACACGGTGGCGATCACGCGCTCGTCATCGGGCGGCAGGAAGCGCAGCAGCGGCACGAGCAGCGTCGAGGCATCCAGCGCGTCGGTGTCGTAGTGCTGGCGAAAGACGCCGCGTGAGTCGACGCCGTGCGTGAGGATGTCCTCGCGCACTTCGGCGGCGAGAGCCTGGAATTCCTTGGCGTGGTCCTCGTTGCCGCGCCGTTCGGCCAGCCGCGCGCCGCGATCCATGGCGACCCAGCACATCAGCTTGGAGGAGACGTAGTGCTGGGGCTTTCCGCGCGCCTCCCAGATCCCCTGGTCGGGCTCCTTCCACACCGCCGCCGCGCATTTGACTTGGTCGATCAGCACCGGCCACAGGCGCTCGGGAATGTGATCGCGCTGCTTGGAGTGCAGGTAGACCGAGTCGAGCACCGCGCCGAACACGTCGTTCTGGCGTTGTCGGTAGGCGCCGTTGCCGACGCGCACGGGCGTCGATCCCTCGTACCCGCTGAGATGGTCGAGCGTCGACTCCGCGAGGTCTTTCTCACCCCTCACCCCGTACATGATCTGCAGCGAGCCGTCCTCGTTGCGCGGGACTTCCGCGACGTACTCGATGAAGTCGTCGGCCTCCCAGTCCAGGCCGAGCGCGTGCAGCGCCCACAGCGTGAACGAGGCGTCGCGCATCCAGCAGTAGCGGTAGTCCCAGTTGCGCTCGCCGCCCGGCGTCTCGGGCAGCGAGGTGGTCGGCGCGGCGACCAGCGCGCCGGTGGGCATGAACGTCAGTCCCTTCAGCACCAGCGCCGAGCGCTGCAGATGGCGACGCCACGGATGGTCGGGATAGGTGCCTTCGGCCAGCCAGCCGCGCCAGAAGTGACCGGTCCGCTCGAGTATCTGCTCCGCTTCCTCGGCCGTGTGCGGCCCCCCGCGCGACTCCGTCCAGGAGATCGCGCAGAAGCGTTTCTCGCCCTCGACCATCGTGTGGCGCCCGTGCGTGCGGTTGCCCTCGATGCCCATGCGGATGTCGCTGAACAGCCTGAACATCGTGCGCCCGTCGGAGGCATCCATCGCGATCGCGTCGTGCGCGTCGGGCGGGTTCTGCGCATCGGAGTCGAGCTCGACCTTGCGCCACTGCGCCGGAGTGGCACCGTAGTCGAGCATCGGCTCACACAGGATCTCGACCTGCACCTGACCCTGCACGCATTCGATCATGCGCACGAGCAGATGATCGGCGTCGAAGTCCGTGGGCGGGCGGGTGTGGCTGGAGCCGTGCTCGTTGTCGTGCCATTCACCCATCGCCAGCGCGTCGACCACGCGGATCCATCCCTGCGGGGTCATCCACGTAGTCTCGATCATGTTCGTGCCCGGGATGTAGCGCCGCCCGGCCGGCACGTACAAGCCGTAGGGCCCGACGCGCCAGCTACCGGCTCCGCGATCGAGCAGCGCGCCGAAGATCGACGGCGAGTCGAAGTACGGCACGCACATCCACTCGATCGAGCCGTCGGAGCAGACCAGCGCGCCGGTGTGGCAGTCCGACAGGAAGCCGTAGTCGGCGATCGGCGGAAATGTGGAGCCGGACGAGGTACCGGCCGGCATGAACTTGTGCACCGCCGTCGCACTCGACGCGGCGACGCCCGCCGGAGTCCGTCCGGCGGCGGAGCCCGCCGACGCTCCCCCGGCGCTCGAGTCGGCGGCGCCGGGCGGGCTCACCAGTCGAAGCTGTCGAACGTCGGGCGCTGCACCCCTGAGGGCAGGACCTGCTCGTCGTCAAGCTTGTCCAGGTGCGCAGCCAGCGTGACGCTAGCGAGCGGGCGCATCGACTCGGACACTTCCGGCCAGACCGCGTCGAGCAGCTCGTTTTCGGTGCGCAGACCCTGGCCGAGCGCGTACATCAGCGCGTGCTCGCGGTCCAGGCGGTGGTTGACGTACTCTTCGAGCTTGGTGTGAGCGTCCCACACGACCGGCCCGTGACCGGGACAGAGCACGTTGAAGTCTTCGCGCATCCGCAGCCGTGTCAGCGCGAGCATGTAATGGGACATCGAGCCGCGATGGGGAGCGATGAAGACGCTGCCTTCGCCGAGCACCGCGTCGCCGGTGAAGCAGGCACCGTCGGCGATCAGCGCGAAGTGGTCGATGGCATGCCCGGAGGTAGCGACCGGATAGAACGGTCCGAACCGCACGCCCTCCTCGAGTTTCACGTCGACCTCGCCGCGTCCGGCCGCGAGCGGCGCGGGATAACGCGCCAGCAACTCCGGCACGGCCTCGGAGTGGTCCTCGTGGTCGTGCGTGAGCACCACACCGCCGAGTCCGCCCCGTCCCTCGATCGCGGTACACACACGCTCGAGATGGGACTCGATCGACGGACCGGGGTCGACGACCCAGGCCGGCCGGCGCCCCACTACCCAGGTGTTCGTGCCCGAAAGCGTGTATGGCCCCGGATTGGGCGCACGCAGACGCAGGATGTCGTAGTGCGTCAGCAGATCGGTATCGGACCCGGACTCCGGGACTATCTCCTTCTCCTCGTCCGGATCGGACGAAAACGGCGCGCTCACAGTTGCGACGTTAGCCGACAGGACGGTTCAGCGGCTGCTCGTCGCCGTTCGTGCGGCGAACTATGCTGCCACATAGCGCTTGTGTACACGACGCTCCTCGGGCACGGTGACCACGTCCCAGCACAGTCCCAGACGGGCCATCGCGCGGATCACGAGCGCTGAAACGTCAGGCTGGCGCCAGTTTAGGCCGTGGCTGGCTGAGGTCGGGAACGCATGGTGGTTATTGTGCCACGCCTCTCCGAACGTGGGCAGCGCCAACCACAGCAGATTGCGCGACTGATCCTGGGTCGCGTAGTCACGACGCCCGAAGAAGTGGCAGAGTGAGTTGATCGAGTAGGTCATGTGGTGCAGCACGAGCATCCGCACGGCGCCGCCCCACAAAAGGCCGGTGAGGCCGGCGCGCAGCGAACCGCCGATCGCGTAGCCGAGCCCGAACGCGGCGGCCAGCCCAGCGATCGTCCACAAAAAGAAGGTGCGATCGACAAACGACACCACCGGGTCGGCGATCAAGTCGGGGGCGTAACGATCGCGCGAACCGCGCTGAGTGTGGATGAACAGCCAACCCACGTGTGCGTGTGCGAGGCCGCGCAGGGCGCCGCGCCAGCCTACGCCGTGGTCCACGTGGGGGCTGTGCGGGTCTCCCTCGCGATCGGAGAAGGCGTGATGCTTGCGATGGTCGGCCACCCAGGAGATCACGGGTCCCTCGATCGCCGCGGACCCCATCACCGCGAACACCCCACGCAGTGCCGGCGAGGTCTTGAAGCTGCGATGGGTGAACAGCCGATGGAACCCGACCGTCACACCGAGCCCGGTGAGCAGGTACATGATCGCGAACACGGCGAGGTCTGAGGGGTGCAGCAGGCCGTCCCACAACTGCCAGCCGACGAAGAACAACGCGACGATCGGCAGGACCGTGATCAGCCCAGTGAGTATGCGATCGAGCGTCTCGTTGGACGCGGGTTGAACGTCGTCTGGCCCGGGCCGGCTGGGTTCCGGACCGCCGCCGGGAATATGTTCTTCGTCCATGGTGCCAGCACGCAAGTTATCAGCGCGACCCTTAGGCTGCGTAGTCACGATGGGCACGGCGACAGAGCATCTGATGGCGAGCGCTCGCGACCGGCAGGCAGGTCATGCTGGCGCGGCCTGAGCCACTACGCCGCGAGCTCGCGCGCGCGCTGCCTTCGCGCCCGTTTGCGCTGCGCTTCTGGGACGGCTCACAGCTCGAACCCACCGTCGAGGGAGGCCCTGTTCTGACGGTGCGCTCTCCCGCCGCGATCGCGCACATGCTGCGTGCGCCGGGCCAATTGGGCCTGGGCCGCGCCTACGCGGCGGGCGAGTTGGAAGCTGATGACCTCGACCGCGTGATCGGCCTGCTCGACTCCTTTCACGCACCTGCAATCGACCACGCAACGCGCGCGCGTCTGACGCTCGCGGCGATACGCGCGTGCGGGCTGACGCGCCCTCCACG
>JBAUXH010000340.1:0-7036 GCA_049584155.1 Solirubrobacteraceae bacterium
GGGCTGTGTCGCTCGATCGATCACGTCCGCCATCTCCGCGCGGAAGCGCTCGCGACCGAAGCGCCTGGCGTTCTCGCGGGCAGCGTCGGGATCGAGCGCGAGCCCGTCGTAGCGCTCGATCGCCTCGGCGAGCCCCGCGGCGCTCTGCTCGGAGAACAGCGCCCCGGTACGACCGTCGATCACCGTCTCCCCCGCCCCGCCGATGCCGTAGGCGATCACCGGAACGCCTGCCGCCTGCGCCTCGACGGGCACGATCCCGAAGTCCTCCTCACCGGGGAACAGCAGCGCGCGCGCGCCGCTCAGCAGCCGATCGCGCTCGTCATCAGAGACCTTGCCGAGGAACTCTACGTCGGCGCCAGCGGGCGTCTGCGCACGTACCCCCTCGAGCGCCCGCCCGCCGCCGGCCACCTTCAACGGCACCCCCAGCCGTGCGCACGCGGCGGCGGCGAGATCGACACGCTTGTAGGGCACTACCCGTCCGAACACGAGGAAGTAGTCCTCCGGCGCATGCGACAGCCCAAGGAAGTGGTCCACATCCACGGGCGGGTTGACGACCACTGAGGAGCGTCCGTAGTAGCGCTCGATGCGCTCGGCGACGTGACGCGAGTTGGCCACGAACACATCCGGCGAGGCAGCGCCGATGCGATCCTGGCGGCGCAGCAGCGGCAGCAGCGCCGGCAACGCCAACCGCCCGACCCTCCCGATCTCCTCCCCCTCCAAGAAGCGCTTCTCCCACGCATAGCGCATCGGCGTGTGGCAATAGCAGACGTGCAGCACGCCGGGAGGCGTGATCACGTTCTTTGCGCAGGCGTGATTGCTGGACAGGATCAGATCGAAGCCCGACAGGTCAAACGAACGATAGGCACGGCTCACGAACGGCAGCAGCTTCTGGTAGTGGCGGGCGGCGCCCGGGACGCGGTTCAGATAGGAGGTGTGTACCTGGCGTTCGGCGATCAGCTCGGGCCACGGTCCGGGTCCGTAGATCGAGGTGTAGAGCTCCGCCTGCGGGAACATCTTCAGCAGCTCCAGCACCACGTGCTCGGAGCCTCCGGGGTTGGTCAGCCACTCGTGCACCACCGCCACCCGGGGGTAGCGCTCGCGCAGCCGCTCCAGCACGGTCATGCTCCGAGCGCCCCACTCGCCGTGGGTGCGCCGGAAGCGGTGCGGGCACGCGCGAGCGCCGCCAGGAAGTCCTGCCAGGGAGCCGTATAGGGAGCGATCAGATCGGCCAGTCCTTCGAGGTCGCTCCAGCCGGCCTCGGCCTCCCAGCCCCAGTGCAGGACGATCGGTAGCCACTGTCCCCGCGCGCGCTCAATCGCGCGCGGCAACGCCTTCAGCAGGTCGATCGCACGGCCGTAGTAGGGGGCATAGGAGGGCATGTACACGGTATCTCCGCGCCACTGCGGCGTACGTTGCAGCCCCATCAGCCCGATCGACTCGGGACCGCCGCACACGACCGAGAAACGACGAGCGAGCCACTCGAACTGACGGGCATCGAAACGGTTGAACGGCGGCACGAACACATCGGGACGAATGCCGTGTGGCTCCAGCTCGGCCAGCGCCTCATCGATCAGCGCGTCCGTCCGAGGGCGATCTAGGCCACACAGCTCGGAGTGACGTCGGGAGGAGACCTCGCGGGTGCGATGGTCGCGACCGTGCAGCGCGAAACACACGTCCGCGTCGGCGAGGCGTCTCAGGACTGCGATCTCCTCGTCGTCGAGGGGGCGGGAAGCTTCACCCGTAGGCGACAGCGGCGAGCGACTGACTCGCGGCAGGACCGCAACGAGATAGCGAGCGCCCGCGCCGGCCATGATCTCGTGGAAGCGCTCGTAGCGCGAGGCGCCGAAGCGATCTGGCTCGTCCCACGCCTGATAGTGAGGAAACTCGTCGACCCGCACGAGCATACGGGGCGCAACCGTATCGGTGTCGATGTCGATGCCGGGTAGACGGGCCGCGAGCAGGCGGTCCGCGAGCGTCTGCTCACTCCAGCGACGGGCCGCCTTGTAGATCACCTGCTCGACCACTCGTGCCGGACGCGGGGGAACGGCGCGGGCGGCGGTTCTCGGGGCAGAGGACACAGCGCGAGGGTAGCGGTCGGTCTACGGACATTCCGTCTTGCAATAGATATGGGAAAATGTGACGCTGATGGCCATACGCGTGGGGACAGACCTGGTGTCCGTGGAGTCGGTGCGAGAATCCATCAATACCCATGCCTCGCGCTATCTCGAGCGCGTCTACACCGAGCGCGAGCTGAGCGACTGCCGGTCTGAGACGGGTGTCGACCCGCAGCGCCTGGCCGCGCGATTCGCGGCCAAGGAGGCGGCGCTGAAGGTGTTGCGTCCTGCAGATGAGGCGGTCCCATGGCTTTCGATCGAGGTGCGTCGGGAACCCTCCGGCTGGGTCGAGCTCGAGCTCACCGGCGCCGCCGCGGCGTTGGCCCTGGACGCAGGCATGTCCGAACTCGCGCTTAGCATCTCGCACGAAGGAGAGTTCGCTTCCGCCGTGGTGATCGCCGACTGCCCTTCAGCAAACCAATCACCCGAGCCGATGAGGTGCCCGTGAGGGACGACATCCGTCAGATCGTCAAGGATCACGGCCGCCTGTCGGTAGACGTCGACGCGCTCGCGGCGGATGCCGACCTGTACGAGGCAGGCATGACCTCGCATGCGAGCGTCAACGTGATGCTCGCGCTCGAGGATCGCTTCGAGGTCGAGTTCCCCGACCGCATGCTCAAGCGGAGCGTCTTCGAGAGCATCGCCTCGATCGAGGCCTCCATCACCGAGCTACGTGTGCAGGCCGCAGCCCGATGAGCGTCGACTCCGGGCCCAGTGGCTGACTTTCGCCCCGGCGCGCCGGATCAGCTGACGTTCCTGAAGGAGCTGCTGGACAGCCGCCTGTTGATCGAGACGGGCGTCCCGGGCGTGTATGGCCGCGGCGGAGATTTCGAGGAGGTGCGTACGCGCGTGGCCGGGATGATCACTCTCGCGGGCGCACCCGACGGTCCCGAACAACTCAGCTTCCCGCCGCTCCTGCCACGTCGTGACCTGGAGAAGGTCGGTTACCTGAAATCCTTCCCGCACCTCGCCGGCAGCATCTTCGCCTTCGAGGGCACCGAGGGACAGGCCGCCGAGCAGTACGACCGGGCCAGCCGCCACGAGGATTGGAGTGAGTTCCAGGCGATGACCGAGCTCGTGCTCACGCCGGCCGCCTGTTATCCCGTCTATCCGGCGATCGCCGCCCGCGGCAGGCTGCCCCCCGGCGGGGTCACCGTTGACGCCGGCAGCGCCTACGTCTTCCGTCATGAGCCCTCGGGCGACCCGGCGCGCATGCAGATGTTCCACCAGCGCGAGATCGTGCGCATCGGTGAGCCCGAGACCGTGGCCGCGTGGCGCGATTCCTGGCGCGACCGCGCGGTCGCGCTGTTGCGCGGAATCGGCCTCGACGCCCGCTTCGACATCGCCAGCGACCCCTTCTTCGGTCGCTCCGGGCGGATGCTCGCCGCCAGTCAGCGCGAGCAGGAGCTCAAGTTCGAGGTGATCGTGCAGATCGCCGGTCCCGAGCCCACCTCCGTGGCCTCCTTCAACTACCACCAGGACCACTTCGCAAGTGCCTACGAGATCGAGCTCGCCAATGGCGGCAGGGCGCACACGGCCTGCCTCGGCTTCGGACTGGAGCGGATCGCGCTCGCGCTGTTCCGTACCCATGGCCTCGAGGTCAAGACCTGGCCGGCGGCCGTCCGCGAGGAGTTGTGGAGCGCCTGAGCTGTTCACGCCCACGCCCTGTATGGATCGGCGATACGCGGCCCGCGTTCGCGATGTATCACCCTCCAGCGAACGGGGTCGAGCAGCGGGCCGCGGTACTTTTCTGCGCCCCGTTCGGATGGGAGGACATGGGCTCATACCCCGTGCGAGCAGTGTGGGCAGAGCGCCTTGCCGAGGCCGGTCACCCGGTACTTCGCTGCGACCGGCCGGGCTCGGGGCAGAGCGCCGGAGGACCAACCGATCCGGGGCAGTTGCCCAATTGGCTGCGGGCGATCGCGGAGGCGGCGAGCTGGCTGCGTCACACCGGCGAGAGCCCGCGGGTGGCGGCGATCGGGATCGGACTGGGTGGTCTGCTGGCGCTGCAGGCGACGGCCGAGGGCGCCGCCATCGACGATCTCGTGCTGTGGGGAACGCCGGCGAGCGGGCGCGTGTTGACGCGGATGCTGCGGGCCTTCGCCGGCCTGCAGGCGTCCTCGCAGGACGGCGAGGACTCGGCATTGCCGAGCGGCTGGCTGCAGAGCGCCGGTTATGTGCTCGACGCCGAGACCATCGCCGACCTGAACACGCTGCGCCCCGACGGCACGGACGTCGGGCGCCTGCGAGGAGCGCTGCTGCTCGAACAGGACGCCACTGCCCTCGACACCGTGCTGGTCGGGCATCTGGAGCAGGCCGGTGTGCAGGTGCGGACGGCGCCGGGACCGGGATACACGGCGATGCTAGACAACCCCGATCTGTCGATCGTGCCCGACGCGACGATCGACACCGTCGCGACGTGGTTGGAGCGCGAATCCGATCCGACACCCGCGCCCGCCGCGACGGCCACGCCCACGCAAGCCGTCCCCGTCGCCCGCGATCGGCTCGAGCTGGAGATCGACGGCGTCGGGGTGTACGAGCGTGCCTATACCGTCGAGCGCGCATCCGGCGGCTCGATGTTCGGCGTGCTCGCCGAGCCGGCCGAGCCCTCCGGCGAGGACCTCTGCCTGATCTGCCTGCCCTCCTGGGCCGAACGCTGCATCGGCCCCAGCCGGCTGTGGGTCGAGGTGGCGCGCCGCCATGCGGCTCGCGGCATCACGGTCCTGCGCGTAGATCTCGAATCGATCGGCGACAGCGACGGTCCGCGTGAGGCGATGCGCATCGAATCTGCGGTCTGGGAGAACGATCGCATCGTCCAGGTCCGCGAGGTGATGGACTCCCTGCAGGAGCGGGGGCACGGTTCCCGCTTCCTGCTGCTCGGGCTGTGCTCGGGCGGGTACTGGGCCCAGCAGGCCGCGGCCGACCCGCGCGTGGCGGGGATCGTCGGCTTGAACCCGATGGTCTCACGCACCGGCAAGGCGCTGCTCCAGCACGACGCCGCGCGCCGGGCCCTGCTGATCTTCCAGCCGAGCTGGTGGCGAAAGCTCGCGCGAGGCGAGGTGAGCATCGACAAAGGCCTCCTCACGGTCAGGAAGGGCATCGAAAGCCAGGCACGGCGGTTGCGGTCGCGGTCGCGATCTCGCCCGCGCGGCGATGCCGCGGAGCCGGCGCTCGCTGACAGCGCGCACTCCATGACCGTCCTGCTCGAGCTGCTGCAGCAGCGCGGCGCACAGATGATCCTCGGCTTCGCCGAGCGCGAAGTGGGCTACAACCAGCTCGAGCTAGAAGGGATCCTGAAGCAGCCCGAGCGCTGGCCGGCGTTGCGCATCCACCGCTTCGCCTCCTCCGACCACAACCTGCGCGCGGTGGTCAACCAGCAGGCGATCCACGCGCTCGTCGACGATCTCCTCGCGGGTGTGCGTCCCCGCGTGTCCTGAGCTCTCTCGAGAAGTCGGTGCCCGGCCGACCTGGGATCATGGCGCCGATGATGCCCGGCCCTCGAGCCTTGCGCGACCGCGACATCGTGTGCGTCGGATTCGCCGACTGGGACACCGAGCTGTGGACCAATCAACACCACCTGATGTCACGTCTGGCTCAGCACAACCGCGTGCTGTTCGTCGAGTCGCTCGGCCTGCGCCAGCCGCAGCTCGCTCGTCGTGACCTCACGCGGATCGTGCGCCGACTGCGGCGAGGGCTGGCGCCCCCACGGGCGGTCGACGGCCTGCATGCGCTCTCACCGCTCGTGTTGCCGTTTCATCGCTACAGGGTCGTGCGCGCGTTGAACGGGCGCCTGCTGCCCGCGCTCGTGCGCCGGGCGGTTCGCCGTCTCGGCTTCGGCACGCGCCCGATCCTGTGGGCCTACGTCCCCCAGGCCGAGGTGCTCCTCGACACGCTGGCGCCCGAGCTCGTGATCTACCACTGCGTCGATGACATGGCGGCTCAGGCCGGCATCGACGGGAGCGCCTTCCGTGCCGCCGAGCAGCGTTTCGCCGCTCGCGCCGACCTCGTGCTGGCAAGCGCGCCGGCACTGGACAGCCGCATGAGGACGCTCTCCGGCAACGTCCTGTATGCGCCCAACGTCGCCGACACGGAGCTGTTCGCGACCGCGCTCTCACCGGGACCGCCGGACCCGGCGCTGGCCGAGCTGCCGGCGCCACGAATCGTGTTCACGGGCGCGATCGTCCAGACCAAGCTCGACTTCGATCTGCTGATCGAGCTGGCGCGCGCGCGGCGCGCCTGGTCGTTCGCGCTCGTCGGACCGATCGGACCGGGCGATCCCCGCACCGACGTCTCCGCGCTGGCGGCCGAGCCGAACATCCACCTGCTGGGCGCTCGCGCGTACTCCGAGCTGCCCGACGTTCTGCGAGCGGCCGACGCGGGGCTGATTCCCTACGCGCGCAACGAGCTGACGCAGAGCATCTTCCCGATGAAGGTCTACGAGTATCTCGCCGCCGGCCGTCCGGTCGTATCCACGCCCCTGCCGGCGCTGCAGGGTCTCGCCGAGGTCGCGACCGCGCCGGACGCCAAGGGGATCGCCGGGCTGTTGGATAAAGCGCTCGCCGACGATGACCCGGAGCGTCGCGCCGAGCGCTCGCGCGTGGCGGCCTCGCACTCTTGGGAGCAGCGCCTGCAGGAGATCGAAGCGGCGATCGGGTCGCTGTGAGCGATCTGCTCGTGGCAACCCATACTCCGGCGCTCGGTTCGGGCCGGGCGATGCGCACGTACGGGCTCGCGCGCGCGCTAGCGCTGCGCGGTGGGCTGACGCTGTTGTACGCGCGCTTCGGCGCGGACGAGCCCGACGCCGCGTTCAGGGCGATCCCGGGCATCGAGCTGCACGAGGTGCTGCCCTCGCGCGGCGCGCGGCGCCTGCTCGCCTACGGTGCCGCGCGAGCATCCGGCGTGCCCGACGCGTTCGCCCGAGG
>JBAUXH010000341.1:0-1565 GCA_049584155.1 Solirubrobacteraceae bacterium
GCTCAAGGCGATCGTGAAGCAACGAGCCGCCGAGCTCTACGTCCGCTACGGCGAGACGGCGGCGTTCGAATCGGCGATGGAGGCCGAGAACGCAGAGGACGGCCTGCGCGCCGCGCACCTCACCGGCACGCTGGGCACGCAGGATCTCGACGCGGCGAGCAAGCTGCGGGCGACCGCGGCCGAGCTCGCGGCACGTGAAGCGGACCTCAAGAACCAGAAGGCGGACCTCGACAAGACGCTGGCAACGCTCGCGCCCCTCAACGACCTCCTGCAGAAGAAGCTCGCGGTGGCGAGCGCGCAGTACGACAAGGTGCAGGCCCTCGCCACCGCCGATCCGACGAAGCACGGCGTCGACGTCGCCACCGGGGCGAGCGAGTGCCCGGTGAAGGGCGTCGTCGTGTTCACCGACGACTTCGGTGAGCTGCGATCGGGGGGACCGCATCCGGGCATCGACATGGGCGCGCTGACCGGCACCCCGGTGGTCGCGGTCGCGCCCGGCTTCATGCGTCACGACGTCGGCGGCGACGGCGGCAACGGCGCGTGGCTCACCGGGCTCGACGGCTACTCCTATTACTACGCGCATTTCTCGCGCTACGAGGGAGACGATCGGCTCGTGAACGCGGGAGACGTCATCGGGTACGTCGGCATGACCGGCAACGCGACGGGACCGCACCTGCACTTCGAGATCCATCCCGGCACGCCGGGCCAGAATCCACCGGTCGACCCGTTCGCGACGCTGTTCCTGCTCTGCAACCAGAACGCCCCCGCGGCGGCGGCGAACTAACGTCGTCGGGTCCGCCCGGATGGCGCAATCGGCTGACGCAGTCGGCTCAAAACCGGCCGCCCCTCGGGGCATGTGGGTTCGAATCCCACTCCGGGCACCTCGTTCGTGCAGGCCACGTCAGGTCGCTCACGCCGGTGCGTCGGGACGCGACCTCCGACGGATGAGGAGCAGGGCAAACCCACCGGTGATAGGTGCAGAGGCAATGCCAGCCATCGGGATCGCCAGTGGCGATCCGGTGAATGACAGCTTGTCGCCTGCACTCGCAGCCACCGTCGGGAAGGTGTTCGTCGCGGTGATCGGGCACCGTCGGGTCCGACAGTGACGACGCCGTCGCCGGCGTCGGTGTCGCCGACTGAGCCCGTCTCGGTGAATGTGAGGGTGGCGTCGACCGGACGGTTGGGCTCGGTCGCGGTGCACGTCGAGCCGACCAGGACGTCGAACGTTGCTGATTCTCCGCCGCCCAACGTCAGGGGTGATTCGCCGCTGAGCAACGGCACGTCGATCGTCGTGCCGTCCGTGTCTTCGATGGTGCACGTGATCGAGAAGGTGTAGGTGGCGTTCGGGTTCGGCTCGCCGACGACGTCCTTGGTCAGGGCGATGTTCGCCGGGTCGAACGTGTTCGTCGCCGTGATCAACAGCTCCTGCGGGGCTTCGGACGCGGCCTCGGCGACGACTTCCGCCCCGTTCTGGCAGGAGTCGTGGTCGATCGTGACCGCGGTGGCCCCGCCGGAAGCGGGCTCGGATCCCCAGCACCGGGCGCCCAGTGGAACGAGGGTGGGAC
>JBAUXH010000342.1:0-2596 GCA_049584155.1 Solirubrobacteraceae bacterium
CTGCGCGGTGGGTTGCTGGCTTACTTCGGCGACGCCACGCGGCCGCACGCGAAGTGGCTCTCGCTCGCGCGCGTGCTCGCCGACCCCAGCTCGGCCGACGCCTCCTATGTCGACGTGCGCCTGCCCGAACGTCCGGCGGCGGGCTTCGCCGCGGGCACCGTGCGCCCCGACGCGAGCGCCACCGAAACGGAATCGACCGGCTCGTCTGATCCGAACACGGCCGCCGAACTTGCCGGCGGCCTCGACGCCGCCGTGGGTGGCGGGTCGAGCACGGGCACGGGAAGCAGCGGCGCGGGCGCCGCCGAACCGAGCTCCGCGAACGAAACGGCGCAGTCGGGTTCGACGAGCTCCGAAGCCGGCTCGAGCGGATCGGGCTCGGGCGAAGCGACAAGCGCCCCACCCGCATCGGAAGCCGGGAGCGGCGAAACCTCGGAAACGCCCACGGCGAGCGGAATCCCGGGGGGTTGAGCCGTGTAAGAGAGCCTCAAGCTCAACACTGATCCTTGACTTGAGGTTTACCCCATCGAGAGGGCGTGTCTCGGGGTCCGGTCGAGAGTTCCTCGATCTGCAACGATTGTTGCGAGATTGGCCGGAGTCGTTGACAGGGCGAAGTTCCCTGCATAACGTGCGTCTTTCAGCGGGCCGACCGGCAGTGTCGATCGAACCCTTAACTCTTACTGAAGGCTATGGACGGAACTCATCATGGAGAGCTCAGCGAGTAGCGGCAGCATGACCGGCGCAGGCAGCTACCTGGCGGTGATCAAGGTTGTCGGGGTCGGCGGCGGAGGCACGAACGCGGTCAGCCGCATGGTCGACGCGGGCCTGCGCGGAGTGGAGTTCATCGCTGCCAACACCGACGCTCAGGCGCTCGCGATGTGCGACGCCGACATCAAGCTGAACATCGGCCACGAGTCCACCAAGGGTCTCGGCGCGGGCGCCAACCCCGAGGTCGGTCTCGGCGCGGCATCGGAGTCGCGCGACGACATCAAGGAGGCGTTGAAGGGCGCCGACATGGTGTTCGTAACGGCCGGCGAGGGCGGCGGCACCGGCACCGGCGCGGCGCCGGTGATCGCGGACATCGCCAAGAATGAGATCGGCGCGCTCACCGTTGGCGTGGTCACGCGCCCATTCGACTTCGAGGGCTCTCAGCGCGGGCGCCAGGCCGCAGAGGGCATCGAGCGGCTGCGCGAGGTCGTGGACACGTTGATCGTGATCCCGAACGAGAAGCTCTTGACGGTCGTCGAGCGGCGCACCTCGATGCTGGACGCCTTCAAGGAGGCCGACGACGTGCTGCGCCAGGGCATCCAGGGCATCACCGACCTGATCACGATCCCCGGCTTGATCAACCTCGACTTCGCCGACGTGCGCACGATCATGCACGACGCCGGCTCAGCCCTGATGGGGATCGGCACCGCCGGCGGCGAGGACCGCTGCGGCGATGCCGCCAAGGCCGCGATCTCCTCGCCGCTGTTGGAAGAGTCCGTCGACGGCGCCACGGGCATCCTCCTGAACATCACCGGCGGCAAGGACCTGGGCCTTTTCGAGGTCAACGACGCTGCGGAGATCATCCAGAACGCGGCCGACCCGAACGCAAACATCATCTTCGGCGCGGTGATCGATGAGGCGATGGGCGACGAGGTGCGCGTCACCGTGATCGGCACCGGCTTCGACCATCGCCCCGGCAGGGCCGCTCGCGCGGAGACCCGCTCCAGGCGCGATCGTGGCCCGCGGATCGACGATCGTCAGCGCTCGTCGCTTGAGATCAGCGACGACGACATCGACGTGCCTCCGTTCCTGCGTTGATGTAGTTCGACCTGGCACATGTGCCAGGTCGCCGTCAGGCGCATGCGCCTGACGGAAACCAAGCCGCATGCGGCTTGGTTCGGGAACGCGCATGCGCGTTCCCGCCAGCGGCGCATGCGCCGCTGGAACAGCGACTGAGATCGCGCTCGATAACCTGCGCGCCGTGCCAGCCATCCTGCGCCGTACCTCGCTCTACGACCGCCACATGGACGCCGGGGCCAAGCTCGTGGAGTTCGCCGGCTGGGAGATGCCCGTGCAGTACGAGGGCGTGCGTCAGGAGCACATGGCCGTGCGCGAGGACGTGGGCGTGTTCGACGTCTCGCACATGGGCGAGATCGAAACCTCAGGTCCGCATTCGCTGCAGTTGCTGCAGCGGCTGATCTCCAACGACCTCTCGCGCGTCCCGATCGGGGGTGCGCAGTACGGCGTGCTCTGTCGTGAGGACGGGGGCGTGCTTGACGACCTGTTCACCTACCGTCTGGACGCCCAGCGCTGGCTGACCGTCACGAACGCGGCCAACCACGAGCAGGACCTCGCATGGTGGCTCGCGCACGCCGGCGCGCTCGACGTGCAGGTGGACGACCGCATCGAGGACTACGCGATGCTCGCCGTCCAGGGTCCCCGCGCGCGCGAGCTCGTGCAGACGATCTCCGATGCGCCGCTGCCCCCGCGGATGACCGCCGCGACGCGGCGGCTGGCGGGTGTGGAGATGCTCGTGTGCGCCACCGGCTACACCGGCGAGGACGGCGTCGAGCTGCTGCTCTCGCCCGAGGACGCGCCCGCGCTGTGGGAC
>JBAUXH010000343.1:0-5060 GCA_049584155.1 Solirubrobacteraceae bacterium
CCCATGAACCGCAATCGCCGTCTCACACGACTACGAAGCCTCGCCCTCGCCGGGGCGAGCGCAGGCGTGCTCGGGGTCGCCGCGGCGCCCACGACCGCGCTGGCGACCCCGACGATCTCGATCAGCGGCGCCACCGCGTCGTATCCGCTCGTGTCGCTGCTCGCCGCGAAGTACGTGAAGCTCAAACCGCACACGGTGAAGTTCAAGATCACCCAGGGCGGGGCGCAGATCGGCATCAACGACGTGGCCGCCAGCCGTGTCTCGATCGGCGACGTCTCGCGCGATCCGCTGCCGGCCGATCCGAAGGGCCTGGTGTTCTACCCGGTCGCCAAGTACGGGATCTGCGTGGTCACGAACTCGGCCAACACGCTGTCGAACCTCACCCCGGCGCAGGTCGTCTCGATCTTCACCGGCAAGACCCGCAGCTGGAGCCAGATCCCGGGCGCCACCGCGAGCGGGACGATCGACCTGATCAGCCGCACCTCGGTCGCGGGCGTGCTGACGAGCTTCCAGACGCTGTTGCTGGAAGGCAAGAAAGTGACCGAGCCGCTCGCTCACGAACGACCCTCCGAGGGTCTGCTGCGCGCGGAAGTCGAAACCGACCCGAACGCGATCGGGTTTCTGTCTAACTATCAGGCGGGCCTGGGCAAACTGAACACGGTCAGCTACAACGGAGAGGCCTGTAATCGCTCGACCGTGCAGGCCGGGCAGTACGCCGGCATCGCGCGGTTCTACGAGGTCACGCGCGGTCCCGCGCAGGGCTTCGTGGCGTCGTTCATCTCGTGGATCACGAAATCGGCGGCGGCGCGCAAGATCATCTCCAGCCAGTGGGTCCCGGTCACCTGAGCTGGTGCTGAAGCGACTGCGTAATCCATGGCCTGACCACCGCGCTGAGCGTTTGCTCGGCGCGGTGTCTTTGCTCGTGGGCGCGTGTGTGATCGCGATGATCGTGTTCGTCGGCGTGCGCGCGTGGCCGGTGTTCGAGCACAACGGCCTGTCTTGGCTGGGGCCGGGGGGGACGCTCGAAACGCAGATCGCGAACATGCAGGCCACGAGCGTGAACCCGCCCGCGTCTGCGTTTCACCTGAACGCGTGGCCGCTCGTATACGGCACGTTGTTGACAACGAGCATCGCGATCGTGCTGGGCACCGTGATCGCGGTGCTGTCCTCGATTTTCATCGTCGAGCTTACGCCGGCCCGCCTACGCAAGCTGGCGATCCCGGTGATCCGGCTGCTGGCGTCGGTGCCGTCGGTCGTCTACGGGCTGATCGGGGTGCTCGTGCTCGTGCCGTTCGTGGGCAACCACCTGGTTACCGCGCCTGAGAAGAACTCGGTGCAGAACTTCGTCGAGCTCACGGGCGCCGGCCTGGGGGTCGTGGTCGTGATCCTGACCGTGATGATCACGCCGATCATGATCGCGCTGATCTGTGAGGCGCTGATGGCCGCGCCCGCGTCCTGGCGCGAGGGAGCGGTGGCGCTCGGTCTCAATCCGTTGCGGGCCGTCATGGCCGTAACGCTGCGCGCGATTCGCCCCGCGATCGTCGCTGCGGCGGTGCTTGCCACCGCGCGGGCGCTTGGCGAGGCGGTGATGATCCAGATGGTCTCCGGCGGGAGCTCCTACACGCCCAACCTCTCGCACGGCGCGCTGATCTTCTTCTACGAGCCGCTGCGGACGCTCGCGTCCGCGATCGTGGACTACCACGAAGGTCTCGGCGCCCCGGCGCTGCGCGCGACGCTGTATGCGTTCGGTGCGCTGCTGCTGTTCTCGGCGTTCGTGCTGTCGATCGCCGGCTACCTGATCAAGCTGCCGTTGCGCCGTTATCAGGTGCGGGCATGAACGCGCATGGCGGCGCTGGATCTGCGTCCTCGATCGCTCGCGTGCCAAGCACGCCACGCTCACTGCGTCCTTGCCCAGCTTGCCCTGCGCGTCCATGCCGGCGTAGTTGTGACATCGAGGGATGTCAGGAATGAGCGTGTATACGCCTCAACTGGAGACGGGCTCGCCGCCCACGTCCAAGCGCGGGCGGCGCTCCTCGCCGTGGACGTGGCGTTGGCGCGACCGGCTCGTGCTCGCCTGCGCCTGGACGGCCGGTCTCGGACTGTGCGCGATCGCCGCGGCGATCGTCCTGTACATGGGCTATCGCGGAATCGAGTATCTGCGACCGGGCCTGCTGTTCACGCGCCCGGCGATCGGTCAGTCTCAGAGTCAGACCGGGGGCATCCTCGACCCGCTGATTGGGACGGCGCTGCTGACGCTGATCGGCATCGCGCTCGCGTTCCCGCTGGCCGTCGCCTGCGCGGTGTGGATCGCCGAGTACGGGCAGGGTGGGCGGGCTCGTCAATCCCTGGCGCGGGTGGTCGAGTCGACGATCGAGATCGTCGCCGGCACGCCCGACATCGTGCTCGCGCTGTTCGGCCTGTCGATCTTCCAGCTCGGCCTGTTCGCGCCGCTGTCGTTCCGCGCCGAAGGCGGCGGGGTTTACGGGCGTTCGTTCATCGCCGCCGGCGCGATGATGTCGCTGATCGCGCTGCCGCCCTTGTTCGCCGCGACCCGCGACGGGCTGCAGGCCGTCCCGGAGCACATGCGCGAGGCTGCATTCGCGCTGGGCAAGACCCGGATCGCGACGATCCGCCGTGTGCTTCTGCCGAGCGTGCGCTCGAACATTGCCACCGGCGTGACCCTCGGCGTCAGTCGCATCATTGGCGACACCGCGATCGTGCTGCTGCTGCTGGGCGAGACGCTGCACATCGAAACGCAGGGCCCCGTACCGGTCGTGAACCTGCTGCGGGGCACGGGCTCGACGCTGACCAGCTACGTGTACGACAACTCCCCGGCGGGCGAAGGCGCCGCGCCGCAGAAGGCCTACGCGGCGGCGTTCGTGCTGCTCGCGTTCGTGCTCGGCCTGAATCTGCTCGTCGACCGCATCGGCCGTTCCCACGGGCCCGCATGACTGCGCTGGATCTGCGTCCTCGGTCACTCGCGTACGTAGTACGCCACGTTCCATGCGTCCTTGACCAGCTTGCTCTGCGAGCCCGTGGTGCATGGAGGGGGCGTATGAGCGCGCGCGGCCTCGCAAACTTTTCCCACAACCTGCAAAATCTGGGTAACCTCATCAGTTCTATCGAGAACATTGAGTTGATGGAGAACGCGCGATGAGCCCCGACGAGCTGCTGCTCATGGAAGATCCGTTTACAACCGAGGACCCCGAGACGGTTGGCCGTCTACGAACGGCGTTCGAGTCTCATGCGGCGAGCACCGAGCGCGGATACGATGGCGGCGTACCGCGGGCGTACGAGCGGGGTACGCCGCACGCGCATGACGTCTCCAGTACCCAGGAGGTGCCGCCGGTGCGCACGATCGTGCTCGACCGCCCACCCGTGCCGGTCGCGCCGCCCGTGCGCGAGCGCAACCCCCTGCGCGAGCCCGCGCCCTCGACGGTCGGCCCGGAGCGGCTGCGGGTGAGCGATCTGAGCATCGCCTACGGCGGCGTGCCGGCCGTCAAGTCGGTGTCGCTGTCGATCCACCAAGGCGAGGTGCTGGCGCTGATCGGGCCCTCGGGCTGCGGCAAGACGACGCTGCTGCGCACGCTCAACCGCCTGACGGAGCTGACGCCGAGCGCCGCGCGTTCCGGAAGAGTGCTGCTCGACGGCGAGGACATCCACGAGCTCGTCGACACGACCCTGCGCTCGCGCGTGGCGATGGTCTTTCAACAGCCCAACCCCTTTCCGATGTCGATCTTCGACAACGTCGCGTTCGCCCTGCGCGAGCAGTCGCGCAAGCGCCCGCGCCGGCGGGAGCTCGAGCCGCTCGTGATCGACGCGCTGCGCCGCGCCGGCCTCTACGAGGAGGTTCGCCACGATCTCGATCGTCCGGCACTGCGCCTCTCCGGCGGCCAGCAGCAGCGGCTGTGCATCGCCCGCGCGATCGCCCCGCGCCCCGAGGTGTTGCTGATGGATGAGCCCTGCAGTGCCCTGGACCCGATCTCCACGGGGGTGATCGAGGGGCTGATCGGCGAGCTGCGCCGCGAGCTGGCGGTCGTGATCGTCACCCACAACCTCGCCCAGGCGCGGCGCGTCGCCGACAAGGTTGCGTTCATGTATCTCGGCGATCTGATCGAGTACGGGACGGCCGACGAGGTGTTCTGCAGTCCGCGCGCCGCGCGTACCCGCGACTACGTGCAGGGCACGTTCGGATGAGCCCGCCGGACCCTCGCGTCTCGTCCCGGGAAGCACCTCAGGCCTCGTCCCGGGATGCGCCCCGGATCTCGTTCAGGGACGCCCCCGGGCGTGGTTGCCTTTCGAGACGGCCTCCTGACCGGGCGGGAGCGCCGCGGTCGTGAGCCTCGCGCCCGTGCCCTCCGAGCAGCCCGACGCCGCATCCAGCTGTGCCAACTGCTCCGCGCCGCTCGCGCCGGACCAGCGTTACTGCCTGGCCTGCGGCCAGCCCGTCTCGCCCGTGCGGCTGGCGTTCCTGGACGTGCTCCAAGCCGACGCCCAATCCTATAGCGTAGCTCAGGCGCCGGTCGGCGCGCTCCCGCCCGGATACGCGTCCGTGATCGAGCCCACGTCGGGCGCGACGTGGACGCTGCGCCGCTACTCAGGACTGTTCGGTCTGCTGTCGGTGCTGCTGCTGGCGATCGTCGCCGGTCTGCTGATCGGCCACTGGGCCACGCAGAGCAGCGCGCCCAGCCGCCAGGTGGTGAGGGTTGAAGGCCTGGGCGCCCTCGCCGCCGCGCCGGCGGCCGCCGCGAGCACGACCCCGGTGAGCGCCACCGAGGCCACAACTCCCACTTCCACCACGAGCACGAAGTCGAGCAAAGCCGCGGCCAAGACCGAAGCGCACGACGTGCAGGAAGCCAAGGTGATCGAAAAAGCGCCGCCGCCCAAGGCCGTCAAAGTGACCCCGACGAAACTCAAAAAACTCGGCTCGAGCACCGGCAAAAAGCACGAGGAAGAAGTCAACTCCCTGGGCGCTCAGCCGATCGAAACGGGGGGCTGATGAACGCGCTCGCGCCACCCGCCGCCGAGCTGCGCCGCCGTCGCCACGAGCTGGCCCAGCG
>JBAUXH010000344.1:0-8090 GCA_049584155.1 Solirubrobacteraceae bacterium
CGTGCGCACCGTCGGCGAGCCTCCCGCGTTCGCGTTTGAGCCCCGCGACCACCTCGAACTGGCGGGGCCCGCAATCGACATGGAGCGCGCCGCGCGGCTGTCGGGTGCGCGCTTCGCCTATCTGCTCGGCGAGCTCGTGTTCCTCGAGCTCGCGCTCGTGCGCTGGACGCTGGAGATCCTGCGCTCGCATGGCTTTCAGCCCGTGATCCCGCCCGTGCTCGTGCGCGAACAGGCGCTGTATGGGACCGGCTTTCTGCCCGACACCGAGCAGCAGATCTACGAGTTGGGAGAGGACGAGCTCTACCTCGTAGGCACCTCCGAGGTCGCGCTCGCGTCGTTGCACGCCGATGAGATCCTGGAGGCGGACGCCCTGCCGCTGCGCTACGCCGGCTTCTCGCCCTGCTTCCGCCGCGAGGCCGGCGCCGCCGGCAAGGACACGCGCGGGATCTTCCGCGTACACCAGTTCGACAAGGTCGAGATGTTCAGCTTCGTCTCACCCGCCGACTCCACCGCCGAGCACGAGCGCATCCTCGCGATCGAGGAGCAGATCCTCACCGAGCTGGGCCTGCCTTACCGGGTCGTCAACGTCGCCGTCTCAGACCTGGGCAACTCGGCCGCCAAGAAGTACGACTGCGAGGCGTGGCTACCCAGCTATGACGCCTACCGCGAGCTGACCTCCTGCTCCAACACCACCGACTACCAAGCGCGCCGTCTGAACGTCCGCGTCCGCGCCGAGCACGGAGGGCAGGGGGAGGGGGGCACTTCTCCGCGGGGACTCGAAACTCCGCATACGCTCAACGGCACCGCCGTCGCCGTCGGGCGCACGCTCGTCGCGCTGCTCGAGAACGGTCAGCAAGCCGACGGCTCGGTGGCGCTGCCCGAGGTGCTCGTACCCTACGGCGCGCCCGCACGCCTGGACCCTGCCGTCTAGGCGCCTCGCACTGTCGCCGGTCTCCACGCCGCCCGCTCTTGAGCGTCGGTCCGCATAGACTCCGCGCAAGTCAAATCACGCCCACAGGGGGAAGACTCACCAGATGATCCGCACACGCATCCTCGCACTCGGCGCGACCGCGGCGATCGGTCTCACCGGCGCCTTCGCGCCGGCCGCCGTCGCCGGCTCGCACTGGTCATCGTCCAAGTGCATCAAAACCTACACCGCCTATTACAAAAAGCACAGCTCCAAAGGCTCACTCACCACGAAGCAGGCCAAAGAACTGTCCTCCTACCAGAAAAAACTGGAACACCAGCACCACTGCCGCTTCGGCGGCTAAACCGCCCAATTTTAGTATTTGCTCCCGATCAGCTGAATATGATCGGCCTCGGCCGCGCCCGGGAACGGGCGGATAAGGCCAAAGCGCGCGAGCGTCGCCTGGGGCACTCCCTCCACACCGGGGGTGTCCGAGGCTTCGCCGCGCGTGTGCGGATCGTCGGCGAACCCGCCGACCTCGACCGAGTGCGCGGGCGAGCGATAGCCGGAGATGCCGATCAGGTGTATATGCAGGGCGATCCCGAGCGCGTTCAGATGCTCGGCCAGCGTGGGCTCCTCGCCGACGCTGTAATTCGTGCCGGCCGCCGGGAAGAACCCGGATGAGCCCTCGGGCGTCGGGGTGAATTCGCCGATCGGGCCGGTGTAGGCGCCCGCGACACCCTCGGCGGCGAGTTCTTTCGCCGCGAGTCGGTTGAGCTCGCTTTCGAGTGAGCGCTTGTGCGACTGCAATGCGCCCAACTCCGAGCTCTTGCGATCGCGAGCACGGATGTACTGCAGCTGCCGGTTCACGAGCGCCAGGTGCAGTTGGGCGACCTCGTCGCGCTGCACGAGCACCGCGCTGGTCTCGCGCGCGTGGCTGGCCTCCAGTGCCGCCAGTCGCTTGGTCTGCGCGGTCACGAGCTGCTGCTCTTGCGCCACGTGCGTCGTCGCCGTCGCGTTCTCGCGCGAGATCGCCTGCAGGTCGTCGACCCGCTCGATCAGATCGGCGAACCCGTGCGCCTGCAACACGACCGTGGCGATGTCCGGCGGGGGAGACTCATACGAGGCGACCACCTGGGCCACCAGCACCTGGCGGTCACGCGCGAGCTGGATCTGCAACGAGCCCAGGCGCGCACGCGCGGCACGTAGCTGCGAGCGCAGGCTTGACAGCACCGAGCGCTCGACGCTCAGGCTTGATTCCAGTGCGCTCAACCGCGTTTGCAGGTCGTCGATGCTGCCCTGGAACCCCTCGATCTGATGCGTGTCGGCGCCCACGCCCGAACGCAGCTCGCCTTCGTGCGCTCGCGAGGCGGCGATACGGCTTTCCAGACTGCCCGACGTCGACCCGATCGCGCCCGGGACGACGATCAGGGCAGCGGCGGCCAGGACGGCAGCCGCGCAAGGCAGGGTTCGCTGAAGCAGGCGCATGAGGACCGGACAAGCTAGCCCGCCGGCGGCCCGAGCACAAGCGTTTCGGGGGTCGTGCAGGTCGTCTTGCATGCGCGCCATCGTTAGACATTAAGCAGATAGCTTCTATTGGTACTCTCAAGCTGACAGGGGTTATAAACAGTGGCTGGGGGAAGTCGGGGAGGTCCGGACCGTTCTCGCGTGGCCGCATGAAGGAGCCACGTGGAGGAGACGCAGCGAACGAAGATCCTCGAGGCTACGGCCGCGCTCGTGGCCGAGCAGGGTGTCGCCGCGCTGACATTGGGCGAGACAATCGCTCGCGCCGGCGTCAGCCGCCGTGCCTTCTACGAGTTCTTCGCCGATCGCGACGCGTGCCTGCTGGCGGCCTTCGATCTCGGTGTGCAGCGAGCTGCGCAGCGAATTGCACCCGCGTACGCCGCCCAGTCGCGCTGGCGCGACGCGATCAGGGCGGGGCTGTCCGAACTGCTTCGCTTCATCGACGACGAGCCCGCGCTCGGACGGCTGTGCATCATGCACTCGCTGAGCGGCGGTCCCGTGCTGCTGCGCCGCCGCACCGAAGTGCAGTCGATCCTGTGGCAGGTCATCGATCGTGGTCGCGCCGAGGGCGCCGCCGGTCGCAACGAACCCCCTCCGGTTGTGGCCGAGGGCGTGGTCGGCGCCGTGGCGACCGTCATCCAGACGCGCCTGCTCGCGCAGGATTCAGAGCAGCCCGAGGAGCGCCCGACGATCGAGCTGTTCGGTTCGTTGATGAGCCTGATCGCGCTCCCCTACCTGGGCGCGGGCGCCGCCAGGCGTGAGCTGACCCGTCCCGCCCCGGCGCCGCGCGTCGCCGACGGCGCTCCTACCGGCGCCCCCACACAGTACGAGGACCTCGGCGTACGTCTCACCTACCGCACCGGTCGCGTCCTGCAGGCGATCGCCCGCTATCCCGGCGCCAGTAACCGCGAGGTCGCCGAACGTGCCGGCATCGTCGACCAGGGCCAGATCTCCAAGCTACTCTCGCGCTTAGAGGCTGCCGGTGTGATCGCCAATCAGAGCGAAGGCACCTCGCGCGGTGCCCCCAACGCCTGGCGCCTGACCGAGCACGGCGAGCGTGTCGAGCGTGGGGTCGAGGGGCGCTTCGGTCCCGCCTCGGCGGATACCGGCCCGCAGAGAGGAGCCGATGCCGTTACCGGGAGAGGCGCCGGGGCGGATAAATCCTCCTCCGCTGAGCGGTAGATCGGGCGAGCTATCTCGGCAACGATCGTCGAGTTCAGCCAACCAAGAAAATCAACCCTCGCCCGACCCCACCCACCGGCGCGAGCGTCAGCCGATAGCGCCCCGGCGCTAGCGTTCCAGGCGCGCTCAGGTGTGCATGATCCCGTCCGGCCAAGCCGGCGATCGTGCGTGAGGCGGGCAGCGTCTGCCAGCGGGTACGCCCACGCACGGTGACTCGCTTGGCAAGCGAGACGCGCACCCGCGCTGCCACGTTCAGCGTGAACGCGAACGCGACGCGTGAGGTATGCGGCCTGCCGTGGCTCAGCGCGGCCGTCGCGGTTCGTGTCAGGGCGGGGGCCGATAGGAGCGGGACGAGCGAGCCGGTTCTCGGGACCGCCGACGGGTCCGGCAACGGTGAGTTGACTCCCGGGGCTGAAGGGCTTGGGCTGCCAGGGCCATCCCCGTTGTTGGATCCTTCAGCCCCGCTGCTGCTTTCTTCGCCTGCGATGCCTTCTTTGGATTCCCCGCCTTTAGAGCCGTTGGGTTCGCCTTCTTTGCCGGCTTCTTCGCTCGGCGGTTCTTTTTCTTTGGCGGTACCCGGTGGCTGGAAGGCTAGGATTCCGTGAGGTGTGCCGACGCCCGTAGGGCCGTCATAACCGGGCCCCGCGAGACAGATCGGTTTTTCAGAACAGTCGGCTGCCTCCTGCAGTTCGCTGCAACCGGAGAGCCCGGTTGCTGCATCGAACGGAGACGAACATTCGCCGTTCGATCCGGCGGTCACATCGTGGAGTGATGTGGGCGAGGACGTCTGGTTTTCATAGAGCGTCTTGGCGGGATACACGGCGCCGTGGGCGCCGCCGGCGAGTGCGAAGGTCGAGGCGATCAGGGGAGACGCGAGGCTGGTACCACCGATCGTGCACCAGCCTGGCAGGACTTTGAGTTTGCCCGCCTGTTCATAAGTCGTTTTGCACGTAGGATTGGCGTAGTGAACCGCGAGCCCCGTGTAGGGATCGGCGTCTGCGGCGACGTCGGAGACGGCACGCTTGGCTTTGCATCCCACCGTCGACCAGTCGGCGACGCTCGTCTGCCAAGCCGGAGCGGCGAATTCCACGCTGCAGCCTCCGCCACCGGCGCCATCTCCGTTCCACACACTCTCGCCCGTCCAGGCGCCGCCCGGTCCGAGCGGGCTGAGACGAGTGCCTCCTACGGCGACCACATGGGGCGAGGAGGCCGGGTACTCGGCGAACCCGCGTTCGGCTTCGTTGGCGGCGTCCCAGCTCAGATAACCGTCGTCGCCGGCCGATGCAGTGATCACGGCTCCCGTATCGCTGAAAGCGGTGCTGTCCGCGGTGCATAGCCGGATTTTCAAAACCCGTTCGCATTCCGGGCCTCCCCACGAGTTGGAGATCTCGGTCGCGCCCAGGGCGCCCGCGGTGTGCTCGGCCATTTCGAGGTTTTCGAAGCCCGGCGAGTTGGCCTCCACAAGCAGGATGTGGCAGCTGTGGCAGGTCGCGCGGGCGGCCTCGATGTCGAGCGAGATCTCAAGACCCCATCCGGCGGCTTCTTCGGCTTCTTCGCGTCGGGTGGCGTCTTCGCTTGTTTGCGCTTCTTCCAGTTCCTGGGTGTTCTGGGGGAACGGGAGATTGTTCGCCGCTGCGCTCCCGTTCTGGTTGACCTGCGCGAAGCACCCCGGACATTCGGTCAGTCCAAATTCTTTGTCGTAGGCTTCCAGATCTTTTCGCGCCGTCGGATCGTTGTAAGCGTCTACCAACGCGATCGTCTGCGTCGAGGATGCAGGGTTCGGCAACCCGTAAGCGGTGTGCAGATCCTGTGGTCTGAGGCCAAAGCCGCCTCCTGCGGGCGACGGTTCGACCAGTAGTCGGGCGCGAGTCATCCCGAGCGGGTGGGTGTGAGCCCGCGCCGCCGTTGTCCTGGGCACGAGTTCCAGCGCCAGGCAGCCGGCTCGCCCGGGGGCCGGCTCGGGGCATACATGGCGCACGGCATAGTCGGATTCAGGCAGTGGCGCGACGGTTGTGGCGTGCGCCGATGCGCAAAGCGGCGCGATCAGCGCGAACAGGCTCAGTACGGTAGCGGCTCCGACGCGTGTCTTCATCGTGTCTGCACGTCTCCTCCCAGCACATCGGCGGGAGCGATGAACGGCTTGAGCAAGCGTAGACGAAGCCGACCGATAGTCCGCCGATCACACCTCGATCACGGCTCGGTCACAGCGCGCTCACAACTAGTCACCGGACCGTCACAGGCAGGTCACGCGAGCGTTACCAGTGGCGATGCCGCGCAGCGCAGGATTGCGCCAAGGCGAGTCGTCGGCCCTTGGCCGCGGCTCGTGTTCAATCGCACATAGGAGGACTCCGTTGCGCAATCGACTCCTCGCGGTCGCCGGTCTGCTGGCGAGCACGGGCGTGCTCGGCCTCGCTCAGGCCGGCGCCACGCCGCCACCCGCGACCTCGACCCCGATCAAGCATTTCGTCGTGATCTTCCAAGAGAACGTGTCGTTCGATCACTATTTCGGCACGTACCCCGACGCCGCCAACCCGAAAGGAGAGCCGACGTTCGTCGCCTCTTCCCACACGCCCGGCGTGAACGGCCTGACCGAAAATCTGCTGACCGAAAACCCGAACTCGTTCAATCCGTTCCGGTTGGATCGCTCGCGGGCGCTGATCTGTGACCAGGACCACAACTACACGGCCGAGCAGCAGGCGTTCGACGGTGGCCTGATGGACGGATTCCCGCAGTTCACGGGCGATTGTGCCGACAAATCGCTGCCGATGGGCTACTACGACGGCAACACCGTAACGGCGCTGTGGAACTACGCGCAGAACTACGCGATGAGCGATGACTCGTTCGGCACCACGTTCGGGCCCTCGACTCCGGGAGCGCTGAACCTCGTCTCCGGCCAGACGCATGGCGCCACGCCCGCGTCAGCACCCGAAGAAACGGAAAACGGAACGGTGATCGGCGATCCCGACCCGAGCACCGACGACTGCTCGGGCGCGCACACGGTCGAGATGGCTCCTACGAACAAGAACATCGGTGATCTGCTCAACGCCAAGGGCGTCACCTGGGGTTGGTTCGAGGGTGGGTTCACATCGACTGAAACCAAAGCCGGCAAAGCGGTGTGCGGCTCCAGCCACACGAACATCGGCGGTGAAACGGTTGCCGACTACAGCGCCCATCACGAGCCATTCCAGTACTACGCATCGACGGCCAACCCCCACCACCTACCGCCGAGCTCGCCGAGCATGATCGGGCGCTCAGACCAGGCCAACCACCAGTACGACCTGTCCGCATTCTACACCGCGCTGCACATGCACGAGCTGCCGGCGGTGTCGTTCCTGAAGGCGGCCAAGTACCAGGACGGCCACGCCGGCTACTCCGACCCGCTGGACGAGCAGGCGTTCCTGGTGCACGTGCTAAACGAATTGCAGAGCTCGCCCGACTGGTCGAGCACGGCGGTCGTGATCGCATACGACGACTCGGACGGGTTCTACGACCATGCGATGGGCCCGATTGTCAATTCCTCGGCCTCGCCCGCGGATGCGCTGAACGGACCGGGCCTGTGCGGCAAGGGCAAACCGGCCGGCGGCTATGAGGATCGCTGCGGCTACGGTCCGCGGCTGCCGCTGCTGGTCGTCTCCCCGTGGGCCAGGCACGACTATGTCGCCCACTCGGTCAGCGACCAGAGCTCGATCCTGCGGTTCGTCGAGGACAACTGGGGCACCGGCCGCATCGGCGACGGCTCGTTCGACGTGAAAGCGGGCCCGCTGAACAACATGTTCCACTTCGACCACTCCCGTCATCAAGGCGAGAAGCTGTTCCTGAGCGAAACGACCGGCGAGCCGGTCCATTGATGGCGAGACGGTGAAACCCGGCTGAACGGGCTTCACCACGCAGGGCGCAAGAACGGGGCGGGACTTTGGTCCCGCCCCGTTCACATCTGGTCGGGCGCGGGCCGCCGTCCACCATCGGAGTTCGCCAACCCCTACGCTGAAGCGCGAGATGCGACTACGACGCCCGTTCGGATTCCTGCTGGCCAGCGAGCCCCCGCCCAAGCGGGTGGGCGTGCTCGTCGGGATCGCGACCGTGGCGGTGTGCACGCTGCTGATCTATCCGCTCAAGCAGATCGCCCCGGTCGTCTCGCTGGGAGTGGTGTATCTGCTGGCGGTGCTCGTCGTGTCGGCCGTTTGGGGGGCGTGGCTGGGCGTGCTCACGGCGGTGCTGAGCGCCGGTGCGTTCAACTTCTTTCACCTGCCCCCGATCGGCCAGTTCACGATCCGGGACTCCGACAATTGGGTCGCCCTGATCGCGTTCGCGCTCGCCGCGGCGCTGGCGAGCTCGGTGGCAGAGGTGACGCGCGCACGTACGCGTGAGGCCGAGGAGCGCCGGCGCGAGGCCGATCTCGCCGCGGAGATGGCGCGGTTGCTGTTGCGGGGTGAGAATCTCGCGCAGGCGCTGCCGACCGCCGCGGCCAGGTTGGCGC
>JBAUXH010000345.1:0-19550 GCA_049584155.1 Solirubrobacteraceae bacterium
CGAAATGGGTGCTGAGATGGCCTCATCATGCGAGCCAGGCTCGATGGTCCTGCTGACCCGCCTGGCCAAGCAGGTGTACCGACGCAGCAGCGACGAGCTGCTGGGGATGCAGTTGCGCCACCTGGTCGCGCTCAGCTACGTGCGCGACCACGACGCCTGCCCCCAGCACGAGCTCGCGGAGGCCTTCTGCATGGACGCCAACAACGTCGTGCTGCTGCTCAACGAGATCGAGCAGCTCGGCTACGTGACGCGCCTGCGCGATCCCAGCGACCGCCGGCGCCACCTGGTCCAGCTCACACCCGCGGGTGCCGAGGCGCTTAGCCTCGCCGAGCGCGCCCAGGAAGCGATCGAGGATGACGTGCTGCAGGCGCTCGACGGCGAGGAGCGCGCGACGCTGTGGCAGCTGCTCACACGTGCGCTGCGCGGCGTCGAGCCGGCCGACGGTGACTGTGCCGCGGACGCGGGCGACGCCTCGCCGCTAGCGTCGATCTCCACGTAGTCACCCTCGCCTGCGCCCGTTCACGCACTCCCACTCCCGCGCTAGATAGCGACGATCGCGTCGATCTCGACGAGCGCCCCCTTGGGCAGCGCGGAGACCTCCACCGTTACGCGCGCGGGCGGGTCCTCACCCGCGAAGAACGAGCCGTACACCTCGTTGATCTCGGCGAAGTTCCCCATGTTCGTGGTGTAGATCGTCAATCTCACAGCCTGCGCCAGCGAGGCATCGGCCGCCTCACAGACTGCTTGCAGGTTCTCCAGACACCGGCGTGTCTGCTCGGCATACGACGCGCCCACGATCTCGCCGGTGCTGGGGTCGAGCGGGATTTGGCCCGAGCAGAACAGCAGTCCCCCGGCCGATCGGAGATCGGCCAGCACCGCATGGCTGTAGGGACCGATCGCGGGGGGCGCGGCCGGCGCGGTGATTGTCTGGCGAGCGGCGGTGATCGCCCGACATTAGCGGGTGGCGCGCAGATACGCCCGATCCAATAGATTCCATGTATGCGACTCAGGGGGTTTCTCGCTGCCGCGCTTCTGGCGGCCGCCGCATGTGCCTCGACGGCCACAGCGCGGGCCCAAATCGCCTGGGCGCCATGCGCTAACAGCAACGACTACGCGTGCGGGCACCTGGCGGTTGCACTGGACCCGAGTGGTGCCACCCCGGGCACGATCACACTGGCGATGCGCCGTCATCGCGCCCCGGTCGGCGAAGGGCGCGAAGCGGTGATTGCGCTCGCAGGCGGCCCCGGACAGGCGGCGATCCCGTTCAGCGAACAGTTCGCGCATCTACTTGGTCCGATCGCGGCCACGCGCGATCTGATCGTTTTCGACCAGCGCGGTATCGGCCTGTCGCACCCCCTGTCATGTCACCGGTTCGAACTCAACGCGGATGGTCCGGCCGGCCAGCAGCTCGCCGAATGCGCCGCCCAGATCGGCCCCACCCGTGACGATTACACGACCGACCAGACCATCGCCGACATCGAGGCGATACGGCAGGCCGGCGGATACGAAAAGCTCGTGCTATACGGGACCTCGTATGGCACGAAGGTGGCCGAGCGCTACGCGCAGACCTACCCTGATCACGTCTCGGCGCTCGTACTCGACTCGGTCGTGCCTCCGAACGGACCCGAACCACTGAGCCTGCCAACGTTCGCGGCGATTCCGCGCGTGTTGGGAGAGTTGTGCGCTAATGGCGCATGTGCGCGCATCACGCGCCATCCAGTCGGCGACGTCGCGGAGCTCGTGCGACGGATTGGCGGGGGCGCCATCAGCGGGCGCTGGATCGACGCAGAGGGTCGACCCCACATGCTTCGCATCTCCGCAAACGAGCTGCTTACCGTGTTGATCGCCGGAGACCTCGAACCTGTGCTGCGCGCTGAATTCCCGGCGGCGGTGCGTTCAGCCGCGCGTGGCGATGGGGCGCCGTTTGCGCGCCTGCTGCGCGACGCCTTCGAACGGGGCGGGGGTGCCGAAGAAGAAAACCCGAGCGAGAGTTTCGACACGCCGCTGTACTTCGCCACGAGTTGCGAAGAGGAGTTGTTCCCCTGGAGGCGGGCCTCCAGTCCGAGCAGGCGCCTGCTCGAAGCACGGGCCGTGATCGGAGGGCTGTCCGCGAATCGGTTCGCGCCGTTTACACGTAACAATGCACTCGGTATCAGCGACATCCCGGAGTGCGCGTCATGGCCTTATACCTCCCCCGCGCCCGGACCCATGCAAGCGCCGCTACCCAGCGTTCCAACGTTGATCCTGAGTGGCGCTGAGGATCTGCGCACGCCGACCGCGAACGCGCGCGAAGTCGCCGCGCAGATTCCGGGCTCCCACCTGCTGGTGGTGCCGGAAGTGGGCCACTCGGTCCTCAGCAGCGATTTCAGCGGGTGTGCGAGCAAGGCGCTGCAGGCACTCTTTAAGCCCGCGCCGGTCAAGCCCTGCAGCGACGGCACGCAGTTGCTGAACCTGCTCGGGCTAGCGCCGCTGGCGCCGGCACGCCTGTCGGATGTAGCGCCCGCGCACGACTCCGGCGGACGGCCGGGGCGCACACTACGAGCGATCGAGCTGACCCTGGCGGACCTGATCCGCCAGGAGACGGTGCACGCACTCAGCGGACTTACCCTTGAAGATGCACTGCGCTTCGGCGGCCTGCGCGCCGGCTGGGCGAACGCCACGAGCAAGGCGCTGATACTGCACGACTACTCCTACGTACCGGGAGTCCTCGTGTCGGGGAAGATCGTCGAAGGCGACGCCGTGCTGCGAATCGGCGGGTCGGCGGCCGCCCACGGCATGTTGCGCCTGAGAGCTCACCAGACGCTCACCGGTACGCTCGGCGAACGGCGCGTAAGCACCAGCCGCAGCCTCGACCTGGCTGCCGTGAGTGCCGCTATTGTCCGAATGGATGCGCAGGCCAGCCATCCCATTGCTCCTGGTGGCTTTGCTGCCCGCACTGTTGCTCGCAAGCTGGCCCGCCTCCTCGCTCGCCTCTCCTGAATTCGGCCCCTGTCCAGGCACTATCGACGCGGCATTTGCTTGCGCGACCGTGACTGTGCCACTGGACCGTAGTGGCCAGATCCCAGGAACGGTGGGGTTGAAATTGGAGCGCAAGCTGGCGGGGTTCAACCCCAGTAGGAACGCCGTGGTCGCACTCGCGGGCGGCCCGGGACAGTCCGCACTGGGGCTCGGCGAATTCATCGCCAAAGCGATCGCCCCGGCGCTTGGCTCGCGCGATCTGCTGGTGTTCGATCAGCGCGGAACCGGCGAATCGGGCCCCTTGAGCTGTCCTGCACTGAGCAGCCCGAGCGAACTCGAACACGCGCACTCGATCGGCGAACTCGTGGGTCGCTGCGCGCAGCAGCTGGGACCCACGCGGGGGGACTACACCAGTCAGGAATCGGTGGCCGACATCGAGGCGCTGCGGCGGGCCGGCGGATACGAAAAGCTCGTGCTATACGGGACCTCGTATGGCACGAAGGTAGCGCTCGAGTACGCCGAACGCTACCCCCAGCACGTAGAAGCGCTGGTGCTCGACTCCGTCGTGCCGACCACTGGCCCGGAAGCGTTCGCGGCGGGAACGTTCCAGGCGATCCGCGGCGCGCTAGGCGAGCTGTGCTCGAACCGCGCCTGCGCCGGAATCACATCCAACCCACTCACCGATCTCGCGCGCCTGACCGCGCGGCTACGCAAGCACGCCCTCAGCGGCTCGGTCTACGACGGCTCAGGGCATCGACACTCCAGCAGACTGAACGAGACCGGACTGCTGGGGATCCTGCAGGCCGGCGACCTTAACCCGGCGCTGCGCGCCCTGCTGCCGGCGGCGATGGTCTCGGCGCTGCGCCACGATCCCGACCCGTTGCTGCGCCTGGAGCTGCTGTCGGAGGGCCTGATCCCGAACGTGCCCGGCAAACGGCCGGTCGAAAGCTCGGAGTCGATCGACGAAACCCTGTTCGTGGATACCTCCTGCGAGGAGCTCCCGTTCCCCTGGCAGCGCTCCGCCGCTGCGCCAACGCGAATGACCGAAGCGCTCACCTCGCTGCGCGGCATGCCGAGCGCAACGTTCTACCCGTTCGACACGAGCACGGCGCTAAGCGCGAGTCTCGTATCGGTCTGCGCGAGCTGGCCCGACGCCTCCCCCCCGCCTCCGGCCCAAGCTCCCCTGCCGAGCGTCCCGACGTTGATCCTGTCCGGCGCCCAGGATCTGCGCACGCCGACCGTGAACGCTCGCAGTGTCGCCGCGCTGATCCACGGCGCACAATTGCTCGTCGTCCCGTTCACCGGCCACTCCGTCCTCGGCAGCGATTTCAGCGGCTGTGCCGAGCAGGCGGTCAGCGCATTCTTCGGTGGTGTGCAGGTGCAGCAATGCGGGCCGACGCAGAACATCTTCAGCCCCACGCCGGTCACCCCAACCAGGCTCGCTTACATCCATCCGCCGTCCGTTCTGACTGGCAAGGCGGGACAGACGCTGACGGCGGTGCTCGACACGATCCTCGACCTCAACCGCCAGGTGATCGGCGCGACGTTGCAGGCCAACGCCGAACTGCCGATCGGCTCGAGCTTCGGCGGGTTGCACGGGGGTTATGCGCGTCTGGAGCCCTCCAAAGTCCTGCTGCACGATCTCTCGTTCGTGTCGGGTGTGCGGCTAAGCGGGGTGTTCCCCGTCAAGGAAGGGCAACTACAGAAAGCCACGATCCGCATCTCCGGGCCGGCGGCCGCGCCTGGATCGGTCAGAATCGGCGCGAGCAGGACGGTCAGCGGCACGCTCGGCGGCAGGCGATTCGCCGTGAGCATCGCCAAGGTCAAGCTCGCACGGGCGAGCAGCGACCGCGGCGAATGGCCCGCGGGCAGGGTCGCGTTCCCGTTGCCGGGCCTCGCGCGGCTACGCTGAACGGGTGGCCAACGCCCTCGCGCAGGAGACCTCACCGTACCTGCGCCAGCACGCCTCAAACCCCGTCGACTGGCTGCCGTGGGGACCTGAAGCGCTGGCGCAAGCACGCGCACAGGACAAGCCACTGCTCGTCTCGATCGGGTACTCGGCCTGCCACTGGTGCCATGTGATGGAGCGCGAGTCCTTCGAGGACGTACGCACGGCGGAACTGATGAACGCGGAGTTCGTGTGCGTGAAGGTGGACCGCGAGGAGCGCCCGGACGTGGACGCGCTGTACATGGAGGCGGTGCAAACCATGACCGGCCACGGGGGCTGGCCGCTGAACGTGTTCCTCACACCTGAGCAGCTGCCGTTCTACGGTGGCACCTACTTCCCGCCCGACCCTCACCATGGAATGCCCGCGTGGACACAGGTGCTGCAGGCGATCGCCGAGGCGTGGAGCGAGCGCCGCGAGGAGGTTCAAGCCGGCGGAGAGCGCCTGCGCGAGCGACTGTCCGGCGGCGCGCAGCTGCAACTCTCGAGCGAGCCGCTGCGCGAGGACGCGCTCGAGCGCGCCGTCACAGGACTGGCGGGGACATATGACGCTCGCAACGGCGGGTTCGGCGGCGCGCCCAAGTTCCCGCCGGCCTCGGCGATCGAGTTCCTGCTGTTGCGGGCCGATGCACATGGCCGGCCCGAGGATGAGGGCGGCGGGGATGCCGGCGAAGGAGGTCCCAGAGACAGCGACGGCGTCAGAGATCTCCGGCGCAGCGAGGCTCCCACACCTGGCGCCGCGGCAGAGATGGCCCTCTCCACCCTGCATGCGATGGCCAGCGGCGGCATGTACGACCAGCTCGGCGGAGGCTTCGCGCGCTACAGCGTCGACGCCACTTGGACGGTGCCCCATTTCGAGAAGATGCTCTACGACAACGCCCTGCTCGCCCGCGCGTACGTGCACGGCTGGCAGGCGCGCGGGGATCCGCGACTCAGAGAGGTGTGCTGTGAGACGCTCGACTGGGCGCTGCGCGAGATGCGCGGGCCCGAGGGCGCCTTCTACGCCGCGTTGGATGCCGACTCCGAGGGTGTGGAGGGCCGGTTCTATGTATGGACGCTCTCCCAATTTCGCGCCGCGCTAGGCAAGGACGCTGACGCGGCGATCGCCTGGCTCGGAGTCACCGAGCAGGGCAACTTCGCCGATCCCCACCAGCCCGAGCCGGGGCTGAACGTACTCCAGGCACGAGGCCCGCGCCCGCCGGCAGAGCAGCGCGAGCGGGTGCGCGCGCGACTGTTGGAGGTACGCGCCGCACGGACGCGCCCGGGGCTCGATGACAAGCGCCTGATGAGCTGGAACGCTCTGATAGTCTGCGCGCTCGCCGACGCCGGGGCGACACTGGAGGAGCCCTGCTACCTCGATGCCGCCGTCGGCTGCGCGGAGTTCCTACTGGGCGAGATGCGCGACGTACAGGGTCGGCTGTTACGCACCTACAACGACGGGCAGGCCCGGATCGGCGCCTACCTTGAGGACCACGCGTTCCTGCTGGAGGCACTGCTCGTGCTGTTCGAAGCGAGTTGCGAGGAGCGCTGGTTCACGGAGGCGGTGGCGCTCGCCGACACGCTGATCGCGCGCTTCGCCGACCCTGAGAACGGCGGCTTCTACTCGACCCCCTCAGACGGCGAGCAACTGATCGTGCGACGCAAGGACCTCGAGGACTCCCCCATTCCCGCTGGCGCATCCAGCGCAGCGATGGGTCTGCTGCGTCTCGCCCAGCTGACGGGCGAGGAGGAGTACGAGCGTCACGCGATCTCCGTGATGCGACCGCTCGCGGACATAGCGCCACGCCATCCCAGCTCGTTCGGGCATCTGTTGCAGGCGCTTCATTGGCATTTCACTCCCGCTCGCCCGATCGCGTGCGCGGTGCCCGCGCGCCCTACAAAATAGAGAGGTAGCGGTCGAGCTCCCACTGGGTGACGTTCACCCGGTAGTCCTCCCACTCCTGGCGCTTGATCTCGACGTAGCGGTTGAACATGTGCTCGCCGAGCGTGCGCAGCAAGAGCTCGGACTCGGCCGCGAGCTCGATCGCCTCGCCGAGGGACTCGGGCAGCTGCTCGACGCCCAGGCGGCGGCGCTCCTCATTGGAGAGGTGATAGAGGTTCTTCTCCATCGGCTCGGGCAGCTCGTACCCCTTCTCGATCCCCTCGAGGCCCGCTTGCAGCAGTGCCGCGAACGTGAGGTAGGGGTTGCACGCGGGGTCGGGGCAGCGCAGCTCCATGCGGGTCGCCTTCTCCCGCCCGGGGTGATACAGCGGCACGCGCACGAGCGCCGAGCGGTTGCGCCGCGACCAGGCGACGTAGACGGGCGCCTCGAACCCGGGGACGAGACGCTTGTAGGAGTTGACCCACTGCGCGAACACCGCGCAGATCTCCCGCGCGTGCTTGAGCTGTCCGGCGATGAACGCCTTGCCGACGTCTGAGAGGAAGTACTGGTCGTCGGGGTCATAGAACGCGTTGCGGCCCTCGGAGAACAGCGACTGGTGGGTGTGCATGCCCGAGCCGTTCTCGCCGAACAGCGGCTTGGGCATGAACGTCGCGTGCCAGCCGTACTTCATCGCGTACTCCTTGACCGTGATCCTGTAGGTCATGCAGTCGTCGGCCATCTTCAGCGCGCCCGCGTAGCGCATGTCGATCTCGTGCTGTGAGGGACCGACCTCGTGGTGGGTGTACTCGACGTGAATGCCGAGCTGCTCGAGCGCGAGCACCGTCTCGCGACGCACATCCGAGCCGGCGTCGAGCGTCGTCAGGTCGAAGTAGCCGCCCTGGTCGAGGACCTCGGTGCCTTTGCTGTCGCGAAACAGGAAGTACTCGAGCTCGGGGCCCACGTTGAACGTGTCGAAGCCCATCGCCTGCGCCCGCTCCAGCGCGCGGCGCAGCACATGGCGAGGATCGCCCTCGTATGGCGTGCGCTCGGGTGTGACGACATCGCAGAACATCCTCCCCACGCCCTGCTCCTCCGGGCGCCAGGGCAGCACCGCGAACGTGCTCGGGTCGGGCATCGCGATCATGTCCGACTCCTCAATCGCATTGAACCCGGTGATCGAGGACCCGTCGAAGCCCATCCCCGCCTCGAACGCGTCGTCGAGCTCGGCCGCGTTGATCGAGAACGACTTCAGCTGACCGAGGATGTCGGTGAACCAGAAGCGGATGAAACGGATGTCGTGCTCGGCTACGAGCGCCTTGACGTCCTGTGCGGTCTGCGCCTGTTCCGGTTTCGCCTGCTCGGCCATCGCGGCGGACCTTAGTAGATGGTCCAGCGAACCGCTATCGACTGTTGGCCAAACTGCTCAGACGAGCGCTATGACCCGCGAGTCCGAAAGACATCCCTGCTCTGCGCGTAAAAGGCGAGCGCGGCTCAGTGGCCGGCGACAGCCGCGACAAACGAGGCGACCTCTTCGGCTTCCTTGCCTTGGTACAGCAGCGCCGGCATCTGACCGAGGCCGCGCGCGCGGCCTTCGGCGATCGCGTTTTCCACGAGCGCCTTGCGCCCTGCCGGGGTGGAGATGTCGTCACCGACACGCACGTCGAGGTCGGGACCGACGCGCCCGACGGAATTGGTGGCCGACAGCGTGTGGCAGACCGCGCACGTATGCGCGAACAGTTCGCGACCTTTCTGCTGTTCGGCGGTGAGGTGCAGCCCGCCGACCGTCACGCCCGCCTTGTGCTCCGCGTTGGAGGCGAGCACGAACCCGGGCACGATCAGCCCAAACGCGAACAGCAGCACGATCCCGATCGTGACGGCGCGCTGGCCGGCCCGCGACTCGGTGTGCAAAGACTCGCGCGCCCCGCGCGGGCCGCCGCGCATCGCGACGAAGAACACGCCGAGGCCGAGCAGCACCCAGAATGCGATGAACGCGTAGACCATGCAGGCGGGGACCATATCGAGTGCGCAGGCCGGACGGTTCGATGAGGGATTTCTCACCTTTAGCCTGGCCGAAGCTGCGGCGCTACTCTGAGGTAGGAGCTCGATGACCTACTTCCTGCGCAGACTTCCCCTGTCGCGCCTGCTGCTCGTGTGTGGGCTGGTGGTCGTCCTCGGCATCTCCCTGACTGCAATCGCGTTCGCGCTCGGCACCGGGCCCACTCCACCGGCCAAGCCGCTCCCTGAGGCGCTCCATGAGGCGCTCACAGCGCCGCCCGTGGACGGCGTCAGCGCTCGCATCCAGCTGACCGATCATCTGCTCGAAGGCGCCAACCTCGCATCCGGCAGCGGCGGCGGGGCCGGCCAGCTGTCCTCCAGCCCATTGCTGAGCGGCGGGGCCGGCCGGCTGTGGATCGCGAAGGACGGTCGCGCGCGCCTGGAACTGCAATCCGAACAGGGCGACACGCAGATCTACTACGACGGACGCAGCACCGTATCGATGTATGACGCCTCCTCGAACACGCTCTACCGCTATACGCTCCCCGCCGATGAAGGCGGCTCGGCGAACGGGAGCTCCGGCACGGATTCCCCGGCCACTGTCCATGAAGTCCCTAGCGTCGCCAAGATCGAAGAAGCGATCTCCCATCTGAACCATGTAAACGTGTCCGGCGCGACGCCGACCGACATCGCCGGCCAGGCCGCCTACACAGCGCGTATCACCCCCAAGGAAGGCGGCAGCCTGATCGGCGGTGCTGAGCTCTCCTGGGACGCCGTGCACGGCGTCCCATTGCGCGCCGCGATCTACTCCACGACGAGCGCCACGCCGGCGATCGAACTGGCGGCCACCGAAGTCTCCTACGGCGCGGTGGATGGATCGGTATTCGACTTCAAGCCACCGGTGAACGCGAAGGTGCAGGAAATCGTCGCGCCCAACAAGGAAGGCGGCGCGTCCAATCCTGGCGCGCACGACGAACATCCGCAGATCACAACCCACGGTCACGGCATCGCTTCGGTGGCCGTGATCACAGGCAAGATGAAGGCGGGTGCCAACGAATCCTCCTCGACTCTGCCCGAAGGCCTGCAGAAGGTCAAAATAGGTAGCGTCGAAGCGACCGAGCTGCCGACTGAGCTCGGCACGCTGCTCAGCTTCGAGCGCGCTGGGGTTAGCTACATGCTCGTCGGCGCAGTCAGCCCAGCGGCGGTAGAAGACATCGCCAAGGGTCTCTGAGCGTGACCGACGAGGGGGCGCCGCCCGTCAGGGCTCGTGGCCTGGTTAAGCGCTACAAGGAGGTGTTGGCGGTCGATCACATCGACCTGAACGTGCGCGCGGGGGACGTGTACGGGTTCTTGGGGCCCAACGGGGCGGGCAAGACGACAACACTGCGTATGGCACTCGGCCTGATCATGCCGAGCGAGGGCACCGTACAGCTGTTCGGGCGCGACCCGATACGCATGGGCGCGCGCGCACTGGAGGGCGTCGCCGGGTTCGTGGAGGCGCCGCGGTTCTACCCGTACCTGAGCGCGCGCAAGAACCTGGAGCTGCTGGGCGCACTGGACGGCGGCGGCGCGAAGGAGCGCATACCTGAGGTGCTGGACATCGTCGAGCTGAGCCCCCGCGCAGGACACCGGGTGGGCGGCTACTCCCACGGGATGCGCCAGCGGCTCGGGATCGCCGCAGCACTGTTGCGCCGCCCGCGGTTGTTGATCCTCGACGAGCCTGCAACCGGCCTGGACCCGGCCGGCATGCGCGATATGCGTGAGCTAATACGGCGCCTCGCCGATGAAGGCATCACGGTGCTGCTCTCAAGCCACCAGCTGCCCGAGGTGCAAGAACTGTGCGACCGCGTCGCGATCGTCGATCGCGGTCGCGTCGTCTACGAGGGCGCGCTGGCGGACCTGCGCCGCCAGGGTGGAGCCGGCTACCGGCTGCGCAGCACCGACGACAAACGCGCGCTTGCAGTGCTGAGCGCTCACCCCGGCGTCGAGCACGCGACCAACGGCGAACATGGGTTGAGCTTTCAGGCGCAGGAGTCCGATGTCGGCGCATTGTCGCTGGCACTCGCGCGGGAAGACATCGGCATCCTCGCGCTGACCCCCGAGCTGGCGACCCTCGAGGATCTGTTCTTCAGATTGACCGAGACCAACGGCGCCCGGCCAAAGACGCCGAGCGGAGCAGGAGCAGCCGTATGAGCAGCGCGGCTGCGACACCTCCGCTGGTCCCACCCGCCGCCGCGCAGACGCCCGCCCTCACTCAGACGCGACGACCCTCGACGCTCACGGCCTACCGCTGGGAGCTGCGCAAGCTCGTCTCACAGAAGCGCACATACATGGGTCTCGGCCTGGCGGTGATTCTGCCGCTGATCTTCGTGATCGTCCAGAACGTCCACCAACATCACGATCACGGTGGAGGCGACAGCATCTTCGCAGCCCAGATCACGCAGTCGGGACTTGCCACGCCGGTGTTGATGCTGCTGTTCGAGTCGGTCTTCTTCCTCCCGTTGATCGCCTCGCTCGTGGCCGGGGACATCGTCGCGGCCGAGGACGGCAACGGTACGCTGAAGACGATCCTCACGCGCTCGGTCAACCGCGGGCAGGTGTTTGCCGCAAAGACGCTGGCGGCGCTCACCTACGGCGCGATCGCCGTGTTCCTGTCGGCCACCGTGGCGACGATCGGTGGGCTGATCTCCTGGGGCTTTGACCCGATCAAGACCTTCTCGGGAAGCATCGTCTCCGCACCCGAAGGTCTGCTGCTCGTGTTCGCCGCCAACGCGTGCTACCTGATCCCGCTGCTGACGGTGGCCTGCATCGGCGTGTTGCTGTCCACCGCCACGCGCAACAGCACCGCCTCGGTGGTCGGCACGGTCGGCTTTGTGATCCTGCTGTTCATCCTCGCGAGCATCCCCGGCCTGGAAGGCATCAAGCCCTACCTGCTCACCGAACAGTTCGAGAACTGGCACGGCCTCCTGCGCACCCCAACCGACTGGGCTCCGATTGGGCATTCCGCCTGGGTCTGCGCGCTGTATGCCGTCCCGTCTCTATTGGCGGCTTATCTGGTGTTTCTGCGGCGCGACGTGGCCGGGGGCTGAGCGGCGCGACGCGGCCGGGGGCTAAGCGGCGCGACGTGGCCGGGGGCTAAGGGGCGCGACGTGGCTGACCTTTCGGGCTTTGCACTGCGCCTGCACCTGGCCGGAGGATTCGAGGTTCACCCGACGATCTCCTCGAGTGTGCGTCCACTAAGCACCGAGCGCGACTGTTCGGCGACGACATCTGAGCCGGGCTGCGCGTACTCGTCGCGGCGCTTGATCAGCAGCCATTGTGGCTTGGCGCTCGGTCGGGTGCGCTGTAGGGCGAAGCCTCCGGACAGCTTCTGACCATGCAGGACGAAGACGGCATGGCCGCGGGTGAGCGCCTGCGGCCACGCTACGCGTCCGCCCTGCTCGTAGGTTCCGTGATCCCAGACGATCACACCTCCTGCTCCGAGCGTTCCCTCGAACGTGTTGTGATCCATGGCGTGATCGGCGACCTCGACGGCGAGGCGCTTAACCGCAGGGTCCAGTGATGGTCCCTTGGGAATCGCCCACGAGCGCATAGCCCCATCCACCTCCAGGCGAAAGTCAAAATGGTGAGCCGTCGCGGCGTGCTCCTGGACCACGAATACTCCGGCGCTGACGCCGCGAATCGCGAACTGCTCGTGGCCCTCGACCGCGGTCTCCTCGATCGTGACTTCGGATACCCGTGCCGGCGGTGGACCGTCATGCAGAAAGGCGATCAGCCGCTCGACCGCCAGCTCGCTGCCCTCGGCGTGAATCGACACTGCGCCATCGTCACCGTTGCGCACCCAGCCCAACGTCCCGAGTTCGCGCGCTCGCCTGACGGTCGCGTCGCGGAATCCGACCTCCTGCACCTGTCCGCGCACGATCACGCGTACTGCCGCGGTCGCGTCTGCACTTCCGCTATCAGCCATTTCCGCCTGCCCTCATCTCAGCCTGCGACCGACCACTGGATCTGTCCGAGCCCGGGAAAGGCGAGCGCGGCGGCCGTCGCACCGGTCAGGTCCCACTCTCGACCGACGATGTAGGGCCCGCGGTCGATCACCGGGACCGTCAGGCTGCGCCCCGCATAGGTGAAGGTGATGAGCGTGCCGCAGGGCGCCGTCTTGTGAGCCACCCCGAGCTGACTACGGCCCAACACGCCACCGCACGCCAGCCCAAGGCCGTAGTCGGTGAACACCGATGCGACGCTCGACCGGACCCCCGACTTGGGCTCAAGTGACCATGGCAACAATCCAGCCAGGTTGGCGGCAGCGGCGCTAAGCGCCTGCTGCTGTTGCCGGCGCTGCACGGCAGCCATCTGCGCCAACTCGCGTTGCACCTCGGCGTCGGAGGGCGCGCCGGGCGCGGGCCTGAATGCCGCGGGGACCGGATGCGCGGGCGCTACCGGACGAGCTGATCCTGTCCCTGCGGGAGCGCCCACCGTCGAGGAACCGGCTACCGGCGGGGCAGTGCTCACCGCCGGCGCCGTGCTAAGCGGGACCGCAGGGGCTGTGGTTTGCCGCGCAGGCGCGCTGGTGATGAGGGCCGATTCGCCACAACCGGCGATCGGTATCGCGACGAGGAGCAGTGCCATCGTGGTCGCATCAGCCATGCGGTTCGGCCGCCGTGATCCGAACATTCGAGGATTATGGGCTAAGCACGGTGCACGAGCGACGCTGTGCTCCCGGGCACCGGTAGGTCCCCCAAACCCACTAGCGTGGATCGGCGCGATCGAGGTTCCAGTGGCGCGAGGTCGAGCAGATCCACAGCCACGACTGCTCGTCCTCCTCGCGCGTGGCCTCGCGCATGCGCGGCACCATGTAGAAGCGTGTGATCGTGCGCTGCCCGCCCTCGTGATCGCCATAGAGCAGGTCGACGCTGAGCGGCGTGCGCGCTGCGATCGCTTCGCTCACCGGTGCGTAAAGGTCGTCTTCTGTGTCACGCAGCGCTGCCTGCCAGAAGCTGATGTCGCCCGCCGGGACGTAGAGGTCACGCGCCTGCGTGCGAAAGTCGTCGATCTCTGGGTGTGGATCGTCGATCCCGGCGCGACGCGGCCACAAATGCCACCCGTGCAGTACGGCGATGCCCGAGGCGACGTTACGCAGCGGTAGCGCGAAGTAGATGTTCCCGTCGGCCTCCTGCACGGCGGCGAGCCCGTCGCGCAATACCAGCCAGTGATCATCGCCGTATCCGACCTTTTGCGGCGGATCCTGCGGCCGGGCATTGAACAGCACCGGACGCATCCCTACCTTCAGCGCCTGCTCGGACACACGCGCCGCGCGGTTGGCCGAGCGAGTCGATGCGAATGTCGCCACGGCAAGGATTAGCGTGCCACCGGCCGTGGCCAGCGAGGCGATCGTGCTCGTGTCCGCCATCGCCGCGCAGGCTACAGAGGACGGAGCGTCCGTTGGCTCAGTGGCGCTGATATGTCGCCAGCGTCAGCCCCGTCGCCAGCGTCGCGCCCTTGAGCCCGCGACGCACTTCGAGCGGGTTAAAGCCCGCTTTCAGACCCAGCTTGTGTTTGAGCGCGTAGAACAGAAACCCGACGTGGTGCAACTGAGTCTTGGCGCCGCAGATCCCGCCCCAGCCGACCTTGCCCGCGCTGTTGACGCCCGCCACCGCACCGCTGGGCAGGCTTCCTTCCGTGATCCTGTTCGTGCTCGGGGGTATGCCGGCGATGGCCCACTGGACCACGTCGCGTGACCCGCCGCTCAGATCGATCGCGAGCACAAAAACTTCCGCGGTTCCGTTCGGCACACCCTGCCATTGCAACGGCGGTGAGATACCGGCGCCGTCGCAGGTGTACTTGACCGCGATCGGGCCGCCCGCCTTGAAGGCGGTGCTGGTGACTTTGATCTTGCCAAATCGTTTTTCTTTGGTCGCCGGCTTGCTCGGTTCGGTCGAGGTTTTCGCCGCCGACGGTTTCGCCGGCGTCGTGGTCGATTTGGTCGTGGTCGTAGAGGGTTCGTGCGATTTTGGCTTGGGTGGCTTGGCCGCCGTGGAGGTCGTCGCGGGCGCCGGCGTGGTGGGTCCTGTGGCCGTGGTCGCAGTGGTGGTGGTGGCGGCGGCCACGCTCGCCGACCCGCCGCCCGAGCCTTCGCCGCAACCAGCAATCACGAGGAGAGCGCACAGACACGCCGCTAGGCCCACCAACCACGCTAGGCGCGACACGCTGCTGCTAGCTGACCCACCTTGCCCATCGAACCTGCACCCCATGTTGCCCTCCTGCCAGAGACCTTCTGATATTCAGAAGGTCGGCACTATACAAGTCCGACGGCACATCCACGCCGGTCCTGACAGCGCCAGGCGCTCAGCCCCAACCTCGGCCCGGGGCTCAGCCGACCTTAGCCGGCAGCTCGACCTCGGTGAGCTCCACCTCGCCGATCAGCCGCCGCGCCTCGCGCGGGTCGATCAGACCGGCCCCAAGGCGAGCGGTGGACTCCGCGCCGCAGGCCACTCCGAAGCGCAGACACTGGTCGGGAGCGCGCGATTCGTAACGTGCGGCGAGATACCCAGCGAGGAACGCGTCGCCCGAACCGCTCTTGGCGACAGGCTCGCGCGGTTGCACCCGCGCCCGCTTCAGCGAGGGCTGGCCATCGACGAGTACCTGCGCATAACAGCCGTCGGGGAGCGTCATGATCGCCTCGCGAGGCCCCAGCGCAGCGATCTCGTGTACGGCGAGTGAGCGCTCATCCTCACCGGCGAACTCATGACCGACGAGCTCCTCGGCCTCTAGGACGTTGGGCGAGACGACATCGGGCTCGGCACGGACCGCGTGATGCAGCGGCTCGCCGTCGGTGTCGACCACGGTCGTGACCTCCATCCGCGCAAGATCGCGGATCAGCGTGGCGTATATCTCGGGCTCCACGCCCCGCGGCAACGAGCCTGCGAACACGACGATCGCGGCGCCGCGAGCGAGATACAGGAGCTTGTCCGCGAACAGTTCGACCTCGCGCTCGGACACCGAGGGGCCGCGTTCGTTGATCTCTGTCTGCTCTCCGGTCGTCGGGTCGAGCACGGAGGTGTTCGTGCGCGACTCCTCGCGGATACGCACGAAATCGTTGAGGACCGCCTCGTCGGTGAGCTGCTCGACGATGTGCGTGCCGGTGACCCCACCGGCAAACCCGGTCGCAATCACGGGCTGGCCGAGGGCCTTGAGAGTGCGTGCGACATTCACGCCCTTGCCACCCGCCATCGTGCGCTGCTCGACGGTGCGGTGCCTACGCCCGAGCCGGAAGTTCGGAACCGAGAGGGACTTGTCGATCGCCGCATTGAGCGTGACCGTGATGATCATTGCCGGTTCAGACTACTACGCCAACTCCCAGGCGAGGGTACGCAGTCGCTCGGCCTCCGCACGGGCTGCTACCGCCGGATCGCCCCCATCGATCAGATACGCGTTCACGATGCTGCGTGACGCGGACACCAGCCCCCCCGCTTGGCCGGGGACGAATGCCGGGGCGAGGTCCTCCACGCGCCCGCCCTGAGCACCGACGCCGGGCAGCAAGAACACAGCATTCGGCATCAGCTCGCGAGCTCGTGCGATATGACCTGGAGCAGTGGCGCCCATGACCGCGCCCACATCACTGAGGCCACTCTCCCCCACGCCTGGCCGACCCAATTCGTCCACGATCTCCGCCAGGCGCTCCCAGACGGTCCCGGCGCCTGCGCTTGCCTGCGCGACACCCGTCCCGGTCAACTCCAGGTCCTCGACGTCCGCCGCCCCCGGGTTGGACGTGCGCACGAGCGCCAGCACACCGCCTCCGGCCGCGCGCGCGGCCGTCACGAACGGCTCGAGCGCATCGGTCCCCATGAGCGGGTTGACGGTCGCCATGTCCGCGTTTAGGCCCGCGACCTCGCCGAAGGGTGTTTGCACGCCTCCGAACAGCGCCTGCGCGTATGCCCGCGCGGTCACGTCGATATCTCCGCGCTTGCCGTCGGCGATCACGAGCAGCCCCGCCTCGCGAGCTTGCCGGACGACCCCATCCAGTACGTGGCGACCGACGGCGCCCAGTCGCTCGAAGCACGCGAGCTGGGGCTTGATCGCGACACACTCCGGCCCCGCCGCGTCGATCAGCGCCAGGCAATGGGCCTGCACGGCGCACGCGGCGCGCTGGGCGGGCGATGAGGCCCCATCCGCCGCCGCCGTACCCCGCAGGCCATCGCCGCGACCGACATCGTCCATTCCGGGCCACAGCGCACTCGGGTCGGGGTCGAGTCCGAGCACTATCTGCGACTCGCGTTCCTCGACGCGCGCCGCCAGAGTGTCGCCGAACGAGTCGGCCGTCAAGGTCTCAGCGACCCTTGACCGCGGCCTTCAGGCCGGTACCGGCCGTAAACCGCGGCACGCGCGCGGCGGCGATCTGGATGCGCTCGCCCGTGCGCGGGTTGACACCTTGGCGCGCCCCGCGCTCCCCCACATGAAACTTGCCGAACCCCGACAGGGTTATCTCGCTGCCGCGCCGCAGCGTGTCCTGGACGGTGCCTAGCACCGCCTCGACCGCGCGCGCGGCCTCGCCTTTGGTCAGGCCGGCGCGATCGGCCACCTGATCGACCAGCTCAGACTTCGTCACTTCGTCCTCCTTCATGGCTGCTCACCAATGGATTTTTCCTGACGCTAACAGCGTTTGCGGACGATTTCGTCCCATGAGAGCACCGCCGACCACCGCATCGGCGACAATGGCGGCGATGACCTTCGAACGCGTCGCCTGGATCCTGACCGTGCTCGTGGCTCTGCTCACGGCCTTTCTACTGCTGCTGGCCGGTTACACCGGCTACGCTGGGCTCTCCGCCGCCGTAGGGGCAGCCGCGGCGATCAATCTGTCTTAGGGCCGATCCCGCTAGGCGCCCCAGCCGCACGTTCCTATCGGGATAGGCCCTCGGTCGCAAGCCACTGCAGCAGCGCCCTGGCGGCGCGAGCACGGTGGCTGATCTCGTCCTTCTGCTCATCGCTCAGCTCGGCCATCGTTTCCGTCTCGGGGCGATCGTCTGGCATGAACGCCGGGTCATAGCCGAACCCCCGCTCACCGCGGGGGACGGATGCCAACGTGCCCGTGCAGCGGCCCTCGAACAGGCGCTCCCGGCCGGGCTGCCCTGGATCGACGTAGGCGAGCGCGCAGACGTACTCCAGCGCACTGCCGGCCGGCGCCTCGTGTAGTAGCAGGGCGAGGTTCTGCTCGTCAGTTGCGTGCTCTCCGGCATAGCGAGCGGAGCGCACACCCGGGCGCCCGCCGAGCGCGGCGGCCTCGATGCCGGAGTCATCGGCAATGCTCGCTCTCCCGGTCGCAGTCGCGGCGGCGCGCGCCTTACCGAGTGCGTTATCCGCGAACGTCGCGCCGTCCTCTGGCGGCAGTTCGACGTCATCGGATAGCGGGTCGATCTCCCAGCCCCCCAGCAACCGCGCGAACTCGCGGCGCTTGTGCTCGTTGCGCGTGGCGAGCAGCAACCGCGCCGGACTGTCCTGGTCCGTGGTCATCCCTGCCAGGCCATGTACACGGACACCACCTCGACCCTCACGCGGCCACCGTCGCTTGGGCGATCGCTAGCGCCTGGAGTTCGCGCAGCGTCTCGATGCCGCCCGCGGCGAGGGCGAGCAACTCGTCCAGGTGGGCCCGCGATAGAGGGGTGCGCTCCGCGGTGGCCTGCACCTCGACCAGGCCACCGTCGCCGGTCATCACGACGTTCGCATCGACCTCGGCGTTGGAGTCCTCGCCGTAGTCGAGGTCCAGTCGCGGCTGGCCGTCGACGATCCCGCAGGAGACCGCCGCGACCGAGCCCGTCAGGGGGCTCTCCTGCAGGCGACCCTTGTCTCGTAGCTTCGCGCAAGCAAGCGCCAGGGCTACATACGCGCCCGTGATCGACGCGCAGCGCGTGCCGCCGTCGGCTTCGAGCACGTCGCAGTCGAGGTAGATCGTGCGTTCGCCGAGCGCCTTAAAGTCCACGACGCCGCGCAGCGAACGCCCGATCAGGCGCTGGATCTCGACGCTGCGCCCGTCCGGGCGACCCTTGGCGATGTCGCGCGGCTTGCGATCGCCCGTGGAGGCGGGCAGCATCGCGTACTCGGCCGTGACCCAGCCCTTGCCCTTGCCGGCCATCCAGCGCGGCACGGTCTCCTGGGCGGCCGCGGTGCAGATCACGCGCGTGCCGCCTATCGAGATCAGGGCGGAGCCGGTCGCGGCGCGCACGAAGCCGGGCTCGATCGTCGTCGGGCGCAGACCATCCGGCCCGCGGTCGTGGCTGCGTTTGCTCACGCCGAGCCCCTGCGCAACGACGGGCCCACGCCGGCCCGCTGCCTCGTGTCAAACCGACACCCCGCGCGGCTCAAGCGATCGCCTCCACGCCTGCCAGCTCGACGTGCTCGATCGCGCCTAGCGGCATCTGCAAAAAGCGCGTTCCTAGCTCGCGGAACGCGTCGACGTCGCCGGTGCACAGAAAGCGGTACTCGCCCTCGCCTTCGGTGCGGGGGTTGCGCAACTCGCGCGTGCTGAGCGCGTGCTCGACCTGGCGCGCGAGCGCTGCTCCGGAGGTGATGAGCGCCACCTCGGGGCCGAGCGTGCGTTGCAGCATGGGGCTGATTAGGGGGTAGTGCGTGCAGCCGAGGATCACCGTGTCTACGCTCGCGCGCTGCAGCGGCTCGCACGCGGCGCGGACCGTGGCAACGGCCTGCTCGTCGAACTGCTCTCCCGCCTGGATGATCGAAGCCAGTGTCGGACACGGGACCGCGTGCAGCGCCACGTGCGGATCGACCGCGGCGACCGCC
>JBAUXH010000346.1:0-6005 GCA_049584155.1 Solirubrobacteraceae bacterium
CCCAGAAGGCGCTGCTGGGCTCGCCGCGATACCAGCGCCAGGCGCCGAGCAGGGCGGGGAGCGCGTTGAGAATGGCGACCGCGAGCGCACCCGCGACGACGGCCTGGGTCACGCCCGGCTCACGCCCGAGGGCGCGTCCTGGGTCACGTATATCGAGCCGATCGTCACTATGTAACACATTGACACAAGCGGTGATATAACAGCGCTCAGTGCTGCGCAGTTATCTCCCCGCGATCGTATTCGTCCTACTCGGCGGGGGCGTGGGCATCGCGTTTGCGCTGCTGAACTCGAAGATCGGGCCGCGGCGGGCGACCCCGCAGAAGCAGGACCCGTACGAGTGCGGTCTGCCGAGCGAGGTCAAGCAGGGGATGCGGTTCGGGATCAGCTTCTACCTGATCGCGATGCTGTTCATCCTGTTCGACGTCGAGGTCGTGTTCATCTACCCGATCGCGATCGAGCTGCGCGCATATGGCTCCTACGCGCTGGTGGAGACGATCACGTTCGTGGTGCTGCTGTTTGTCGCGTTCGTGTACGTGTGGCGACGGGGGGCGCTGCAGTGGAGCTGAAACGAGAGGTTGTGCGCCCAGCCGGCGTGACCCCGGGGAAGACGAGCGCGGGCGCGAACCTGCGCGTGCAGTCATTGAACGCCGCGCAGCTTTTGCGCGGCGGCGATCTGGAGGGCGCGAACCAGCCGGCGCACTTGGAGGGCACGGAGCTCGAACGGTATGTGGAAGAACGTACCCTGACGACGACGCTTGACAAAGCGGTCGCGTGGGCGCGCTCGAGCTCGTTCTTCCCGCTCGGGTTCGGGCTGGCGTGCTGCGCGATGGAGCAGTTTCACGCCGCCGGCCCGCGCATGGATATCGCGCGCTTCGGTTCGGAGGCGTTCCGCGCCTCCCCGCGCCAGGCCGACCTGATCATCCTTGCGGGACGCGTGTCGATCAAGATGGCGCCGATCATTCGCCGGCTGTACGACCAGATGCTCGAGCCGAAGTGGGCGATCTCGATGGGCGCGTGCTGCAGCTCGATGGGCGTGTTCAACAACTATGCGCTGGTCCCGGCGGACAAGTTCATGCCGGTCGACGTGCACGTGCCCGGATGTCCGCCGCGCCCGGAGGCGCTGATTCACGGGTTGCTGAAGCTGCGCAGGATGGTGCAGGACAACCCGGACATGGGTTGGCGCGAGCGTTACGGGGCCGTCGGGACCGAGGAGTCTCCGTCAGATGTGTAGACGCAGCACGCGCGGGCTATGGGTGGGTGAGCCACAGCCAGTTCTTTCATCTGACGCTGTCGGCGCCGCTCACCGCACCGGCCGGCATAACGGGAGCGCTTAAATGCCTGATGCAACGGGGCTTGAGCTGCTCGCCAAAGAGCTGGGCGAGGCGACGATCGAGACGGTGTACTTCCGCGAACAGGCGACGATCGTGGTCGAGCCGGCGCGCATCCGCACGGTGTTGCAGACACTGCGCGCACAGGGGTACGGGTTTCTGGCGAGCGTGCACGGCGTCGACTACTACCCCGAGGAGCCGCGGCTGGGCGTGATCTACGAGCTGCTGGACATGAGCCGGGTCGATCGCGTGACGGTGAAGGTGCGCGTGCCGCTGGATGAGCCGCGCGTGGAGTCGGTGACGGGCGACTGGCCGACGGCGAATCATCAGGAGCGCGAGGTGTATGACATGTTCGGGGTCGTGTTCGAGGGCCACCCGGACCTGCGCCGGATCTTGATGCCCGAGGACTACGAGGGCCATCCGCAGCGACGCGATTTTCCGATCGGCGGCGAACCGGTGATCTTCACGCGCGATGAGGCCAAATGGCTGGAGGCCCGTAGCGAGTGAGCCCGGTCGAGAACCCCACATTGTCGGAGTACCGCCGCGGTGAGGAGAGCATCGAGCTCGCTCCGGTCGCCGAGCAGATCGAAGGGGCCGAGACGAGCGACGAGCTACTGACGCTCAACTTCGGCCCCCACCACCCGGCGACGCACGGCGTGCTGCGACTGCTGGTGACGCTGCAGGCGGAGGTGGTGCGCGATCTGAAACCGATCATCGGCTACGTGCATACGGGGATCGAGAAGACGGCCGAGGACAAGGCATATTGGAAGGTCATCCCGGTGATCGAGCGGATGGACTATCTGGCGTACTACTTCAACGCGATGGCCTATGTCGGCGCGGTGGAGAGGTTGGTGGAGGTCGAGGTTCCGACGCGCGCGCAGTACCTGCGCGTGATCCATCTGGAGCTGAATCGGATCGCCTCGCACCTGATCTGGCTGGGCACGAGCGCGCTGGATTTGGGCGCGAGCTCGATCTTCCTGTACTGCCTGCGCGAGCGCGAACTAATCCTGGACCTGTTCGAGATGTCCTCGGGTGCGCGCATGCATACGCGCTACTTCCAGGTGGGCGGGGTGATCGAGGACATCCCGACGGGGTTCGCACAGAAGCTGCGCGAGTTCCTTGAGGTGATGCCCCGGCGCGCTGACGAGTACGGGGCGATCTTGAACTCGAACGAGATCGTGCTGCAGCGGTTGCGCGGGACGTGCGCGCTGGACGCGCAGACGCTGCTGTCATTGGGCGTGACCGGCCCCTTGCTGCGCGCGGCGGGCAACCCGTGGGATCTGCGCAAGGCGGCTCCATACAGCTCGTATGAGCAGTTCGAGTTCAAGATCCCGGTGGGCACGGTCGGCGATAACTACGACCGCTTCGCGGTGCGCCTGGCGGAGATCTACGAGTCGGTGAAGATCATCGAGCAGGCACTGGAGGGGCTGCCCGAGGGTCCATACATCACCGACGATCGCAAGGTCGCCCTCCCTCCGCGGCACGAGCTCGCAACCTCGATGGAGGCGCTGATCCACCATTTCAAGCTCGTGACGGAGGGGTTCAGGGTGCCGCCGGGCGAGGTGTACAACCCGATCGAGTCCCCCCGTGGCGAGCTCGGCTGTTATGTGCGCTCGGATGGCTCGTCGAAGCCCGCGCGGGTGCACATGCGCGACCCGTCGTTTGTGAACCTGCAGGCGCTCGGGCCGATGTGCCGGGGCAGCTACATCGCGGACATGATCGCGACAACGGCGATGTTGGACCCGATTCTCGGGGGTATAGACAGATGAGTAGTAGTTCCCCCGCCACCTCTCGGGGCTGGGACCAGCCGGCCGATTTGGAGAAGGATCCGGCGACTATCCCCGACCCCGCGACGACGCCCGTCCCGGAGGCGTTGCGCAAGGAGATCGAAGCGCATATGGCCCTGTATCCGGACACGCGCTCGGCCGCATTGCCGGCGCTCGCGGCGGCGCAGCGCGTGCACGGGTGGTGCTCGCCGGAGGCGATCGAGCAGGCCGCGTGCGTGATGGGAGTGACCCCCGCGGAGCTGGATGCGGTGGTGACGTTCTACGACATGCTGGAGACCGAGCCGGTGGGCAGGACGAGCGTGTATGTGTGCACAAACATCTCCTGCTCGCTGCGCGGCGCGGACGAGTTGTACGGCGCGATGTGCGAGGCGGCGGGCGATGACGCGGCATTCAACGTGCGCGCGTTCGAGTGCCTGGGCGCGTGCGACATCGCGCCGATGGCCTCGGTGGACGGCGTCTACATCGGGCCGCTCACGACCGAGGACATCCCTCAGCTCCTGGAGGACATCCGCGCCGGGCGGGAGGTGCTGCCGGATAAGCAGTTGGCTACGCGCCTGGTCGCGGACCCGAACGCGAACTCGCGGGAGTTCCCACCCCACGCCCCCGAGGACGGCGCGCGATGAGCGAGCGGCTGCTGTTCAAGGACATCGATGAGCCGGGGCTGAACACGCTCGCCGTGTACGAACGCCGTGGCGGCTACGAGTCGCTGCGCAAGGCGCTGGCGATGACCCCCGAGGACGTGCTGAAGAACCTCGAAGCCTCCGGTCTGCGCGGGCGTGGCGGGGCGGGGTTCGCGATGGGCAAGAAGGTCTCGTTCCTGCCGAAGGGATCGATCGAGAAGTACCTCGTGTGCAACGCCGATGAGTCCGAGCCGGGCACGTTCAAGGACCGCGAACTGATGCAGAAGACCCCGCACATGCTGATCGAGGGGTTGATCATCGCCTCCTACGCGGCCGGCGCGAGCCGCTCGTTCATCTACATCAGGGGCGAGTACGTGCTGCAGGCCGACGTCCTCGACGCGGCGCTCGCCGAAGCCCGCGCGGCGGGGTATGTCGGCGAGAACATTCTCGACTCCGAGCACTCGCTGTCGCTCCTCGTGCACCGCGGCGCGGGCGCGTACATCTGCGGCGAGGAGACGGGCCTCTTGGACTCGCTGGAAGGCAAGCGCGGCAACCCGCGGCTGAAGCCGCCGTTCCCCGCCAACCAGGGGCTGTACCAAGGACCGACGCTGATCAACAACGTCGAGACGTTGGCGACGGTCCCCGCGATCATCGAGATGAGCGGCGCGGAGTACGCCAAGTTGGGCGTGCAGACCTCGACCGGTACGAAGCTCGTGAGCATCTCCGGGCACGTGCAGCGACCGGGCAACTATGAGATCGAGCTGGGCGTCCCTTCTCGAGAGATCGTGTATGGGTTGGCGGGAGGTCCAGAGCCCGGGCGCGAGGTGAAGTGCTGGTTCCCGGGTGGCTCCTCCGCGCCGGTGCTCACCGCGGAGGACCTCGACGTCCCGTATGACTTCGACTCGCTGGCGAAAGCCGGCTCGATGCTCGGCTCGGGCGCGATCATCGTCGTGGACGACTCGACGCCGATCCTCGACGTCGCGCTGAAGGTCGCGAAGTTCTACCGCCACGAGTCCTGCGGCAAGTGCACCCCCTGCCGCGAGGGCACGAACTGGACGGTGAAGATGCTCGAGCGGATCGACCGCGGCGAGGCGACGCCGATGGATCTGGAGATCATGGCCTCGGTGCAGGAGCACATCATCGGCCACTGCCTGTGCGTGCTGGGAGACGCGATGGCGATGCCGATCGGCTCGATGATCGCGAAGTTCAAAGACGAGTTCGAAGCCCACATGGAAACCCGGCGCCTGACCGCGCTCGAGCCCACAGGGGCTGTGGCATGACAAAGGCAGTTACAAGCGAAGGGCCGCAGGCCCGAAGCGCCACGGACGTCCGGAGGGCGTACGTGACCATCAAATCGCGGGACAGGATGTCCCGCGGAGCACTTCAATTCGAGGCCGCGTGATGCCACGGCCCCAGGAGAAAATCATCACCTTCACGATCGACGGCCGCGAGGTGCAGGCGCCGGAAAACGCGATGCTCGTGGACGCCGCCAAGCACGGCGACGTGGAGATCCCGGTGTTCTGTTACGAGCCCAAGCTCGGCCACCCGGTGGGCGCGTGCCGCATGTGCCTGGTGGAGGTCGAGGGCATCCCGAAGCTGCAGACGGGCTGCTCGACGCCGGTCAAGGACGGCATGGTCGTCAACACCCAGTCCGAGCGGGTCAAGGAGGCCCAGCGCGCGGTCGTGGAGTTCCTGCTGATCAACCATCCCCTCGACTGCCCCGTGTGCGACAAGGGCGGCGAGTGCCCGCTGCAGGACATCACGTTCGGCTGGGGACCCGGCATCTCCCGCTTCGTGGAGCCCAAGCGCCACTTCGTCAAGCCGTTGGAGCTCTCCCCCACGATTGCGATCGACCGCGAGCGCTGCATCCTCTGCTACCGCTGCGCGCGCTTCAGCCAGGAGATCTCCGAAGACCACCAGCTCGTGCTGCTGGAGCGCGGCGCGCACTCCTATATCTCCACCTTCGACGGACATCCCTACGTCGCGCCGTTCAGCGGCAACATCGTCGAGCTGTGTCCTGTCGGCGCGCTGACCTCGCGCCCGTATCGCTTCAGGGCGCGCCCGTGGGATGTCGAGGACGCGGGCTCGGTGTGCACGCTGTGCCCGGCTCAGTGCAACGTCACGCTGACCGTGCGCGACGAGCGCGTGCTGCGCGTGCTCTCGCGTGAGCACGGCGAGGTCGATGACGGCTGGCTGTGCGACCGCGGGCGCTTCGCCTATCCCGCGCTGGGCGCCGTCCCCTCCGCCGACGGCGCGAGCCCGCTCGATCC
>JBAUXH010000347.1:0-1975 GCA_049584155.1 Solirubrobacteraceae bacterium
ACCGCCTCGTGCCCGACGCCGGCGACGCCGCCGGCGAGCTCGAGTCGATCTACCGCGAACTGGCCGCCCGCCGACACGGCCCCAGCGGCGATCCGACGCTGCGCGAGCGCCTGCTCGGACGGCCGCGCATAGACGTGGACCTGCACATGCACACCGACCATTCCTACGACTGCGCCACCCCCGTCGAGGTACTGCTCGCGACCGCGCGCGAGCGCGGTCTAGGGGCGATCGCGGTGACCGATCACAACGAGATCTCCGGCGCGATCGCGGCGCGCGAACACGCACGCGAGGCGGGCGTGGACGTGAAGGTGATCGTCGGCGAGGAGGTTAAGACGGCCGACCAGGGCGAGGTCATCGGGCTGTTTATCGAGGAGCTGATCCCGCGCGGCATGACCTTGCAGGAGACCGTCGCGGAGATCCGCCGCCAGGGCGGGTTGGTGTATGTGCCCCACCCCTTCGACCGACTGCACTCGGTCCCCGACTACGAGCACCTGCTGTCGATCGTGGAGGAGGTCGACGCGATCGAGGTGTTCAACCCGCGCGTGGCGATCGGCGCTTTCAACGACGAGGCCGCGCGCTTCGCCGCCAAGTACCGGATCATCGCGGCGGCGGGCTCGGATTCGCACGTCGCCCAGGGTCTTGGCTCGGTACGCAACCGCATGCGCGACTTCGACGGCCCGGCCGAGTTCCTGCAGTCCCTGCGCGACGCCGAGATCCATACGCGCCCCACCAGCCTGCTCTACGTGCAGGCGCTCAAGTTCCTGCAAACCCGCGCCACTCCACCCTCAGCGCGTCGCGCCAGCCGGGCGCGAAGGGTCAAGCGCGCGATGGGCGGCAGCCGCAAGTAGCGATGCAAGGGCAGGGAGACATCGTGGGTTCGTCAAAACCCTCGGGGTCGATGCCTGTAACCGATGATGAGATCCGCGAGAAGTACCTGGAGCGCGCCATCCGCGAGCTGAACACGCTCACGCGCGAGCTGCAGGCCTGCCCGCACTGTCCCCGCGGCAACCTCATGCCGGTGCTCGGCTCGGGGCATCCGCAGGCCGACGTGATGCTGCTGAAGTACGCTCCCCAGCCCTCGGAGATCGAGGAGGGCGTCGCCTTTTACGGCCGCGCGGGCGGCGCGCTGATGAAGTCGCTCAAGCGCCTGTCGATCGACCCGCTCGCTGTCTACGGCACGCTGTGCGTGAAGTGCCCGCTCAGCGACGCCTCGCTCGCGGATTTCGCCTGCGTCGCGCGGGTCGTCGAGGAGATCGCGATCGTACAACCGCGGATCGTCGTCGCGATGGGCGCCGACGCGCTCGCGGCGCTCGGCGAGATGGAAATCCCACTCGCGCGCGAACTTCAGCCGCGCCTGGGTGAGATCCAGCAACTCACCCCCACGATCGACGCCCTCTACGTCCCCAACATCGATGACTCTCTCGACGAGACCGACGCCAAGCGCGCGTTCTGGGCGGCGTTCCGGGCGTTGGGGGATTGGTACGCGGCGCAGCCGCCGTACTGAGGGCCGGCGGCGGGCTGCTCAGATCGTGAGGACGATCTTGCCGAGCTTGCCGCCCGCCGCGAAGCGCTCGTAGGCGGCGGCAGCTTCCTCCAACGGGAACGTCGCGGCGATCGGCACGCGCAGTGAGCCCGTGTCGAATAGCGGCAATACCTCGCACTCCAACAGGCGGGCGGTGATCCCTTTCTCCTCTAGCGGACGCGCCCGCAGCGTGGAGCCGTGGATGCGCGCACGCTTGCCCATCAGCGCGAGCAGGTTCAGCTCGGTCTTGACGCCGGCGGAGACCCCGATCACGACGATCCGCCCGCCCGTCGTGAGAGCGTTGAGGTTCTCGGGCATGTTGGGGGCCCCCACGAGCTCCAGAATCACGTCGAACGGTCCGTGCTGAGCGAAGTCCTCGGGGGCGATCGCCTCGGCCCCCAGTGCCGCGACCTGCTCGCGTGAGGACTCGCTGCGCACGGTCGCGGTCACACG
>JBAUXH010000348.1:0-10516 GCA_049584155.1 Solirubrobacteraceae bacterium
GTGCGCAACTGCTCGCGCCGCTCGCCGGTCGCGATCTTGCCGACGCCTACGATCGGGCCGGCGCGCACCGTCATCCCGGCGGCGAGCAAAGCGCCTGTCAGCTGCCAGACGCCGTCACAGCTCGCACGCACCGGATCGTGCCCCTCGTCCGCCGCCGTCAGCACCTCCTCGGCGACGATCACTTCGCCCGGGCGCGCCTGCGCGTCGAGACCACCGCAGAAGCCCAGCACGAGCAGCGCGTCACCCGCTTCACCCGAGAGTCGCTGCGCCGCGGCGAGCGACCTATCCGGGCCCATGCCAGTCTTGCGCACGTGCGCTCCGCGCGAGCCCGAGCGGATCAACGCCTCCTCCAGCGCCAGCGGCGCAGCGACGAGGATCTGGCTCACGCCATCCCCATCTCGCCAACGGCCCTACCATCCGCCGCGCCTCGATCGAGCTCGAGTGCGGCCAGCGCAACGCGGGCGGCGGTGTGCCCGCTCATCACCGCACCCTCGAGCGTGGCCGGCCAGCCGGTGTCGGTCCACGCCCCGGCGAGCACCAGCCCGGGTGTGGAGGTGTGGGCGCCGGGACGCAGTCGGGCGACCCCGGGGACGGCGCGAAACGTGGCGGCGTGTTCGCGCGTGGCGAAGAAGCCCTCCACACGAGCATCGCGAGCTCGCGGCAACAGTGCGGCGAGGGCGGGCAGATACAGCTCGCGCAGCTCATCCACGCTCATCCGCATCTCTCGCTCGGCACCCGATAGCGACACCGCCAGATATTGGCAGTCGGTCGGGACACCGCCGGCGACGGTGCGATCGAACAGGTACTGCATGGGGGTGTTTACTCCCGCCGCGAACCTGTGCTCGCAAACGGGCCGGTCATAGACGACGTGGAGGTTCACGATCGGCGAGCTCTCCATCTGGCGCAGCCCACCGGCGACATCCGGCGCGAGCGTGTCCAGCAACCCCGCCGCGCGGGCATGCGGGACGGCCACGATCACGGCCGGGACGAGCAGTCCATCGTCCTGGGTGTTCGGGATCTCCGTCGCGCCCGTGCCACGTACGCGAAAGTCAGATCCGGCACGCTCGATCGATTCGGCGCGCCAACCCAGACGTACCTCGACTCCGGCGGATGCCAGCGCGCGCAGGGCGGGCGCGGCGATCGTTTCGCTCAGCGAACGCTCGTGAAAGCCGATGTCGCCCGCGCTCGCGCTCGCTAGTAGGCCCGTCTTAAATACGAACGCTCCGAGCCTCAGCGACGCCTGCGCGGCAGGCAGGTTGAGGGTCGGCAACGCGATCAGATCCCACAGCGCGGCCAGCGCATCGGGGCCCTGGCCGTGTGCGCCGAGCCACTCGCCGAGGGTCTGGCGTTCGAGCGCCGCGTCGTCTGGATCGAGCCGTCCGAGCGCGAGCGCTGCGCGTGCCGCGCTCAGCCGTTGGGCGAGCGTGAGATGGGGGTAGCGCATGAGCGCACCGGCGAGATGCAGCGGCGCCGGGAGCCCTCCTCGACGCAGAATGAACGGTTCGGTCCCGGGGCTCAGGACAGGAATCTGCAGGTGACTCTGCACGATGACCCCATGCTCGCTCCCGAGCCGGTGCAGGAGTCGGCGGTAGGCGCTGCAGCAGCGCAGGAACACGTGCTGACCGTTGTCGATGCTCAGGCCATCGCGCTCGAACGAGTAGGCGGCACCGCCGAGTCTGCGCCGCACCTCGAGGAGCGTCACTCGCGCGCCCGCCTCAGCACAGTCCAGGGCCGCGGCGATCCCCGCGAGACCTCCACCGATCACGAGCACGTCGCGGTCCGCACCCTCCAGCACGCTCAACCGCCGCCTCCGAGCATGCTGCGCGCCGCGACCCATGTCTTCTCACGCATCGGCAGCGAGACCCGCTCGCGTAGGGCACGCTCGGGGTCGGCGGCGATGCGGGTCAGTAGGCGACTGTAGATGCCGGCCATCGCCAGCAGGCACGCGGCGCTGCGCCTGTCCAGCAGCGGCGCCAGCGTCATCCCGCGATCGAACCACACGCGCGCACGATCAGACTGGAAGCGCACGAGCGCGTCGAGCCAGCCCGCCTCGGCTCGCGCTCCATCTATCCCGGCGCCGTCCCCGTCGATCGCCGCTCGATCCGCGAGTCGCATGATCGTGTCGGCCGCCTCGCGCTCATCGCCGGCCGCGATCAGCCCAAATCGGCGCAGGTCTTCGGCGGGCAGGTAGACGCGGCCGGTCTGCGCGTCCTCGCGGACGTCGCGTAGGATGTTCGTGAGCTGTAGCGCCACGCCGAGATCGTCAGCTAGCTGTTGCGCCGCGGCCCGATCCGTCCCGGCTGGATCGCGCAGCGCGAAGATCGCCAGACACGCCCGGCCGATCGCACCGGCTACGCGCCGACAGTAGAGCACGAGGTCCTCGAAGCTCTCATACATCACGCCCTCGACGTCCATACGCACTCCTGCGATCAGCGCCTGCAGCGCGTCTGGAGGCACGTCGAAGCGCACGTAAGCGTCGGCTAGCGCAACCATCACGGGATCGGCCGGCGGCGGATCGGGCGCGATGCCGGTCGTTTGCGCATGCTCTGTCTCGGCCACGGTCACGACAACGGCGGCGGTCACGGTCGGAGTGCCGCCCGCGCCATGCGCTCCGTCTCCAGCGCCTCCTAACGCGGCGAGGGCGCGCGCCTGGGCGTCGAGAAGCTGCAGCTTCTCCTCGCGCGCGAGTGCTCCATCACCGATGTCGTCGATGCGGCGCGCGAACGCGTACACCGCGCACATCGCCCGGCGCCGCTCGGGCGAGAGCAGGCGGATGCCGTAATAGAAGTTAGCGGCGGTGCGCCGCGTGATCGCCTCACACTTGCGGTAGGCCTCTCGCGTGGCCGTGCTCACTGACGGCGCTCCACGAGCGTGCCGACCAGCCCCAGCAGTCGCCGCGCTGCGCCGGCGCTGGGCGGACCGGCGAGCACGTCATAGTTCGCGCGCTCGATCGCGTCCAGTGCGGTACGTCCCCCGGCCACGAACGCAGCGACCGCGAGCCGAGCCCGAACACCGCGCAGCTCGCCGATCAGTGGCGCTCCGCGCGCGAGCAACTCGCGCGAGCGCGAGACCTCGAATGCGAGCGTCTTCCGCAACGGTCCTCCGGCATGGGCATCGGCTAGGTCGGCGAGCGTGCACCCGCAGCGGGCGAGGTCCTCGGCCGGCAGATAGACGCGCTCACGAGCCAGATCCTCGGCCACGTCCTGGCAGTGCTCGGTGAGTTGCAGCGCCGTGCAGATGTCGTTCGAGAGCCTCACGCGCGAGGGCGTGGCCTGATCGAACACACCGAGTACGAGCTCTCCGACGGGGTTGGCGGAGAGCTCACAGTAGGCGCGTAGCTGCTCCCAGGTCTCATAGCGGCTGACGCGCTGGTCCATGCGGTTGGCCTCGATCAGGCGTACGAACGGTTCGTGCGGTAGACCGCACTCGCGCAGTGTGGGCTGCAGAGCCCGCAGCAGAGGATGCTCGGCTTCACCGCGATAGGCCCGATCCAAGTCGCATTCCAACCAATCCAGCGCAGCCGCACGATCGCCGGTGAACGAGTCGCCGAGTTCGTCGACCAGACGGGCGAACCCGTACAAGGCGAGCAGGTGACTGCGCAGGCGTTTGCCGAGCAGCCACCCCGCGACGGGGAAGTTCTCGCCCTGCGCGCGCGCCATAACGGCCCCGGCGGTGGGGAGTTGGCTCGGCGCGGGCACGTGTGCACCCCGCCCTCCGGCTGGTACGCCCGGCGCTGGCGAGGCTGCGATCATCCGCCCGTCACCGCGTCGCGGCGGCCGAGCCAAGGCAGCGGCCGAGGGCCGCGATCGGAAAGACGAGCCGGTACAGGTGGTAGTTGATGTAGTAGTCCGAGGGGAAGCCGGTGCCGGTGTACTGGGGCTCATCCCAGGTCCCATCCGCGCATTGGGTAGCCACTAGCCAGTCCACGCCACGCTGCAGGGCCGGCGTGGCGGTGTGCCCGGCGGCGTGCAGCGCGAGCAGCGCCCAGGCGGTCTGCGAGGCGGTGCTCTGACCTCGCCCGATCCAGGCGGGATCATCGTATGAGCGCGGATCCTCGCCCCAGCCACCGTCCTCGTTTTGGTGGCGCTGCAGCCAGTCCACTGCCCGGCGGATGCACGTCTCGCCCGGCGCGAGTCCCGCGGCGATCAGCGCCGGCACCGCGGCGCCCGTCCCGTATATGTGGTTGACGCCCCAGCGCCCGAACCATGAGCCGTCGGGTTCCTGCTCGGCTATCAGCCAGCTCACGCCGCGGCGAGCGGCGGGCGTGTCGAGCATGTCCAGTGCCGCGAGCATCTCGAGGGCATGGGCGGTGACATCGGCGCTCGGCTCGTCGATCACCTCGCCGAAGTCCAGGAACGGCAGCTCGCGCACGAGCGCGCGTGTGTTATCGGCGTCGAATGCGCCCCAGCCGCCGCCGGCGCTTTGCATACCCTGTGCCCAGCGCACCGCGCGGCCGATCGCCGCGTCGATCCTGGAGCGGATCTGCGCAGCTGAGGAGCCACCGTTGGACGAGGCGCTCAGGGCGCGCGCGACGCGACGCAGCGCGAGCACGACCTCGGCGGTGTCGTCGACGTCTGGGTAGTTGACGTTGGCGAACTCGAACGCCCACCCTCCGGGCGCAAGGCCTCGACGAGCCACGGTCCAGTCGCCGGTCGCGGTGACCTCCTCGCCAAGCAGCCACTGCGCGGCGCGCACCATCGCTGGATCGTCTCCGGGGATACCCGCGTCGGCGAGTGCCACCATCGCAAGCGCCGTGTCCCACACCGGTGACTGGCACGCTTCCAGGCGGCGGCTAGGACCGGGCGGCGCCCCCACGCCGCGGGCGTCGTCCTGGTCTTCGACCATGAATCGATCTAGGCCCTGCAACCCCCGGCGCATCACCGGGTGGGTGAGCGGGTAGCCGCCGAGATTCAAAGCCATCAGCGAGTAGACCCACGGCGGTTGGATTCCCCCCCAGGAGCCATCGGCCTCCTGGCGGCGCACGATCCAACGCTCGCACCGGCCGAGTGCGAGCCGGCGCAATGGTCCGATCGGCCGTCGCTCGTATGCGCGTAGTACCCGATCAAGGCCGGCTAGCAGCCGGCCTTTACCTGAGACCGCGCGGCGCGGCGCGGCCGCCGACTCGCCGCTAGAGGCGGTGCTCAGCTCGTCGAGCTTGAACCCCAGCGGGCGCACCGGCCGGTGGGCTTTAACGAGTGATAGCGCGACGATCGTCTGGCGCGCCCAACAGGCGAAGTCGTACACGTTCAGGGGCACCCATGCGGGCAGCAGCACGATCTCGGGCGGCAGTGCGGGCACCGCATCCCAGGACCACAGCCCGAACAGGGCGAGCCATACGTGAGTGAACACACGTGCGCGCTCGATTCCGCCCTGCGCGCGCACGAACGCGGCGGCCCGACGCATGTGCTCTGCCTCGGATGCGTCCCCGGCGAGACGTAGAGCCCAGTAGGCCTCGATCGTTGTCGATAGCTCACCGGGACCACCGTGGAAGTTTGCCCAGGTGCCATCCTCGCGCTGCTGGGAGCGAATCCAGGCGGCCGAGTGCTCGGTCTCATCGGGGCGGCGCACGCCGAGGAACTCCCGCAGGAGCATGTCCTCGGCGTCCATCGTTACGTTCGTCTGCAACTCTCCCTGCCACCAGCCGGCAGCATCCTGGAGGCTGAGCAGGCGCTCGTAGGCTCGCTGCAATGCCACATGTGCGTTGCTGGGCGCCTCTACGGTCGGAGAGGACATGCGAGAAAGCTAGATGGTTTTGCCTGATGACGACGGTTGCGCACCTTGCTATGGCCCCTACCGGTCACCGGCGCCGACGAGCACCTCGGGGTGCGCATGGGTGATCACGTGTCGGCGCAGCGTCGCCTCGGATACCGCGCGCGGAACCGGGGAGACGAAGCGATACACGATCAAACCGTGGATATCCCCACGATCGAGCAGGTGAAAGCCGGGCGCCGGTGGTCGGCTCGCAGAGGCTCGCAATGGGGCATAGCCGGTCTCCTCGATCTCGTTCACCCTCACCGACATACCCGGAGCGAGGTTGTGCAACCCCGGCAGGTAGTACTCCAACGGGGCGGCCCCGAGCTCGACGGTCGTGATCACGCGCCGGGGCGCCGTGGTCGCGCTCTGCGCGGGGGCGACACTGCGGAGGGTCTCAGCGAGTCCACGCCAGTCCCCGCGCTGCAAGCGCGGGGACAGCGCGACGTCCACGGAGATCGCCAGGAATGCGGCGGCGATCATGACGGCAAGCGCGATTCCTGCGCGTCCTGACCGCTGAGAGGGCACGATCACGGCGATCAGCGCGGTGAGGGGAATCATTGCGGCGACGAGGTTGCGCGGGGCGAGGTAGTCGGCGCCGAATGCGACCAGCGCGATCGGGATCAGGATGCCGGCGGCGGCGACCGTTAGGGCGATCAAGGCGCCACGCTCCTCGGGTGGGGTCAGCACGCGCCACAGGCCGAGCCCCAACCCGGCAAGGATCGGCAGCGCGATGAGCAACTCGATCCCGTGCCCGAGCGCGGCGCCGTAGTAGTCGGTGAGGTAGTACTGGGGGATCGCCTGCAGGCGACTCGTCAAGGCCCAGGCGCCGATCCACTGTGTGCCGTGACCTCCCTGTGCGGAGATCAGCGGCGTCAGTGCCAGAGCGACGAGCACGAGCGCACCGATCGCAGGCGCTAGGGCGCGCAGACGATCCGCGTGCGCCCACAACAGCCACAGAACCATCGGGATCAGCAGGAAAACGGCGAAGTAGTGACTCAGCAGCGCCAACCACCCGCTCAGCGCGAATGCCGCCATCCGCCCACGGGACGGAACGTGCAGGGCGCGCAGGAAGCAGAGCATCGCGAGGGCTGCGAAGAGCACGAACAGGCCGTAGGCGCGGGCCTCCTGGGAGTACCAGACCAACAGCGGGTTCACAGCCACGAACGCGGCCATCGCGACGGCGGTGGCGCGCCGCGCGGTCAGCTCGCGCCCGATCGCCCAGGCGAGCGGCACCGTCGCGATGCCCGCGAGCGCTGAGGGCAGGCGCAGTGCGTACTCACCGGTCCCCAGTACGCGTGAGTCGGCCCAGGCGATCAGATACCAGAGGGGGGGTGTGTTCTCGGTGTGCACGACCGAGCGTAGGGTCGCCGTGAGGCTCGGGTGTAGGACGTGGACGGGTGTGAACGCCTCGTCGTACCAGAAGCTCTGCGCGCCGAGCGTGGTGAGACGGAGAATGGCCGCGAGGATCGTCAGCGCCGCCAGTGGCCACCAGGCAGGTAGTGAGCGTGTGGACTTGACTCCTTCGCCGGTCTCGGTCGCCGTGTCATGTCCGAGGGCTTGGGACATGCTTGCCGCGCTCACGTACCGGGGCCCGTTCGCGCGGACCGGTGTTCGCTCGCGGCTTCGGCCGCGGTCGGACAGATGCCGGAGGAGGCCGGACCGAAGCAGCCGTAACGGTGACGGCGCAGGTCTTCTTCGGTGTCCGGCGGCAGATACCAGCCGCCGTGCACTACGCGCCGTCCTCCCGCGACGGGACCCCAGATCGCGAGGCAGATCTGGACGCGCGTTTTCGGTGGCCCCGGGGCGGTGTTGCCACAGACGACCTCCCGCTGGGAGCGTTCGCCGAACAGCGTCTGCTCGATCGAGAGGTTGTGGTAGTCGTGGTGGGTATATGCGCGCCAAGTGCGCAGGTCCTCGATCAGGCGCTGGTTGACGTGGGTCTGGCGAGTGACGTCGTTGATCGTTGCGCCGGCGAGCAGCAGCCCGAACAGGATCAGGAGCGTGGTCTCGATGAGGCGTACGCGGCTCATGCTCAGGAGACCGGGGCGAACAGCGGCGAGGTCTGGTGGACGAGGAACAGGCCCTGCACGAACAGGGTGGCGAGCAGCAGGCGCCGGTCGCGTGTGACGACCGCCAGCGGCAGCGGCCAGAGGATGTACCAGGCGAGCAGCCAGGTGCTGGTGACCGAGATAGCCAAGAGCGCCCAGCCGGAGGCGGCGACCCAGTCATAGCCGCGCCAGGTGCGCCACAGCAGGTGCAGCACGATCAGCACGAGCGCGGCCTTGAGTAGGTCGTGATCGATGGGGAACACACCGGGCTTGCCGAATAGGTGGGCGAGCTCGTTGGGGAAGCTGTCGGTCGAGACGAACGCCGAATCGCGGTTGAGCGCGGAGACGACGTCGATGCCGTGGATACCGAACGCGAGGTAGCCGACGAGCGCGGACAGCCCCAGCGCGGCGAGCGCGCCGTAGATCGCCGCGGATCGCCGGCGGGCGAGGATCATGAACGGGAGCAGCACCGCGACGGTGGCCTTGACGAGCGCTCCGACGACGACGGCCGCTCCGGCGGCCGCGTCGCGGTCTGAGAGCGTGAACGCGACGGCGGCCATCATCAGCGCGAGCATGATCAGGTCGTTGTGGGCGCCGCCGAGGCCGTAGATCACATACAGCGGGTTGGCGCCGACGGCGAGCAGCGCGAACACGCGGTCGTGGCCGCGCCGGCGCGCAACATGCCAGGTGAGCGTGAGCGTGACGGCGGAGGCGAGCAGTGCATAGACCTTCATCACCCACAGACCACCGATCAGCCCGAGCAGCCCTAGCGGGTAGGAGAGCAGCGTGTAGATCGGGCCGTAGGCGGTGGCGACGCGCAACCAGTCGTGCCCGACGTAGTAGAAGACGGGATCACCGACGATCGCGACGGGGCCGTGCGTGTAGGGGTTGATCCCGTGGACGACGCCCATGCGGGCGTAGGCGAGGTAGCTGAACACGTCGGTGGAGATCAGGATCGGGCCGACGAAGACGATCAGGTTCAGCAGTGCGACGAGTCCGATCGCCCAGCGCGACAACGAGACGTTGTGTGTGCGAGCGCGCAAGAGCCACAGGAGCACGCCGTAGGCGACGCTCGCGGCGAGGATCGCGATCAGGAAGACGCGGTAGCCGAGGCGCTCGCCGCCGAGGGAGACAATCCAGCCGGATATCTGCGGTGAGCGCGGAACGAGCGGTGAATGCCGCTGGGCAGCATCGAGGACGATCTCGACGGTCGCGGCGAGCAGCACGAGCCCGCAGACGGCCGCCAGCGGCGCCCGCCAGCGGGTGATCTGGGGCTTCGAGGGGGCGGTGACGAGGGACGAGGGCGGCGCGGGGGCGCCGGCAGCGAGAGCCTGATTGGTCACGACGGCGAGACCCGGTACATGCGTGCGCGGAGCGGAGCGTCCGGAGCTACAGCGCGGTCCAAACCGTCTTGGTCTCCAGGTAGGCGTCGAGGCCGTCGCGGCCATGCTCGCGACCGACACCCGAGGACTTGAAGCCCCCGAACGGTGCGGACGGGTCGACGGCGCCCCAGCTGTTGACGTAGATCATGCCGGCGCGCAGCAGCGCGGCGAGTCGGTGAGCCTTGGAGACGTCGCGCGTCCAGACGCCGGCAGCGAGGCCGTACTCGGAGGCGTTGGCGCGCGCGGCGACCTCCTCGAGCGTGTCGTAGGGCGAGGCGACGAGGACGGGTCCGAAGATCTCCTCGCGGGCGATGTCGAGATCGTCAGAGGTGGTCGTGAAGAGGGTCGGTTCGACGTAGTAGCCGCCGCTGTCGCCCAGCGTCGCCGAGCCACCGGTCAAGAGCTCGGCGCCGGCGTCACGGCCGGAGGCGATGTAGGAGAGCACGCGCGACTGCTGCTCGGCGGAGATGAGGGGCCCGAGCTGTGAGGAGGGATCGAGGCCGGGACCGAGCGGCGTCTGGGAGGCGCGCTCGGCGAGCTTGCTCGTGATCTCCTCGAAGCGCTCGGCGGGAGCGAACAGGCGCGAGCCGGCGTTGCAGGCCTGGCCGGAGTTGAAGTAGATCGCCTGGAAGGCGCCGGCGACGGCAGCGTCGATGTCGGCGTCGGGGAGGATGATGTTGGGCGACTTGCCGCCGAGCTCGAGCGTGACGCGTGTGAGCGCGCGTCCGGCGACTGCGCCGATCTCGCGTCCGACGGCGGTGGAGCCGGTGAAGGCGATCTTGTCGATGTCGGGATGGGCGACGAGCGCGGCGCCGGTGGTGCCGTCGCCGGTGAGGACGTTGATGACGCCGGGCGGGAAGCCGACCTCGAGCGCGAGCTCGCCGAGGCGCAGTGCGGAGAGCGGGGTCTGCTCGGCGGGCTTGAGCACGACGGTGCAGCCTGCGGCGAGCGCGGGCGCGAGCTTCCAGGAGGCCATCAGCAGGGGGAAGTTCCAGGGGATCACCTGCGCGCACACGCCGACGGCTTCGCGGCGGGTGTAGCAGTGCATGCCCGCGCCAGCGGCGACGGGCAGGACGGCGCCCTCGATCTTGGTGGGCCAGCCGGCGAAGTAGCGCAGGTGCGCGGCGGTTCCGCGCACGTCGACGTACTGCGCCAGGCCGACGGGCTTGCCGTTGTCGAGCGACTCGATCTGCGCGAGCTCCTCGGCGTGCGATTCGACGGCGAGGGCGAGATCGTGCATCAGGCGCTCGCGCCCGGCGGCGGGCAGTTCCGACCAGGGGCCCTCGAAGGCGGCGCGAGCGGCGGCGACCGCGCGCTCGGCGTCCTCGGGGC
>JBAUXH010000349.1:0-2682 GCA_049584155.1 Solirubrobacteraceae bacterium
GCCCTTCGCCGCCAGCGCCCTCGCGCTGCGCCGCAAGCGCCCCACCGTGGTCGCGGCCGGGTGGGTGGGACCCAACTGGCTGGCCGCGATGTGCGCTGGGCTGTGGTACGGGCTGTGGCTGGCGCTGCGTGCGCGCCGCGGTAGTGGCGGGCTCAATAAGACGTCATCAGAGCTAGCCGAGACCCACGGCGAGGACCTGCGGGAAAACGGAACCACGAGGCGAGCAGGGACAACGCCAGCTACACCACTTTGCCAGTGACCGACATCTCATGCATATCGACGCGACATCCCTCCCGCTGCAAGCGACGCTCACGGCGGAGATTGCCATAGTCGGCTCCGGTCCGGCGGGCATCACGCTCGCGCTGGAGCTCGCTGACGCCGGTCACCAAGTCCTGCTGATCGAGAGCGGAGGCGACTCCTACGGGCGCGATGTCCAGCGTCTCGGCGACACCGTCGGAGGCGACGCTTTACACGCCCCGATGTCCCAGACCACACGCCGTCAGATCGGAGGCGCCTCCAACCTGTGGTCTGGGCGCTGCGTGCCCTTCGATCCCGTGGACTTTCAGCACCGCAAGGTCGTGGGCGATGCTCGCTGGCCCGTCAGCTATGCCGAGATGGAGAGATATTTCCCACGAGCCTGTCAGTGGTTCAAATGTGGGCAGCCGACGTTCGACGTCAGTCAGATCCCCAATCTGTCCAAAGACAGCCTGATCCCAGGTTGGCCCGGTGGCGATGTGCGCGCCACGTCGCTGGAGCGTTGGTCATTGCCGACGAACTTCGGCCGTGTCTATAGGGCCCGGCTCGAGCGCTCTGCGCTCGTCACGCGCGTAAGCAACCTCACGTGCACCGAAATCGTCTGTCGCTCCGATGCCCGAAGCGTCGAGCACCTAATCGCGCGAACGCTGGCCGGCAATGAAGTGCGAGTATTCGCAAAGCGGTACGTGCTCGCAGCCGGCGGCGTCGAATCCACCCGCCTGCTGTTTGCCTCGACCCGCCACCACCCTCGCGGCATCGGCAATCAGTCCGGGCACCTGGGACGTTGGTACATGTGCCACGTGGGGGCCTCGATTGCGCGAGTCCATTTCAACACTCCACCGGAGGCGACGATATACGGCTTCGAGCGCGACCCCGAGGGCGTCTACATACGTCGACGCTTCACCTTCTCGCAAGACTACCTGCTCGAGCACGATCTGCCAAATGCCGCGATGTGGATCGAAAACCCGGATATGAAAGACCCATCCCACGACAACGAGATCCTGTCCATCATCTACCTGATCCTGGCCTCACCACTCGGTCCCCACGTCATCAGCGAAGGCGTCCGGCGCAGCAAGCTCGACACCGGCAGCCCAACCTCGACCCTGCTGCACCTCCGCAACATCATCCGTCACCTCCCAAGGATGATCCGGTTCACCCTGACATTTGGGTATGAGCGCTTCATCAGGCCAGGACGCAAGGTGCCGGGATTCGTCGTTCCCAGTCCCACAAACGTCTATCCGCTCTACTACCACGCCGAGCACCTGCCCCACCACGACAGTTGCGTCGCACCGACCAACGAGACCGACGCGCTCGGGATGCCCCGAATGCGCACCAACCTGCATTTCGCCGATGACGACATCCACAAGGCCATCCGCGCCCACGAACACTTCGACCGCTATCTCCGCCAATTCAACCTCGGGCATCTGGAATACCTCTTTGCGGACCCCGCAGAGGGCCTTCGCGAGCGGCTGTTCGACGGCTATCACCAAGCAGGGACGACGCGCATGTCAGATCGACCCGAGGACGGAGTGCTGAATCCGCACCTCGCGGTGCACGGCTTCGAGGACCTGTTCGTGGCGAGCAGCTCCGCATTCGTGACCTCCGGACAAGCCAACTCGACCTTCATGATCGTCGTCCTTGCCCTGCGGCTTGCCGACCGTCTTCATCGCGACCTTAGCTCCGCGTCTTGAGTGGGTCCGGGGAACACCCATACTCATGACCGCCTCGGTCCGTCGATCCTCATGAACGATGATGCCTCAGCCCGCGTTTTCGCTTACGTCCCGCTGGAGGATTCGCGCCACATCAACCACATCCGGGGGCCTCGCGGAAGCCGCACCTCTCCGGTCACGCGAAAGCCGTGGCGGGCGTAGAAGGAGAGGTTGCGCTCCTTCGAGGACTCCAGATAGATGCCGAGGCCATCGGCGTCGCAGCGCTCGAACACGGGCCGCAGCACAGCTGCACCCAGACCTTGCCCACGGGCAGGCGGATCGGTGGCGAGCAGCGAGAGATACCAGTGGGGCCGCGCGCGCGGGTGCGCGCGGCCCATCGTGTGCGCGCCGAGTGCCATCAGGGGCAGACGCGGTACCAGGTGTGGGATCAGGCGCGGGTGCAGCAGAACTCGCACACGCGCGAGCTTGTACGCGAGCGTCGTCCCGTCGTCGCCCGGCGGCAGCCAGACGGCCGCGCTGGAGAGCTCGGGAGTCACCCACACCTCTCCGTGGAGGAGCGTCTGCGCCAGCGATGCTCTGTAGAGCCCTTCGAGCACCGTGGGACGCAGCGCATCCGACCGGCAGGTCCAGATCGCCACCGGATCGTCATCATAGGCGCGCGCGAGCATACGCGCGAGCGTTGGCACATCGGCCGGCGTGGCCCGGCGAGCCACCGATGCCGCGACGCTCATCGCGCGGAGCTCGCGCCGTCCCGGAC
>JBAUXH010000350.1:0-2520 GCA_049584155.1 Solirubrobacteraceae bacterium
CTGGGCGGGGGTGTAGGCGGCGGCGAACGCCTCGCCGCGGCGGGCATCGATTAGCGCCAGCACGGCGACGACGCCCATACCCCCGGCCTGGCGACTGTTCGCCGCGGCGAACGCGAGCGCCTGAAGGCTCGAGACGCCGATGAGTTGTGCGTCCAGCGACTGCGCCAGTCCGCGAGCGCTGGCGGCGCCGATGCGCAGCCCGGTGAAGGTCCCGGGGCCGACGCCCACCGCGATCCGATCCACGTCGGCGAAGCGCAGGCCGGCCTGCGCGAGCAGGCTCGCGGCGAGGGGCAGCAGACGGGTGGCGTGTCCGGGATGTTCGCCCTCGCCGGGGTCATCGCGCGCCTGCATGGTGGTGCCGTCGGCGAGACGCAGCCCGATCGCGGTCGCGGGCGTGGAGGTGTCGAATCCGAGCACGATCATCTCGGCGTCGGCTCCAAAGCGGGTGGCGTGGCGGCGGCCAGCGCCAGATCGCGCACCTCGATGCGCCTGCGATCGCCGCCCGCGTGGGCGAGCGTCACATGTAGGCGGGCCTCTGGAAGGTCCCCAGTGCCGACCTCGGGCCACTCCACGAAGGCGATGTGATCGGCGCCGAGATAGTCGTCCAAGAGCTCGGGGTCCTCGTGGTGCAGACTCTGTAGGCGATACAGATCCAGGTGCGACACGCTCAGGCCGGTACCGCGATAGCGGTGTCCGATGCTGAACGTGGGGCTCGTGACGGGATCGCAGATGCCGAGTGCCCGCGCGGCGCCGCGCACGAACGTCGTCTTGCCGGCGCCGAGCTCGCCGTGCACGAGCACCACGTCACCCGCGCTCAGACCAGCGGCCAGCTCGGCGCCGAGAGCTTCGGTCTCGCGCGGGTCTGCGGTCTCGAGGATGCGGGTGGCCACGACGAAACTCTGACAGGAAACGTCGCGGGACTGGGCTCTGTTTTGGGGGTGACCCACAGCCAGTCCCACCTCCAGCGCTGTCGGCGCCGGTCACCGCAGCTGTTGGCGCCGCGGGAGCGCTTAAAAGAGGACCGGCCCGCGGGAGAGGGATCGCGGGCCGGTCGATACTGCTGAGGATGGAGACAGGACCGTTATCGGCAGGCGTACCGGACGACTTTAGGGTCCTGGCAGAAATTTTTCGACATTTCCATCGTCTGTCCTGCGGGTGAGCTCGAATTCCCAGGCCTCATGCCGAATTCGCGCGTGAGAGATATCTGCGTGGACGCCCTGTCGAGCTCAAGAAAACGCGCAATTTGCGGCAATCCGCAAATGCCGGACGGCAGAACGCGTCTCGGGACAGCGGAGCTGATCGACTGCTGAGGCGCCCTGTCAGAACAACCCGAGTTGATCGACCTCGGTGGGCGCCGATGCCGGACTCGTCGCACCCCGAGCGGCCTCTTCGGCGTCGGCTCTCGCGTCGGCCAGCTCGCTCGAGTCGATATCCGGCGCCGACGTCCAGTCCGGCTGCTCGGGCGCTCCCTGCGCCAGCAGCGCGGGCAGTCGCGCGAAGTCCTCGCGCAGGGTCTCGAGCATGCGCGGCGTGTAGAGCGCAGCGGCGGGATGGAAGATCGGGTACAGCCGCACGGCGCGCCGGCCGAGCGTCAACACCTGCGGCTGACCGTGCAGGCGCGTGATCCCGGTCGGATCATCGCGCAGGAGCTTGGTGGAGAAGTTGCCGAGCGTGCAGATCACGGTCGGCTGGATCAGCTCGACCTGGCGGAAGAGGTACTCGTTGCAGTTCGCGATCTCCTCCGGGCGCGGGTCGCGGTTGGCGGGGGGCCGGCACTTGAGGACGTTCGCGATGAAGACCTCCGAGCGCGCCATCCCGATCTCCCCGAGCAGCGTCTCCAGCAGCTTCCCGGCGCGGCCGACGAACGGGACGCCCTGCTCGTCCTCGCTGGCACCGGGAGCCTCGCCCACGAACATCAGCTCGGCGTTGGCGTTGCCGGCGCCGAACACGACCGTTTTGCGTGTCGCCGCCAGTTCGGAGCAGCGCACGCATTGCTGCGTCTGGGCGTAGACCTCCTTGAGGATCTCGCGCCGCTGCGAGGCCGAGGACTCGCTCTCTTGAGCTGACATAACGCCTGCATGCTAAGGCTAGCCGCGCCCACCGGGATGCGTGAGCGCCACGCACGTCGAACCGACGCCGTGTCCCATCGGCGATGATCTCGCGATGACACCATCTCGTGAGCCCCAACAGGCAACACAATCCGGGCTCGCCGACACCGCGGAGTCACAGAGTGGCGGCGAGCGCGCGGATGTGCGGGCGGTGCGTGAGCGTCACATGCTCGGACGGGACGCGGCGCGCCCCGAGACGGTCGCCAAACGCCACGAGCAGGGACGGCGCACGACCCGCGAGAACCTGCACGAGCTGCTGGATGAGGGCACGTTCGTGGAGTACCGCCCGCTCGTGTTCGCCGCCCAGGAGCGGCGCCGCCCGCGCGAGGAGCTGATCGAGCGCACTCCCGCCGACGGGCTTGTGGCGGGCGTCGGGGACGTCGCGGGCATGCGCGGCCACGCGAAGAAGGAC
>JBAUXH010000351.1:0-48794 GCA_049584155.1 Solirubrobacteraceae bacterium
ACCGTCGAGACGCCGTTGCGGCGCAGGCCGCGACGTCTGCGCCAGGACTGAGGCGGCGATGAGCCACGGGGATCGCTCGCGGGCGAGCGCCGGCGCCAAACAGGGGGGCCGTTAGAGATGGCGCGGCCCCGCAGCAGCAGCGTGCGCAAAGAGACGCTCGGCGACGGCAGCATCGTCTACTGGGCCAACCTGACGGTCGCGGTCGGCGATCGGCGCCGCGTCACCCTCGGCTACAGCCGCGAGGGCACAAGCGAAGCGCAGGCGCGTGATGAGCTGCGCCGCCAGGAGGCCCTCGTCGTGCTGGGAAAATGGCAGGACCCCCGGCCAGCGCAGCCGACCGGGGGCGAGCGGCTGTTCGAGCCCTTCGCGAACGAGGTTTACGCCGCAAAGAAGCGCGAGCTGTCCGACGAAGGCCGCTACATGTGCTGGGCGCTCGAGTTGCACCTGCTGCCGTTCTTCGGCGACTATCCGCTGCGAGCGATCGACCTCGAGCTGATCGAGCGCTACAAGCAGGCAAAGCTCACCGAGGCCGAGGAGATAGAGGAGCGGATCGCCGCGAGCGAGCCGGCGCGCGACGAGCGAGGCCGTGCGATCCGGCCGCTGTCGCACTCCTCGATCAACAAAACGATCGAGGTGCTCGCGAGCGTGCTCCGCCGAGCCGTGAAACTGGAGCTCATCCCCGAGAACCCCGCGGCCGACGAGGACGTCAAGCTGCGCGCACGCAAGCCGCGGCGCACGTGGTGCATGCCCGACCAGATGCTCGATTTGATCGAGGCGACTGCGCGCATCGACCAGCCACACCGGCCGCAAACCCGCGAAGCCGTCGAACGGGTGCAGCGTCTACGGCGCGAGACCCCGATGACGCTCAAGCAGATCGCGGCAGAACTCGAGCTGTCGCTGTCGACGGTGACGCACTACGCGGGGTTGCGGCTCGCCGGCCCACGGCCGAGCATCCGGCGTGCCATCGTCACGACGCTCGCGCTCGCGGGCCTGCGCGCAAGCGAGCTGTGCGAGCTTCGCTGGCGCGACATCGACTTCACCAACCGGCAGATCAACGTTCGCGGCACCAAGACCGACGCAGCGCAGCGGTCGGTGAAGATCGTCAATTTCCTGCGCGACGAGCTCCTGCGCTGGAAGCGAGCCGCACCTGCCACCGGGCCCAACGACCTCGTCTTCCCGAGCGCCACGGGCAAAAAGCGCACCAAGGACAACATTCGCGCTCGCGTCGTCCTGGCCGCCCTACGCGAGGCCAACCGTGTGCGCCAGCTGCGAGACCTGCCGGTGATCGACGAAGGGATCTCGACCCACACGCTGCGACGGACCTACACCGCGATGATGCTCGCCCACGGCAACCCTCCGAAGTCGGTGCAGGAGGAAGCCGGGCACGCGGACGAGCGCACGACGTTGCGGGTCTATGCCCAGGCGATCAACACCGACTTCAAGCCCACCAAGCGGATCCTCACGGTGCTCTGCGCATACACCGACGAAGCGCACCACGATTACCCAGATTGCCGGCAGGATCTCGATGGCCACCTTGGGAGGCGAGCCATGTCTGCCACGATCACATTCCAAGCAGGCCTCGTCGAGCACGGGCACGCGGTGCTCCCCGGCGGCCACACCTCAACCTCGACGATCGCCCGCCCTCGCCACGGATCGCTGTCGGACGCCTGAGCGTGAAAGCAGCCGGTTGTCTCTGATGCGCCTCAGTATTTGGAGGTATGCAACAAAACAACAGCGAGCAGACCACGATCAACGGGCCGCATGTAGTGATCGATGGCGTAACACTGGAAGCGAGCCGTACGACGTTCTCCCTGATGGAGGTCGCCCGCGTGATGCGCGTGACGGAGTCCGAGGTGCGCAACATGATCAGACGACGCGAGCTGCACGACATCTCCTGCGACGCCAGGCGTCGCCTTGATCCTGACGAGGTGATCAAGGCGGTCGAACAACGCGTGGCAAAGGGCGAACTCGAAAAACACGTCTTTGTAGAGCTCGCCGCCCTGATCGCCGGACGGCTCTAAAACGCAATACCGTTGAACTTAAGAGTGGAGCCCCCGGCCGCGTGCTGCTGCTTGGCGTGGAGAGCGGGCGCAGCGTCGGGCGTCGGCTTGGATGGTGCTCGTCGTCCCAAGCATGCGTCTCGTTCGGGCCGATGACGTGCCTGCTTTGGCGAGAAGCGCGTGTCCGGCAGGCACTCCGCACATGGATGCGGCCACGTATGGCTTTCCTGCTTGACGACGCCGGGGATCGCGCTATCTTTAGCGTGCGCTGCCGAAAGCGTCCCGTTAGCGATTCGTGGTTCATGCCCACGTCGCGTTAGCCGGGGAAGCGGCCCAGCCGTCGGACTGACGCTATGACCCTTTCAGGGCGGGCATGGGACGCCACCGCGAAAGGAGCCGTACGTGTCAGCCCAGCCGAATCGCAAGCAGCAGCGCCTCGCTCGTGAAGCCTCAAAGAGCGACGGCGTCCCCTACCAAACGGCACTCGCCAAGATCAGGGCCGGAGGCCAGCAGCCCACCCAAGATGCGGACGGCGTTGTCGATCCGCACGGCCGGATGCTCGAATTCATGTACGAGACATTCGCCGCGACGGGGAAGTGGCCGCTCTTCCAATACGTCAGTGCCCACTGGGACGAGGCCAACGTTGAAGCGCGGGACGTCTACCTGGACCTGGCGGAGCAAGGTCTCGTGCGCCCGGCAATGATCCGTCGTCATGAGTTCCAGCTCCGGGAGGGGACAGTTGTCGGAGTAAGTCTTCAAGGATTGATGGGTATAGGGTCAGCTGCCGAGGATCTTGACCGCTTCGTGGCCGTCGTCCGTTATGTCGCCAAGAGCGCAAGAGAATTCCGACCGTCTTCCCCTACCGAGCTGGAGCGCCTCGAACTCAGGAGTGAGGACGTTCGTCAGCACCTCGGACTTGAGCTGGGCGCCCCCTCATTGGCGCGTCTGGGCGCTCTCCTGAGTGATGAAGCGTGGCAGCTCTGGACCTCTTTCGGGAGAACCGAGTCGGAGGAGTGGTCTTTCGAGGTCAATCTCGAACGAGCCCGTCTATATGGCGATATCCAAACCGTCATCGACTTCCTCGAGATCAGTTACCCCGAGCAATACCGCCAACAGGAGTCAGCTGCGCATGTGTCTACCCCAGACGTACACGGAGATGATCTACTGCCCCCCACAAACGGTGCCACGGACACCGTCTACCTTTTCATCTCTCACGCCAGCGAGGATACGGACACGATCGCGCGCCCCCTCGCTGAAGCGCTACGGAGACGGGGGCACAGCGTGTGGTTTGACGAGTTCGAGTTGACGCTCGGGGACGGTCTGCGTCGATCGATCGACCGCGGCCTCGCGGATTCCCGTTTTGGGCTGGTCATCCTGAGTCCCGACTTCTTTGCAAAGGAGTGGCCACAGCGAGAGCTCGATGGGCTAACCACGCGCGAGCTAGCCGGGCCGAACAAGGTGATCCTGCCCGTATGGCACGAAGTGGATCATGAGTATGTGGCCAGGTTCTCGCCACCGCTCGCCGACAAGCTCGCAGTCCAATCCACCGCCGGGATCCCGGTGATAGTCGACCAGATCGAGCGGGCCCTAGCAAAGGCCGACATCAGCACCCACGCCGAGCTTTCTGTGTCGGTCGCGGCACCGGTGAAGCCCGACGACGGCCAGGCCAGGCCTTTGCGGCTGACGATCCCCAGCACCTCCGAGCAACAGGCAAGGGTTGTCGCCGAGCGCCCGGAGTTTTGGGAGTACCTGCTGTTCGCAGGAGCCCTGGTGAAGGGGAAGCAAGAACTTGAGACGAAGTGGGACGACCACGAGCTGCGACTGCCACGTGGACCGCGCCGTGAATTCGACCTGGCATCCGCCAACGACTTCCTCAGGCGAGAGATCGGATGGATCCAGAAACATATCGTCCTCGATCGCATCATCTCCCCATCTATCTACCAGCAGGCATTTGGGGCTCCAGGTCAGTCGGGCGACCCGACCAAGATCGAAGGCATGGCCCGCAGGCTCCTCTCGGTGTACGAGTCCTGGCTGGATTGGGCTGCCGGACTGCGCAATACGAGCGTGCCGCCCGTGTATGAGGAGGTCCTCGAGACTACGGCCTGCCTCATCGACGGGCCTGTCCTGTCGGTCCGAGAGTTCATCGACCACATGGCCCATCAGACCGCGCGGCTCCCCGAGCTGGCGGCCGACGGAACAGACGAACACCCGATAACGCTCACATTCGAACTCAAACTCAATATCGAAGGCGCGGTGGTTGATCGCAACCACCGCGCCTGGGAGAAGCTTCGGACCGAGCTGGCCTAGTCTTAGCACGGCACATTTGGCTCCGGCGGGTTGACAATAATTAGTCGCATTGCCACGGCCAAGCAGGCGCGTCGCGGCCTGCGGTACGAACTCCTGAGGCCGTTGTCGCACCGTGAATCTGGGCCGTCCTGCTCCTCGTCGTCCAAGGCGATAACGGCGCCATCGAGCGGCAACGCGCCCGTTTGCGTCGCAAAGCAGAGGCTACGTGCGTTCGACAGATAAGATTCACACAAGACGCTGTTCTACGGCAGGGCCCAGGGTGCCTATCCTCTGCCGAGATCAACTTTACCCTATAGATCCCGTGCGCGATCTGCTCTGGAGTCAGGGGTAACGGGAGGAATACCGTCCGCATAGACCAGCAGAGCCCCCGAAGCGTCAATTACGCTGAGCGGCGGCCGTGCCTTCATTGCTTCCCATTCCGTCGTGGTGCGCTTCAAGCGCCCCGAGATGATTTTCTCCGACAGGTCCGTAGCCTGTGTATATGCAAAGACCGCGCGAAGCACAAGAAGACTCACCTGGAATCCAAATGTGAGAACGAGCGCCATCACCGTGGACCTAGTCATCCATTCATGGCTAGTTTCCTGAGCCAGGGCCGTCAAGCATACCGCCTCTCCGCTCACGATGGGAATCGAAAAGCCGAGGATACGGGCTATGTTGCCGCTCCGCGCGAAATACGCGCTTTGTGTCATCTCAACGAACCCGGCGATGGCGAGGACAGGAAATATCGCGCCCGCGGTAATGTAGAAGCTTTGCAGGCCAGCTGGCAGCGTACCTCGTCCCAAGTTCCCAAGCCTGATGAGCGTGGTCACCAACCCCAAAAGGTTGCCAGCAACCCATAGACGTATGAGCATGGTTCCGCCCGCTACTTCCTTGATGGCAGCAACAGCCTCTTTGTGACCTTGCCTTAGCAGTTGCTGAATAATGCGGCACTCGTCGCGGGACAAGGGGCCGTCCATGGATTTCACCCCAAGGGCGAGCAATCGTTCCTTACGTTCAGCGACTGCGACCGAAGCTTTTACAAAGTCAACCCTGTTGTAGACTTGGCCCAAGCTCGGGGAGTTTTGGGCCATCCAGATTGTGTGATCCCAGGCGTATATCGCTTCTTCACACGCAGCTACCGGTCGCCACCGTACCGGCACGCGCCACCGTACCCAGGGAAATGGATGCGGTCCCCTTGAAAAGGGCAGCATACGTTCTACGAAGCCCATGCGGCGAGTCTTCCAAAGGCGCCAGACGGAGGCCGTTAGATCCTGGTACGGGTCGCTGCTCCTGGGGCTTCTCCTTTCTCGCGCGTACAAGCGTGTCCGCGACCGAACAGCAGACATCTGCTTTTGGGACGAGCAGCGAAAGTAGGTGTCGACCTTGGTTGACGGCTCCCATGCTGTTATGGGCGTTGGCTCTAAACGCCCGCGACAAAGCTCGGTCCGAAGTCTGCGGAGCCGAGCTCGCCGCCCTCATCGGCGACCAGCTGCGCTACTGATCACGCCGTCAGCTGCGGCGCGGCGGTGGGCGCCGAGACGCAGATAGGCGTGAGGCACCGCGGCGTCGGCTCGCCGTCCTTGGTCGTCCAGCCCTGCTCCCGCGGCCAGCGCGAGAGCATGTTCGCGAGCTCTTCCCGGCGTAGACGGGTGCGCCAGAACGCTTCGTTGACACCGGGCACCCAGATCCGTCGGTAGTTCGTGCCGAGCGTGTCATCGACGGGCACCCACTCGGGCTCCCACGGACGCCGGTCGCGTCTTGCCGGGAGGTGTTCGCCCTTCGCCCAGCGTGTGAGCGTCGAGCGCGCTTGAAGATCGATGATCTCGCAGAACTCGCGAAACGTCAGCCAGTCCCGCACCGCAGAAGCACCCTCGACGGGCATCAAGGGCTTACCGAGCTTGCCCTTGTCGATCGCTTCCCAATCGATCTTCTCCGCACCCGGAGGATCGGCGTCCGCCACAAGCAACCACGTACCCTGATCCAGCCGGTAGAGGTCCAGCTTCTTGATCGTGTCGGCCTTCTGCCGTGAGAGCTGCACGAGCTGGTGGGTTATCGCCGAGCCCTCCAACAGCTCTCCTTTCAGCTCCTCCACCAACGCGATCAAATCCTCTTGGCGGCGCATGATCACCTCCAGACGATTGGTCTCACCCTGCTCGCCAGCAGGCAGCGCCGGCAGCGGGCCTGGCCGGGCGTGTTTGGCTTGCAGGCGTTGCGCGGATTGCTCGAGACGGCGCTCCTCGTCCTCGATGCGCCGCAGACGGATCAGCTCCTGCTCGTAGGCCTCGACGTTGGGTCGTTTACGCAATCCCACCCCGGTCGTGAGGATCTCCCAACCGATCTCCGTGGCGCGACCGGCGACGACCTCGAGCATCGCGGGGGCTTTCCTGTCGCCGTAGAGCGCGCGCATGTCCCGCTCGGCGCCGCCGTTGTCAAGCAGCGCCGCCGCGTAATACGGGATCGGGGGATTGACCTCCCCGCCGGTCGCGGGGTAGCGCTCGTTGAAGATCCTGCCGGCGCCTTCAGCGATCTGGTTGGCGAGATGACGAAACTCGTGTGGCGTGTAACCGCAGTAGGGCGCTTCCTCCGGGGTGACGTGCTTGGGCAGCTGCCGAGGATCCCTGACCACAAGCGGGCGCTGCCCGCCGATCTTTCCAGCCACCCGCACGTGAATCCAGCTCGGCTGCACGCGCCGCTGACCCGGCATCGCCACGAGCAGGGGCATCGACGGGACGGCAGGCAGCTGTTTTTCCCCTGCCAGCCAGCGATCGATCAGCCTCAGATAGCTGTCCACGACCAGCGCGGCTTGCCGCGGAATGGGCTTGCGGCGCACCTCGTCGCGATGCTTGCCCTTCTGAGGGCGCAGATCAAGCGCAGCCCCACGCCGGCAATCCGGCGCAGGACCGACATAGTCAGGGATGTAATCCTCACGCCGCCGCCGCGCGATCGCGGACTTACGTCCGCCGGTCAAGATCATCAGCACCAGCAACAGCCGGTCTCGCATCGGCCGCCACAGCCCGCTCGTGAACATCGCATGGTCGCTCAGAGCATCGATCGCGGCCAACTCCTCCTCGAGCGCGCCGACACCGAGACGCGACTGGATATCGCACGTCATCGCCTGAAGCGCACCGCGAACGACCTCTATCCGCGGCGCGAGGACTTCATAACCGCCGCGGGGCATCTGCGGCAGCTCGATCTCAGGCACATACGTCCAACGCTCGCACGCCGACAAGCCCCGCAGACGATACGCGACGTCAAACAGGCGCCTGGCCTCGACGACCGCAAGTTTCACACTCGACGCCGATCGACGACCCGCCCCGCGGCGCCGGTTGGCGTGCACGGACTGCAACGAGAAGTCATACACCGCCGTCTGCGCCCTCGCGGCCGCAGCCTCGGGACCCTCCGAGATCATCGCGGCAACGATCGGCACCCAATCCGCAGGGACTGCCCTGAAGAGCAGGTCGAGATCAACGCGAGCGTGAACTAGACCACCCGCCCGCATGACCGCGTCGCGATACGCGTCATACAGAGCAAACGGTCCCAGCGCCGCACGCCGGCTCGCGGTGTCATCGAAGCACCGAGAGCAGACGAGACCCGGATGCCCCGAGAGGGATGGGACCTCCGCACCGGCCACCACCGGCCTCGCCTCGACGTACTGCTTCAAGAATTCCCGCAGCTGCGCAAGGAACGGGTATTCCTGCTGCTTCTGGCCGACCACCGCGAACAGAACACGGTGAGCTGCGTCGAGCAGACCGTCATCCATGAAGATCACCCCCTCGTCCAGAAAGCTGTGCATCCTGCCGAGCGCGCCCCCAGTCGCCGAGCAGGTAACAACGGCCGACACCCCTGGATGCACGCCATCTCGGCCTAACCGCGATGCAAATGCACATCGATCAGGCCCGCTTCCTCGAGCAACTCAACACGCGCGGCATCAAGCCGGCCCGCCCGCGCAGCCCTCCGCTGTTCGGCAACCCAGTCACGCAGACGCACGTCGTAGCGTCCGCCGAGCGCAGCCTCTTGCGCGAGCCGCACCCGCCTCTGGAACTCCTCCTGGCGAGGCTCCCACGTCCATCCCGGGAGCGATTGCAGCAACGCATCAAGCTCAGGATCCGCCCCACGGCGTCGACGACGACGATGAACCCACATCCCGAGCTTGAAACCGTCATCGCAAACATACGATGTCGGCACCCACGCAGAGTGGCGCTCTCGAACACAAACCCACAGGTGTGCCAACGCTTCACTCCGGAACGTCACAGGCGTCCTGATCGGCCAAAGATCACCGCCAAGCGCCTGCCGCAGCATCTGATGACGCTCCGGCCCTTGAGCTAGACACGTGCGCAGCCGCAGCCCCAACGGAAACCCGTCACCGCACCGATACCGGCGCGCAACCGGCACCATGCCATGCTCGACCTCGAACCTTCCAAGGCGCCGCAAGAGATCTTCATCGACCGCACGATCATCGACGACACCGCCACGCTTTCCCGAGATGCTTCCCATGCGATGATCATGCCGCTGACGAGGGCCAAATCGCCGCATTGCCCCCCCACACGCGCGCTCCCAGCCTCCACCTCGCAGTGACACTCCGCCGCATGTGTGTCACGCACATGTGGGACTGCCGAGGCGGACGGGGATGGCTTACGCACCTATCAGCGCGTTACGGCATATCCGCTATGTACTAGAAATTGGATTCTCGCACTTTGCGGGTTATTTTCCTGATATCAAGAATTGAAACTGGCCGTAACGGTAGTTAGCGTGGCCTCAAATCAGGCGCCCACCTATTGCGCAGGATCGTGCATGCGGCAGGCCATCGCACTACGGACCGGTGGCTGTCAGGCGTACCGGTCTTGGCGACACTGACGACTGAGGAGGCTTTGCCGATGGGGGGGCTAGGGGCGCGGAGAAGTGAGCGGTTGCTGGGTGCTGTTGTGGTTTGCTGCGTCTTCGGACTAGCGTGCTGGCCTGCCGGCGCGTCGGCCGTGGAGTCCTTGTCTGCCAGCACACAGCCCTTGTCCTTGGAAGGCCCGTTGTTGGTGCCAAGCGGCGAACTGCTCGGTAGCGAGCCGATAGAAGCCCTGACTGAAGCCGAACGTTCGAGACCCGAAGCGGTTGCGGAACGTGCGGCCTCGAGAACTCGGTACGTTGGACTCAATCGCGCTGAAGCGGTCAGCCTCGCCGAGAAGGTGTTTCACATCGAAAAGGCTTCGTGGACTGCCCCGGGGGCTGATGAAGGCGGTCGGATCAGCAAGTACCTGAGCGAAACGGCTGCGGTAGAAGACACCCCATCAGGCAAGCATTTGCTGGTGGAGTCGACCGTTCCTCTACAGAGCGCTGTCGGATCAGGTCAACTCACTCCAACATCTTTGGCGCTCCAGGATCGCGGCGAAGCATTTGTGCCAGCGAATCCAGTCGTTCCGATTTCGATTTCCAAGGCCCCTGCTCCTGGCGTCACTTTGCCGTGGGGCGTGTCTGTCGCTCCGAAACAGGCCGAAACCCCCGAAGCGTCGGTGGCCGTCGGCGACCAAGTCGTCTATCCGGGGACAGCGACAGATACAGACTTCATGGTTCAGCCGGTGCCCGAGGGTATCGAGGCGTCCTGGCAGCTGCGATCCGAACACAGCCCTCAGAACAACGCCCTGGTGTTTAGCCTTCCTCAGGGCGCGTCGCTGCAGTGGAGCAAGAGCACAGCAGGCGCCGTCGAAGTCGTCAAGGAAGGGCAGGCGCTGACTACCGTGTCGCCCGCAATCGCGATAGAGGCGGATGGGACGGCGCTGCCCGTGTCGTACGCGGTCAGTGGCAATGTCTTGACGACGCACGTTGACCTGAGCGGTAGTGTGGCGTTCCCCGTCATCGTCGATCCGATAATCACCGGGAGCTACGGATCTTCTGGTTCAGGGACGTGGACTGGATGGCATCACTCTGATAACTGCAGCTGTACGTCGACTAAAGAAGAATCAGGCTTGCTGAGGATCGGGATGAACCCAGGCCCAGCGAATGGCGCCTATGGTGAGTGGTACATCTGGGCCCCTGGTGCGGGTAAAGAAGGCGCCGCTTCTATCGAGCGAGTCGATGTTTCCGGGATCAGCCATGAAGCTGGCGGGCAGTCCTATTTTGAGGGGTGGATCTACAAAAGCTCAGGAAGTCATCCGGTCTGGACCTTTAACGGGTACGGTGGAGCTCAGGGCGAAGGTACGCTCGTCGACGGCAATGCCCTGTCCAATACCCCGGCTGCTTTTTGTGCTCAGGGGGCCGGTGGGCATGATGGTGGCGAACAGCCCTTGTGTAACGAAAATTATGGCGGGGAAGCCTTTTCGTTCGCTGACGAACTAGGGCCTAACGCCCGAACGACGTACAATTATGCCCAGATCACGGGGGCATCAGTTAAGTTCTTGGACACAACTCCCCCTAACGAAGTCAAGCTTGAGAACGTATACGAAAAATGGTCAAAGCACGGGCCGACGGGCGAGTATATTCACGGAGAAGACAAGGGCGTCGGAGTCGATGCTCTCAGCATGGAGATCCCACCGGGGCACTTGAACGAACACGGCCAGCCTTTTTATGCCGATACTGAATACAGCGGATGTGCAGCGTCCAACGGCTTTGATGGTTGCTACGCATGGATTAACTCGCCTTATTTGAATTATGAAGAATTGGCCACGGGCGCTTACACGCTCGGCGTCTACGCTTATGATGCCACTGGTAATGTTCGCGAAGAGACCCCTGATCCCAAACTCTACATAGACCATACGCCGCCAAAATTGTCGCTCAGCGGCACACTGGCGGAAGCCAAAAATGGGACGATAGGCGAAGGTTCGTATTCATTGAGCTTTACCGCCGAAGACGGCAGTAGTTCCGCTCCTCAGTCTGGCCCCCACACCGTCAACGTTTACGTGGATGGTCACAAAGTCGACGAAGCCCACACCGGATGCCCGGAACCCACAGGTGTTCCGAGCAGTTGGTGTTATACGATGACCGAATGGCCCTGGACCTTTGAAGCCCAAAAGTATGGCTTGGGCTCGCACACGATCACCGTTACCGCAAAGGATTGGGCTGGCAACGAAACGACTGAATCCTTTAATGTCACCGTGGACACAGCGTCGTATCAACCGCTGGGCCCAGGGGCGGTCAACCTGAACACAGGTGACTACAAGCTGTCGGCGACTGATGTCGCGATAGCAGGTGCCAATGCGAGTCTTACTGTTGCTCGCACCTTTGATTCACGGAACCTCACTCAAGGGACGAGCGGCCCTCTAGGAAGCCAATGGGCGCTCAGTCTTCCGGACGAGTCGGCCGGCGGAGTGTGGCAGAGCTTGCACCCCACGCCCAACGGCAGCATCGTAGCGACTACAGCCGCAGGGACGACGGTTACCTTTACATCAGATGGCAAAGGGGGCTATGTCTCCCCTCCCGGATATCAAACATATACCCTGACGGAACCATCAAAAAGCCCGGTCGAATACAAGATCACCAACGCTGGAGGTAACGGCACAATCTTTACCTTCGCGGGAACGATTAGCGAACCGCGAGGGGAAGAAGAATCAGAAGAAGTGTCGCTATATGAGCCAACTGGAGTCGTCCAGGCTGGAGGCGCCGGCGGCATCAACAAGGTGACCTACTCATTCACCAAGACATCTGAAGGAATAGTCGAGCCGACCGAGGTGCTAGCCCCGGAACCAACTGCCGGAAGCTGTGCACCGATACTGGTCAAAGGCTGTCGCGCACTCACATTCAACTACGCATCAAGCACCACGGCTACGGGCGAAACCGAGAGCCAATGGGGGGACTATAAAGGTCGTCTCACGCGGGTGTATTTCACGGCATGGAATCCATCCAAAGGAGAAATGACCACCACGACGGTGGCACAGTATGCCTACGACACGCAAGGTCGACTGCGAGCAGAGTGGGACCCCCGTGTTTCACCAGCACTAAAGACTGCCTACGGCTATGACAAAGAAGGGCACGTCACCGCCCTCACCTTCCCTGGGCAACAGTCATGGGCGCTAACCTACGGTACCGCCAGCGGTGACGCCAGCACGGGACGCCTCCTAGCCGCAACACAGGCGCCAGCATCAGCATCCCTCTGGAACGGCGAACCCCTTAGTAATACCGAAGCACCCAAAATAACCGGCTCGCCAATCGTCGGCAACAAGATGAGCGTATCGATCGGGAAATGGTCCGCCATGCCCGTCGGATACACGTACCAGTGGGAGGACTGCAACTCCGAAGGAAAAGAATGTACGCCAGTTCTTGGAGCAACAAACGCTACATATAAGCCAACAGAAAGTGACGACGGCCACGCGCTATCGGTAGTAGTTAGCGCGATCAACGGCAGCGGTGCTGCCACCGTCACAGCTGCCGAGAGTGTACGTGTAGGCATAACACCAGAACCGGTATACAGCACGTCAGTGGGTTCGGAAGGGACGGGCCCCGGTCAATTGAAACTACCCGCAGGAGTAGCAGCCGACTCCAAAGGCAACATCTGGGTATCTGACACAGCCAATAATCGGATTGAGAAGTTCAACGAAAAAGGCGAATACGTAGCCAGTTATGGTTCGACCGGCAGTGGAAATGGGCAATTCAAAACACCTGAAGGTATCGCCATCAGTTCAAGTAACAACGTTTGGATCGTTGACCGAGGAAACCATAGGATCCAAGAGCTCAACGAAAAAGGGGAATACCAGCGCCAGTATACCGGAGGGAGCAAATGGTACGAAAAACTCGAAGAACCTACAGGAATAGCTCTCCAAGGAGGGGGGGTATGGGTCGCCGATGGCTACGATGGCCGTCTTGTAGTAGTAAACGAAACCGGTACATTTAACACGTACTGGGACATGGTAGGCGATGGTGGTGCTGAATTGAAATCCCCGCACGGTCTAGCGTTCACAAAAACAGCAAGTTCCCCATGGGTCGCTGACACTGGAAACAACCGCATCATGGCCTTTGGTGGCGAAGGTGAATACTCGCATCAGCTAGAAATAGAAGACACCACCGGGGGATTTAATGGCCCACAAGGGATTGCAGCAGACTCTAAAGGGAACATTTGGATCGCAGACACAAACAACAACCGTGTCGAGGAGGTTGAACCGTTTCCATGGTACACCTGGCTCCAAACTCGATATATAACTCAGTTTGGAACGTACGGTTCGGGCTCTGGGCAGCTCAACGGACCCGGGGGTATCACTGTCGACGGCAAAGGCAATATCTGGGTCGCCGATACGCACAACAATAGGCTTGAGAAGTGGGTCCCGTCCACGGCAGCCACCGTCGAAGGCGAATCGGTGCCCACACCGGCGCCGCGCTGGACCGTTGAGTACAAAGTTCCCTATTGGGGCAGTAGCGCGCCTCTCCAAATGACCGAAACCGAAACCAAACAATGGGGACAAAAAGACAACCCCACGACTGCTACTGCGATCTTCCCGCCAGACGAGACGCAGGAATGGCCAGCTAGCGACTACAAACGCGCGAACTTGTATTACCTCGATACGACCGAGCGCACAGTCAACACGGCTGGCCCTACGGGCGGCATTTCGACCACCGAATACGACCTGCATAACAACGTCACGCGAACCTTGACCGCAGACAATCGCGCGCTGGCGCTCAAAGAAGGCAGCAAATCTGCTGAAGCGTCCAAACAGCTTGATACCGAGAGCGCGTACAACAGTGAAGGCACTCAGCTGGAAAGCACTCTTGGGCCAGAACACAAAGTCAAGCTCACGAGCGGCAGCGAAGTCCAGGCACGCAAGCTCGCCAAGTACAGCTACGAAGAAGGAGCGCCAACGGAAGGCGGACCCTACCGCCTCATGACGAAGACAACCGAAGCAGCGAAGCTTTCAAGCGGCGAAGAAAAAGACACCCGAACGGTGACGGATTCCTACTCCGGTCAAGAAGGTCTCGGATGGAAGCTGCGAAAGCCGACATCGATCACCACCGCGCCAGGAGGGCCGAATCTGACCCGCCGCACGGTCTACAGCTCGACCACCGGCGCGCCGACCGAAACAACGACGCCCGCCGGCACTACACCTCAGATCGCCGAATACGCGCTTCCGAGCGGCAGCCATCCGTTTGGCATCACGACAGGCCCGGACAAAAACCTGTGGTTCACCGATACTTCGACTGGCAAGGCTGGCAAGATCACCACGGGTGGCAGCGTCACCGAATACGCAGCCGAAAAAGACGAACCAGAGGGAATCACATCGGGTCCAGACGGCAACCTCTGGTTCGTTGAACACTCGATCCGGCACGTCAACCACATGACTACATCCGGTGGGCTGACGGTCTACACACTAACCAGGACCAGCACTTACAACGTCGGAATCACGGCTGGACCCGACGAAAACCTTTGGTTCACGGAGTCCACATCAGGATACATAGCCAAGATCAACACCAAAGACGAAATGCTCGGTGAATACGTCCTTCCGTCCGGCAGCAAACCAAACGGCATCACCGTCGGACCGGACAAAAACCTGTGGTTCACCGACTACGGCACAAACAAGATCGGCAAGATCACCACCTCGGGCACCATCACCGAATATGCTCTGCCATCGGGCAGCGAGCCCTACGGTATCGCGTCAGGTCCTGACGGGAACCTGTGGTTCACCGATTACGGCACGAACAAGATCGGCAAGATCACGACGAGCGGAACCGTAACGGAATATAGCCTGCCCGCCGGCAGCCAACCACGCGGGATCACGTCGGGCCCTGACGGGAACCTGTGGTTCACCGATTACGGCACGAACAAGGTCGGCAAGATCACGACGTCGGGTACTATCGTCGAATACTCACTTCCGACGGGCAGCGAGCCACAAGAAATTACCAAGGGACCAGACAACAAGCTCTGGTTCACTGACTACGGCACAAACAAGATTGGGGCTCTCAATCCGAGCGCGGGAGAAGCCCACACTAGTCAAACCATCTACTACACGCCGGGGACCGAAGCGAGCGTCGCGACCTGCCAGAACCACCCCGAATGGGCCAACCTTCCGTGCCAGATCCAGCCAGAGCACCAACCCGAAACGGCCGGTCTCCCCGAACTGCCCGACACGACCGTCACGTACAACATATGGGACGAGCCAGAATTCACAAAAAGCACGAGCGGCTCAGCGACGCGAACAGAGACCGATACCTACGACAGTGCGGGTAGGCAACTCACCAGAGAAACGACCTCATCGACGGGAACCTCACTTCCGAAGGTCACAAACGAATACAGCACCGAAACCGGAGTGCCGACCAAGCAACGCACTACGGTCGAAGGCAAAGAACAGTCCATCGCCAGCGTATACAACAAGCTGGGCCAGCTCACCAGCTACACCGATGCCGACGGCAATACGGCTACCTATAAGTACGACATCGATGGACGCATCGAAGAAACCAGCGACGGCAAGGGTTCACAGACTTTCAGCTACGACAAAACGACCGGCGCCCTGACTAAACTGACAGACTCGGCAGCAGGCTCCTTCACCGCCTCATACGATGCCGAAGGCAGAATGCTCAGCGAAGTCTTGCCAAACGGGATGACCGCCAGTTACACTTACAATCCCGAAGGCGAAAAGACCGGCGTCGAATATATCAAGATGACGCATTGTTCCAGCGGATGCACGTGGTTCAGCGACAGCGCCACGCCGTCGATCCACGGCCAATGGCTCACGCAGACCAGCACCCTCTCGAGCGAGAACTACACGTTCGATGAAGTCGGGCGCCTCACCCAGGTTCAGGACACGCCAGCCGGCAAAGGCTGCGGTACTCGTATCTATGCTTACGACGAAGACGGCAACCGCACAAGCCTGACCACACGGTCGCCGGGCACCGAAGGCAAATGTGCCACCGAAGGCGGCACCACCCAGACCCACGCCTATGATGCCGCGGATCGCCTGATCGACCCAGGCGTCGCCTACAACGCCTTCGGAGACATCACGACCCTTCCCGCCGGCGATGCCAGCGACTCAGAACCCGGCTCAGAACTGACGAGCACTTACTACACGGACGGGCAGGTCGCAAGCCAAACCCAGGAAGGCCTGAGCATCGGCTACTACCTCGATCCGGCCAGACGCACCCGTGAAACGGTCTCCACGGGCAAACGCACCAGCGACGTGATCTCCCACTACGACAGCACTGGCAGTTCCCCCGCTTGGACCTCCTATACCTCTGGAGAATGGACCCGCAACATCTTTGGCATCAACGGCGTCCTCGTCGCGGAGCAGTACAACAGCGAATCCCCGGTGCTTCAGATCGTCAACCTGCACGGTGATATCGTGGGCACCGCGTCACTGAGCGAAACGGCGACCAAACCACTCTCCACAGAAGACATGACCGAGTACGGCGTACCCACGACAAGCACCCCACCCAAATACTCCTGGCTCGGCTCCGGAGAGTTCCCCACTGAATTCTCCTCAGGCATCGTCTCGATGGGCGCCCGCTCCTACGTTCCTGAGATTGGCCGCTTCTTGCAGCCCGACCCCCAACCGGGCGGCTCCGCAAACGCTTACGCATACACCTACGGCAACCCCCTGAACGAAATCGATCCAAGCGGACAATGGACACTCAACGAGACCTCCGGCGGAGCATCAGCAGTCGGCTCAGGCGAAGGCGTACAACTCGCCGGTGGTGTTGGAATCGCAGCTGGAGCGATCATGCCTGCTCCTGTGAATACACAACTCGAAGAAGCCTTCTGGTCAAGCCCGCCTTGGGACCAAGCTACAGCAGGTATTGAAGAATATGAAGAATACGAAGAAGAAGAATCAGAAGCCGGGTACGAAGAAACTGCCTACCATGCAGGTGCCGAAGCTGGTAAGCAAGGAGCGTACACCGAACCGGCGGTACTCTATCAGTCGCTCCCTACTGAAGAGAGTGAAACAGATGCCAAGATGGGGGAGCTTGCACGTCAATGTCGAGGCACGTCAAGCTCAACCTCAAGGGTAGAATCGTGCGAGCGGTACGCCAGCCTACTGGGTAAAGCGTTGGGCGTAATAAAGAAGGGCTGGAAGGCGGTAAAGGCGGCGGCGCGCGCTGCGTGGAAGTATGTAGGTGATCAAACTGTTTCGTGGGGCGAGTTCAAGGCGCGAGTAAAGAGCGTTTTTGGTACTGGAAAGGAAATTTTCAGTCTCGCCAAATGCACCTATGAAATTTTTTATGCAAAGGGTCCGTGTGGAAGCCCGTAGGCTCTCAGTAGGCTCACTTATGGTGTTGGACTGCTATGTGTTACAAGCCGCACTCGCCCTGAATGCACACTAACTAGTCAATGACGACTGCTACCCGCATCCACCCCGGATTGGTGATTCGGCAAACGCTGACGCTTTACCGACGCTTGGCGTCGGTGTGGCTCCCAGGATCTATTGTCGTCTTTGGCATCGCGGGCATCCTTGCCGCAATCGCGGTAACTATTTCGCCTTTGATGATATATGTCTCGTTTTTGATCTCGGACATCGCTATTGCTCTATTCACCGGGATGATCGTGGGGCTCGTCGCTGACACTCGACGAAATGACGAGAGCAACATGAGCGTGAGTCAGCTACTGGGAAGTATTGAGCCAGTATTTGGTCGGGTGATTCTCGTCGGGCTTGTAACTGGCATTGGAGTCTTTATCGGCTTCATTATTATTGTCGTTCCTGGCTTGGTGCTAGCCACAATCTGGTCTGTGGCGACTCCCGTGGTCGTTCGTGAGCGACCTAGTGGCCTACGGGCGCTTGGGCGCAGTCGTGAATTGGTACGAGGTAATGGTTGGAGGGTGTTTAGCGTGATTTTCGTACTCATCTTCCTTGTAGGTCTTCTCGCTTCCGGTGTCGATCTGGCTGCAAACTCCGCAGGGACTGGTGCAGGCATAGTTGTTCGTGTCATCATCGAGATATTCACGGCGCCCCTCGGGGCACTCGCCGGAGCCATCCTTTATCTCGACTTGAGTCAAGAATCAGAGTAAGTGGATATGAGATTCGTTTCTAGGACTTGGTACTCGCTCTGCGGGTCCGTGGCTAGCGCCCAAGATCCATCACGTAGACTTCGATGGTGGGAGCGATTGTTTTGCTGGCTTCCGTGAGCACTGACGTAGCCAGGAACTATGAGTTATAAATCAGTGGAGGCAGGGGTGCTTGGCGAGAAGATCAAATGGATACATGGACCGCGTATCTGTACCGCGATGTTTGTCGGGGTTCTGTGCATGGGCGTGCTCCTGTGTCTTGCTGCAGATGCAACGGCGACAATTCCTTCAAACGTGCAGACACCAACCGAGCCATGTCCGCCCTCGCTGCTTCCACCCGCGCCTGAAGGCACTCAGCTGGGCACGCCTGAGTCGACAGACATACTTGCCCCTCCGGCGGGCGAGGTCATTGTCTGTATTGGTGTGCAGTCGATCACCGGAGCAATGTTTTCACACTGGGCCGTCGTGGCCCAGAAGGCGGAAGGCTCGACCAAGCCTCGTGCTTCGACGACTGCGGTGATCAAGGAGGTCATGGGATTCTTGATTTCCTCCTTCTGGGTGATCGGAGAAGCTTCCAATCTGAACATCCATGCCTCAGAAGCCGAAGTACGCCATACATTCGACAGCATTCGCGGACAGCAGTTTCCAAAGCGACGAGAATTCACCGAGTTCCTGAAGAGCACCGGGCAGACGATCGCAGATATTCTGTTCCGGGTACGCCTGAATCTATTGTCAGGTCGGATTCAGCGACATGTGCTCGCGGGCCATAAAGGTCGACGCGGCCAACGCGACTTGGCGCGTTTCGTCCGTGGCTTCCGGCGCAAGTGGATCGCAGAAACGTATTGCACGCCGACGTACACGAGTTCAGATTGCGGGCACATTAAGGCAACGTTGTAGGTCGAGACTCAATGTGCATCTATTCGCTACGGTCAGGTCGATGAATCGGATGATTGCGATCAGCTGTCGTGTATTCGGACCTCCGCCGGCGAAGGGCGCTCCAGAGATCGAGCGCCTCGTATGGCTGCGTCGTTTCTACTTGACGTCTCTGCCGCTGTCTCTGTGCGTCTACGCGATGGTTGCCTTGTTCGGCCTGCCGACGTGGGGATGGATAGCTCTCGGCTTCGGAGCAGTGATCTGGGTGGCGGGCTTCACTTCTCTCGCCCTCCGCATTCGTCGGGTCGACCGAGAAGGCGTTGCTTAGTTCGGGCTCGCTCGGCAAGCGCGACTTGGCGCGTTTCTTCTCGCTTCAGGCGCAAGTGGACGGCCGAAACGTATTGCGCTCCGTCGTATGCGACACTCAGTTCGCGGACACGTTGAGGCGACGTTGTGGTCTAGCATCTCAGATCACAGGGTCATGATCTGATCGAAAACGGATCGTGGTGTCGGAGGCGGATGCAAGCTGATCGCAGCGATCCACAAGCCCGGCGCCGTCGAGGCGGCTCAGGGCGTCGGTGATTGCCAGCCGGCGACACTTCTTCGTTGCGCGGAGCACGCGCCATATCCTCTTCTCAGATAGGAGATTTTCGTCGTCGTCGTCGCTTGCTGCCAGCAGCAGCTCGAGGACGCGGTGCTCTATGTCCCACTCGTGCTGGGAGGCGCAGTCGCAGGACTGCGTGATGTCTTGCAGGTGGACGGCGGCGTTCGTGGCGCTTACGAACTCGTCCCAGCGATGAATGAGCCTGGCTCGGTGCAGACGCTCGAGGCTGTTGAGGACGGGCGTGTGTCCGCCGATCGCGCGGGTGATCTCATCCTCGGACCACGGGCGCTGCTGGTCGTGGCCCACGAGAAGCCCAAGGATCATGCCGTCGAGGCGCTCGGAGCCCGGAGCCCATTCTTGGGTACGGTGGTGTTGCATCGGGGTACCTCCCGGTGTCGCGCCGGGGGCGGTGCTAGCCGCGCCCCGGCACTGGCTTGACAGTGAGCATCCAACGTACAGCGCGCCCCGTGTCAGGCGTGCTAGAGGACACAGAGTTGAGACACATGCGGCGGAGTGTCATTGCGGACAGGGGAGTTCCGACTTCAGTCGCGGCGGCCACCCGGCAGAACGCGCAGGCGGACGTGCGTCTTGGGGGCGAGGCGGTATCCGACACCCCATACGCTGCTCACCCAACCCTCAGCGCCGGCAAGCGCGAGCGCGTGCCGTAGGCGGGACACATGGGTGGTGACGGTGCGTGTCGTGCCTCGAGAGCGAAAGCCCCAAACTTCGCGCAGCAGCTCGTCCTTGGTGTAGACGCGGGTGGGTTGGTGCGCGAGGTGTACGAGCAGCGCGTACTCCTGGCGGCGCAGGTCAATCGGTGTGTCACCGAATGTGACCTGGCAGGCGTTTGTGTCGATCCGCAGCATGTCGTAGCGGATTGTGGCTGAGTCATCTACGAGGCTGCGCCGCAGGAGAGCTCGCACACGAGCGAGCAGCTCGGCATGGACGAACGGGGCGCGGATCACGTCGTCGGCGCCGGCAGCGAAAGCGCGCAGCACGTCGCTCGTGTCGCGAGCGGCGCTGATCCACAGCGCCCTCGTCCCGGGGTCGAGATCCGGTGCGAGCCTGCCCATCCGCAGTTCGTGCAGCGCGTCGAGTCTCACTCCTCGTTGCGCAACCTCGCCAAAGACGATCAGGTCGACGCCGCCCGGTGCGCAAGCTGCACGCAGCGCGCTTGGGTCCATGGCTCGCCGCACCTGGTAGTCCTCGAGCTCGAGAGCGTCGGCGATCCTGCCGATGCTGCGTTCCTGGCCGACGATAAGGAGTGCGGTCTGACGCCCGGGGAGACCAGCGGGGCCTGTCTGGGTCCCGACCGTGTCCCCGGGTGCCCGTACGGCGCTCATGGCCGTCTCCGTGCGACTGGCTGGACGGCCGCCGAGCCATAGCTCGAGGCCGCCAGGCGCCAACGAGCCCGAAAGCCACGCTCGCGGGGCACGCAGGCGCAAAGCAGGTTGTACGTTGAAAGGCACATGAAGGGATTCCTCCTTCGTGTCACGCCCCCCGGGCCGCGTCAACGGTCGCGGGGGGCAACTGATTTGATCCGCCGAAGCTAACACTCCGACCTGACTGAAACTACCCTGGCGCCGAATGGCCGCACGACGATCCCCTGACGCCCGAAGACGAGCAGCCGTCACCGGCCCCGATCCGCTCCAGGACCAGCTCGCCCTCGGACGCGCGCTCCGCGGACTGCGTGAACGCGCAGGCATCACGCAGGAGCAACTCGCCGCACGCCTTGCCATCGACCCCACCTACGTATCCCAGGTCGAGCGCGGGCGACGAGGCGTCCGCTGGCACACCGTCCTTCGCTTTCTACGCGCGCTCGAGGCCACACTCGGCGACCTGGCCACCGAGATCGAGACGCACGACGGCTCCTCCAGGTCTCGGCAGAGTTGAGCGTCGCAGCCTCCCGGCGCTGATCCGACCCCTGCCCGGACACGCCGGTGTGACGGACGTGCAGGCATGTTGTCGGCGGTCACCAACAACAACCAGGTGGAGATCGTGCGAGTCAAAGCCGTCCTCGATGCCGCCGCGCTCGTGTACGCCCCGGAGGAGCATGGACTGCTCGTTCCGGTGGCTTTCTATCGCGCCCGGGATGGAGTTGCGCATCAGGTGTGCGTCAACCTCCATCCCGAGGTGGGCTGGCGCGTGATCGATCTCGCGGCCACATTCGTGGCGCGTCTGGAGGGCGCGGACGATCTCCGTCCAAGCGCCGCAGCATGCGCGAGGGACTACGCGCGACAGTGCCAGCTGTTCCACGCAGGTCCGAGGGAGAGCCCGCCGATCCTCCATCCGACCTCCGTGAAGGTGCGCTGGCCGTCCTCGCTGGCAGGCGAGCGGCCGTAACCGTCGGCGACTGAGACGCGCCCCTCGCGTCGAGCACCGTCCGGGAGCACGGCGGGCGCGACGTGATCAACGAGGGTTTTTCCCTGGATGGCCTGCGGGTTGTCACAGGCCGGCGATTTCCGCTGGCGTGTGACCCATGGCTCGAACGAGCCGTCCGGCGTTGTCCGTTGAGATCGTCGTCAGGATCCGGCCGGGGTAGACGATCTCGCCCTTGACGACCTGCGATGTCGGTAGCTCTCCCAGGAGCCGTTGCACCCGGCTCGTGGACGCATAGCCGGCGAGGCGTGCCAGCTCGGCGTGCGTGTGCTGCTCGTCGCGCTCTCGCCAACGCGCGAACAGTTCCCGCACAGGACGAACGTCGATCTCCCCATCGTGGAACCGGTGGCGGCGGCGGCGATCGTGGGCCTGCTCGAGCAGCCGCAGGACCCGTAGATCGCTGAGGCCCATGCGCTGCGCAATCTCGCCTACCTTCAGACCCTCTTGCTCCAGCAGTCGCAACGCAGCGCGCCGCCGCGCCGCGCAGCTACGACACGGGCGGTCGGGACGCTCGACGCACCCCGGGCACGAACTCGCGCTCTTCTTCCAGGACGGTGTGCTCGCTGCTCTTGATGTCTCTTCAGGGCGTGATGGCATTCATGGGCCTATCGCATGTTCAGGCGCGATTCCCACCCACGGATCTCGGCGCGCGGCGGGCGACGCGCAGCTCTCGGATTCTTTGAGCCCGGGAGTCTCTTGCCTCCTGTGAGGTCTGGCGTGCGAGACCGCGAGCGTGCGGCCGGAGGGTTTCGTATGCCACATACGAAACCCTCCCAGAGACACACGCAGATACCGCTATGATCGCTCGAAGTCGGAAGGCATGCCTATGCACTCCGGCCCAAGAAACTCCCTGCAAAATAGGGGTTTTGGGGGCTATAGCTCAGTTGGGAGAGCGCCTGGATCGCACCCAGGAGGTCGCGAGTTCGAGTCTCGCTAGCTCCATAGACGAATCGCCTGCTAACAGGCTGTTTTCGATGCAGACTGGCAGCGTTGGGCGCTGCCACCGAGGGGCTGAGACCTTGATTTGTGCCCATTTGTGCCCGTTCGTTGGGCATCAAGATCTTCGGGGTCAGGCCCAGATCGGCGGCGCTTGTTGAGGAGATGATGATGTCGTGTTAGTGGCAGAGTGCCGTCATGTCTCGCTGCCGTCCTCGGCTTTCTCGGCCCCTCCCAACACCATCTCGTCGATCTGTCCGTCGGTGCCCAGGTGTCGAAGCAGCATGCCCTCTCGCACAGCGGGCTGATGTTCCTGGAGATGCTCGTCAATCATCGTCAGCATCTGCTCTCCCGGGAAGCCTGGCTCCTGAGCCTGCGTCCAGCGCACCAGCTGACTGCGGAACTCCTGTCCGGCGAAACGTGCTCCGCAGTACAGCGCATCATTGGCGATGTGGGCTGTCTCGGGACGGTCGATGGCCAAGACCAGAGTGTCCAGCCAGGCCTCTGCATCGGCCGTGTGACAGACGGCCGCACCGAGGTATGCCACCAGGGCTGCGTCCCGATTGTCCGAGTCGAGATATGCGCGCCCTAGGTTGAACCACGTGCATGCCGACAGGGCATCGACGTGCAGGACCGCTTCGAGCCTGCTCACTAGCTCGTCGGTTGGAGTGCGCTCGTAATCCAGGTCACCAGTGGTACTGGTTGCCTTGGAGGGGTACCGGTCTTGAGATGAAATGCAAAGCTGGTCAACCAGGATGCCAAGGAAAGCCTCCTTCAGGCGCCATTCTGGCTGACCATCCCCTTGTGTGATCGTGTTGTATTCGGCGAAGCCCGCACGCGCATCCTCATAGCGGCCAGAGAACATGAGAGCGTCTGCGCGAAGACCGACGGTGAGGGAATCTGTCTCAAGTCGATAGGCCTGCTCGTAGGCAGCAGCTGCCTCAAGATAGCGGCCCGCATGGAAGAGCATGCCGGCTCTCTCCTTGTGAAAATACGCACGGCCGGCGTAGGCGGGGTCATGATGTAGAGCACGGTCGAATGACGCCAGAGACTTCTCGTATTCGCAGCGGCTTCGCAGAACGTTGGCCAGGTTGTAGCTGTTGTGCCCTGCTTCGAGCTCGTCGCCAGCTTCCAGACATCTTTGAATGCGATGCTCAATGACCTCCTCGAATGCCTTGAGCTCGTCGCTCTCCAGCGTTTGGCCGTGCCATTTGGCTATCAGCATGAATGGGAAGCTCGCCTCTCTCCGTCTGGGATCGCCCGAAGCATCGAGAGCCTCGGCTAGGCGGAGCGCCTCATGGATGCGCCGCGAGCGCCTCAACGCTGACGATAGGCCCCAGGCGACCTCTGGGGAACCCGCTAGTAAGGACTCTTGAAGAAACCCTGTCGTCAGACGGGTAGCGACATCGGTCCTGCCTATATGCTCAAACGCCAGCGCGGCCATAACCATCGCATCGACTCCGAAACGCTCGCCGACCTCTCCGGCGTCGTAGCGCTCGAGCTGTGCCGTGGCTGTGGTGACCTCGCCGAGATTGACCGACAGTAGATCATCACGCGCGACGACCCGCACGGCTCCGGAAGGAGCCGGGCCGCTCCGAACTGAGAAGACATCCGGCCGCGTCGCTACAGCGCTACGCAGTGCAAATCGCAAGGCTGACGGTCCAAGTCCATAGGCCCCTTCGGGAGCGACATCGAGGTGTAGGTCGAGCGGAAGTAGTAGTGCGGCACTGCGCAATGCGAGAAACGCGCGCGCCTCCTTGGCAAGCCGAGCCGGAGTGCTCTCATCGAAGAGGTCCTCTGGCTCCCACCGAAAGCTCACCACCTTCTCGCCCGTGCCGTCATCTATGGGGTCGAACTGATGGAACCAGCGCGCATACAACGCGTCTTCGCTTGCCCGGTAACGAACCATCAGCACTGGAAGCGTGAGAGAGCGGTAGTAGGCGGCTGTGTCGCGCTTAATAGGAACCGCCAATGAACGCGACAAATCCTGCTCATCGGTGGCCTTGAGTTGGGCGTGAAAGCGTAGGCCGGTCGCCAGGCCTGTGCCGTCGAACTCCTCTACCGTGCCGTCGATGCCGTAGTCGTCGGAGGACTCATCCCTATACACGTAGCGCCCACGAAGGGCGGTCTCAAACGCCACTCGGGAGTCGGTCTCGAGCTGATGCGAACGCGGACGCTTAGGCACTCCCTCGGTATAGCTGGTTGGCGACCCAGCGCAGGATGCGCGATACCGGAGTGCGCGATTATCGAGTGTCGCCCAAACCAATTGGTCCAGTCGAGAAGCGGCCTCGATAGTCAACGCCGCTCAAGTCTTCCCCCGCCGAAGAGGACGCTTTCGCGCCAAGTTTCGGCGTTTTCCTTGACTTTGTTCGGGGTGTGTGCGTAAGGTCGGGGTGTCCGTAGAAGCAGGTTGACCCCCGCGCTGCGCTAACAGCCGGGGGTCGTGACACAGGAGGTACTAGCTCCCATGCAAGGTCAGGATATGCCCGATCCACGGCGCGTGTTGGATGAGATGCAACGGTGCGTGTTGTGCGTGCTGCTCGCGCCGGCGGGTTGTGGTTTGTGCTCGATGCACGAGCTGGCGGTCGCGGTAGGCGACCAAGAGGCGGCGGAGCTTGCTGTCGCCGGGTTGCACGCGGAGGGTCTCGTGCATCGCCTCGACGGGTTCGTGTTCGCGACGCGCGCGGTTGCGTGCGCGCACGAGTTGGACGTGTTGGGAGGGCGTCCGAGCTTCTGAAGGGTCATCAAGTCAATAGGTGGCCCCGACACGGATTGAGGCCGTGCCGGGGCCGGCACGGAAAGAAACGAGGTTCTTCCCATGCAGGATCAGGATAGGCAAGCAGAATGGGCAGGGGAGCCTTCGGGCTTTAGGGATGGGCGATTTGTGACTATTCCTGCCGAGGTTGTGGACGGGTTGCGTGAGGCGACGTTCGCAGCGATCGGCAAGGCGGGCGAAGCGATCAACGAGGCTGCGTTCGCGGAGGGGCGCGGGGAGAATGCGAAGTGGTTTCACGGACCCATGACCGAGCTGGAAGAGTTGTTTGCGTTGTTGGACGTGCTCGGGTGGACGGAGACGGTTTCCCTGGTCGGCGTCGAAGTCTTTCTGTGGGCTGACGGTCGGGCGCTGATGACGGCTTTGCAGGAGGCGCTGGGCTTCGCCGAAACGGATGCCGGTGAGGCTGTGCGCAGAGCCGCTGGGCATCCCGAGACGGTGGGTTTGGCTGAGCACGGCGCGATGATCGAGCGCGTCGAGGTGTTGCGGGAGTTCATCGCCGTGGCGCAGCCGCGTTTCAACGCGGCCGAGCGCGGGAGCGCCTGATGAGGCGCGTGGTGGAGGACTGCCCTGCAAGTGCGGGGCAGTCCTCCCGCCGTCATGCTGCTGCGGGCTCCCCGGCGAACGGTGATCTTGGCCGAGCGATCCGTAAGTTGCGTAGCGAACGGAAGGTGTCGATCGAAGTGTTGGCGTTCGCCGCGGACATCCATCCGACGTACTTGTCGGGGATTGAGCGGGGTTTGCGCAACCCGTCATGGCGGGTGCTTGAGGATGAGCGGGCTCGCTTGGCGGGAGTGTCCGTGGGGATCGTTCAGGATGGCGCAGCTTGAGGCGGTTCCCCCACCCCGCTCAAGCTGCTCGCGCGTGGCGATCAAGAGCCAGGATGGTTGACGCGATCGTGTCGCGGTGTGTGCCGGGTTCGGGGCGTGATGATGGACGGTTCCAGCACCCTGCTTTTGGCTTTGCAGAGCCACTCTGCCACCCCTATGGGGGTTCCGGGGTTGGTGGTGGTCGGTCATTGACCACCCCCCTCTCAGCTTTGCTATTCGATGGTGGTGGTCAATGACCTGAATGATGGTTGGTAGGGGAGGCAGAGTGGAGTGTGTGTGAGTGGGCAGGGTGCTGGAAGGTGGTGTCTGAAGGGGAGAAGATTTGAAAAATAAAACAACAAAACAAAAAAAACAACAACAAAAACGGATCGGGGTTGTGAGCGTGGCGGTGGCTGTCAAGGCGGGTAAGGCCGGCCACTGCGGCTCGCGTGGGTGCTCGGGCCGGCACTTACCTCCTACATGATATGTAAGCAAGCTGGATTCTTGACGAGCATGTCTTACGTATGTATGATGCGTCGCTGTGGTCGTGTTCTTGATCTGTGGAGGTTGTTTTGTCTGAGCGTTCGCGTGGCGTTATCGGCAAGGCTTCTCGTGGTGTCGTCGCTGAGATCGACGATCGCCTGAAGACACTCGATGAGCAACTCGCAGCACACGAAGCGCTGCTCGCTGAGCGCGAACGCCTACGCGCTGCCAGGGCAACACTTCTCGGCGAAGGACCTTCAGGACAGATTTCCCAGGACGACATCGCGGACTACCTACGGGAGCATCCGGGGTCTCGACCCCGGGAGATTGCCGACGCGCTCGGCGTGACCTCGGGGCGCGTGTCTGCGCACCTGTTCAGGGCCAAGCACACACGCTTCGTCAGCCGCGGCGACGGTTGGCACCTACGAGCACAGAAGCAGAACACGAAGGAGCGACCATGAGCCTCGCCGTCAACACGCACGCATGGGGGACACGAGCGCGAGCTTTGAGACCGGGGATGCGGGGTATCGCGTCGGGGTCCTCGCGTACCACGCGACGCGCCGCCGGAGAGCCCGTGCTGAGCACTCGTGATCTGTTCGTACTCGGTTGGGTCTGCGAGCAGTACGGGGCACGCGCAGACCAGTTGGAGATCCTGCTCGGGTGCGGTCCGCGAACGGTGCAGCGTCTCCTCGCACGCTTGCGCGACGCGGGACTGATCGGTACGCGCCGGTTGCTGGTGGGGGAGTCGGTGTGGGCGATCCCGACCAGCAAGGGTCTACGCGCGGTGGGGCAGGGGTTCGGGATCTGGCATCCCCGTCTGGGCGGGCTCGCGCATGTCGCTGCGGTCACCGATGTGCGCCTGCACATCCACGCCCGCTCGCCCGATAGTGAATGGGTGCCCGAGCGTGTTCTCGCACGCGAACGCGAACCCGGAGAGCACCTACCCGATGCGCTGGTCATCACTGCGGACGGGCAGCGTGTCGCGATCGAGGCTGAGCTGACCGTGAAGTCCCAGCAGCGGGTCAGGCTGATACTCGATGAGCTGTCGGTGCGTTTCGACACGGTCCTCTACTTCTGCGCGCCCGGACCGTTCCGGCAACTCTCCAAGCTCGCCGAGACTGACCAGTGGCCGAAGCTTGGCGTACGCGCACTGCCCCACCCGCAAACAGCACGAGTCCCGTGAATACCCGGACGGCCAGCGGACAACGGAGCGTGTTCGCTCGCCGACGGCAGCGGCAAGGACCGTCCCCTACGAAACCGGGATCGTCGCTCCCGAGTGAGGGGACGAGCGCTCTGGTGGGCGAGGCCGAAGGTGAGCGCGGGATCACGCTCGCGATGCGTCTGGGAGGCGAACGCGCGTTGCCGGTGGATCGCGGGATGGTGCTGCTATCTGCGGATCGGTTGCGTCGGCATCTGTTGGTGTGTGGTGCGACTGGGAGCGGGAAGACCGAGACGGTGCTGCGCCTCGCCTGGACGATCGCCAAGACCAGTGACGCGCCCGTGTTCTATTTGGACGGCAAGGGTGACCGTGAGACCGCGAGCCGCTTCTGCGCCCTGATGAGCGACGCGCGCCGCACAGCACGGGTGTTCCCGAACGAGCCGTTCGATGGGTGGCGCGGAGAAGCGCACGAGATCCACGGTCGCCTAATGGAGATCATCGACTACTCAAGCGAGGGACCCGCATCGTGGTATCGCGATATCGCCAAGAACGTGCTGCGGCTCGTGTGCGAGCACCCTGACGGTCCGCCGCGTTCCTCGCAGACCGTTCTCGAGCGCATGGAGATCGGCGGGCTGCGAAACGCGCATGGCGGTTCGAGTGCGCTGAGCGCGTTGACGAGCGATCAGGTCAAACAGGTCCGGTTGCGTTACGAGGCATTCTTCGGGCAAACCCGCGAAATGCTCGACGGGACATGGGCGTGGGAGGACACGACTGCCGCGTATCTCCTGCTCGACAGTCTCGCCTTGCGGGAAGAGGCCAGCGGATTGGCACGGTTCTTGTTCGAGGACTTCGCGCATTTCTTCACGACACGTAAGGAGCGTGAGCGGTTCTGTGTGCTGATCGTGGATGAGTTCTCAGCGCTCGCGCGAGGCACGGCGATGGCCGCACGGATCGAGCAAGCCCGCGGCTTTCATACAGGACTCGTGCTCGCACCACAGGTCGTGCAGGGCATGGGCGACGAGAATGAGACCGCGCGCATCCTGGGGAGTGTGGAGACGGTGATCTGCCATCGCGTGAATACCCCAGAGGACATCGTGATGCTCGCCGGGACACATTTGCGGATGGAGTATTCGACGCATTACGAGCCGGGAGGCAGTACCGGCGAAGGATCTGCCCGTGTGCAGCACCAGTACAAGATCGACCCGAACAAGGTCCGGGGACTCCCACCGGGCGCGGCGTATGTCATCAGTCGTGGGCGCGCGATGCGCACACAAGTCCTCAGAGCACCCAATGTCCGCGAGACGCTGCCCGAGCCCGCACGTTCGGATGGACCACACAAACCAGACGACGAAGACTCCCAGGCACCGGCTACGAATGGACCGGACGGACCAGCAGAGACGACGGATGAGAAATCTTGTGTGGAGGGTGTCCCGGTCGAGGGCGACCTGTCGGTTAGAGAGGTAAGCAGCCTCCCTTTCTAACCAAGGAGACGAACCCTGATGCGCAATTTCCTGCAAAGCGCTCTCGAACACGCCCAGACGATCCTTGAGCGGGAACGGCCGTTCTTCTCGCTCGGATCACTCTCGATGTATTCCCTCTCGCTGATCGCGGAAATCCCCGTGATCCTCGCCCGGCTCTTGCTCGTCACGATCATCAGCGTGATCGTGCTCGCGATCGAGAACAGATCGACAGCGACGTTCAACTGGATGTATCTCGTGCTCATCCCGACCGGCTGGTCGATGCTGGCGCTGATAACCCCGATCGGTAGTGCGTGGTGGTGGCAAACACGTGCCGGTGGCCGAGCACCATCCAAACGCGAGCAGCTGACCTATGACGACGCAGTGGAACTGCTGCAAGCCCACACGGATGGCCCGTTGCCGCTGCCCAAGCGCTGGTTCGTGATCGACACCCCTCAGCCCGACGCGGCCGTCTGCGGGAACGCGCTCATGCTCTCCCGTGGCCTACTCGAAACAGACCACGTCCCCGCCGTACTCGCGCACGAGCTGGGACATCTCGGCACACCAGACGGTCGCCTCACCGCCGCGATCAACCGCCTCGCGCTATTCACATCCCCATTCGGCAACAGCACTGCACAAGACCCTGAGCAGCGAGACACACCACGCGAACACCAGCGTCAACGTCCTGAACGGCGTGAAGCACCGCGAGGATACGGGTACGAGGTCGAGGAATCGCTGCGCCAACTCATCTACGGCTTCGTGCGATTCCTGTTCATAACCTCGCTGATCGCCAAAGGCGGCTTCGGACTATGGCTCACCAGCCCCGTATGGGGCGCCTACTGGCGCCAGCGCGAGTACAAAGCCGACCAATACGCCGCCACCCTCGGTCAAGCAGACGAGCTCGCGGACTTCCTCGAAATCCACGCCCTCATCCACGACCAACCCGTCCCCTTCATCTGGCTCACCGAACACACCCACCCACCAACAGAGCTACGCATCGACAAGCTCCGCAACACCACCTCAACGAACAAACACCCGCGCCAGGCACACCCACGCCTGCGACATCGGACACCCATCCCCTAACCGCGTAAAGGAGAGAACCGTCTCGCCTTTTTTTGGGGTGACACGAACGAGCCAGTCCCTTCGCACCAGCCCTGCCGGCGCCGGTCACCACACGTTCTGGCGCCAGTAGCGGACCTGGCAGAACCTGTCAAGGGAGCCCTCACGGGCCGCCTACGGCGGGGCCTGACGGCCCTCCCTTGACAGAACCCACCAGGCCCGCTGAAAGATCACTCACCTCGGCAGGGCAAGCCCTGCCGAGATCGACCAACACAACAATTTGGAGGCCACAATGCAAACGCTCACGATTACCTCAACCCCACGGCGAACAAACGCCCCGACAGCAAGACTGGGAACCATCGGGCGGGTCAGGCGCGCCGCTGCCGAGATCGCCCCCGAGACGATCGAGCGCATCGCGCAGCGCGTCGTGCAACTCCTACACCACGAACGAGAACAACTCGACGACCGCGCGGACGCACCGCCAGACCTCATGGACGCCGGCGAACTCGCACGACACCTCGGGCTCACCCGCGCATGGGTCTACGAACACGCCCAACAACTCGGCGCGATCCCCGTAGGGGACGGACCGCGACCCCGCCTACGCTTCGACGCCCAAACCGCCATGAAGGCCCTCAACGCCCGCCAGTGCCGAGACGAAGCTGTGGCAACCAAAGCTGACGGACCCCGCCCGGGACGCCCACGCCGCCGGCCGGCACCATCGTCCGTTCCCCTGCTACCCGTCCACGAACCACGCACCCGCGGCATCCTCGCCCGCTGGCAACGCCACACCCGCAGGAGGAGAGGCTGATGGCACGCCAAGCAACAGGACAAGTCATCGAACGCAAAGGTAAGCAAGGCACCACCTACGCCGCCCGCGTACGCGCCTACAGACAACGCCACTACATCTCACTCGGCTACTCCTGGAAAGGCTGCACGCGCCGCCAAGCCGAAACCGAACTGCAGAACATCCTCGCCGACATCCGTCGCGGCTCCTGGCAACCACCACAACCCGCTCCCACGCCAGTCCAGCCAGAGGACCCGACGTTCCACGAGTTCGCCTCGCAATGGTTCGAGGGTCGCCGCCACGAGGTTTCGCAGCGCTCGGTCGAGAGCGACAAATGGGCGCTAACTCACCACCTGCTGCCGTTCTTCAAAGACCACCACCTCTCGCAAATCACGATCCCCGAGGTTGACCGCTACAAGAACGCCAAGGTCCGCGAACGCGAGCAAGGCCACATCGAACGCCCGTTGAGCAACCGCACGATCAACGCCACGCTCGCGCTGCTCGCCCAGGTCCTGGAGATGGCCGTCGAGTACGAGCACATCCCGTTCAACCCCGCGCGCGGCAAGCGCCGGCGCCTGAAGGCCGCCCAGCCCAAACGCACCTGGCTCGAACCCGAGCAGGTCAAGCCGCTACTCGACGCGACCGTACGCGGCCTGCGCGGCGGCAAGACGAAGCCTGACCCAAGAACACGCGCGCTGTTCGCCACAGCGATCTGCGCCGGTCTGCGCATCGGCGAGTTGCTTGCGCTGCGCTGGGGAGAGGTCAACCTCGCCCAAGGCAGCCTCACGGTCCTCGACTCCAAGACAGAAGCGGGTGTGCGCGATATCGACATCTGGCCCGAGTTGCACGATGTCCTCGCGGCCTACAAGGCGGCAGACCGCAACGCCAAACCGACCGCCTACGTGTTCGCCACCGCGACCGGCAAAGCCGACACCCGCTCGAACATCGCCAAACGCCTCAAGCGCGCCGTAGAACGAGCCAACGAAGCGCTCGCCAACCAAGAGGACATCCCGCCGATACCCGACGGCCTGTCCCCGCACTCGCTGCGACGCACATTCGCCTCACTGCTCTACCTACGCGGCGAGAACCCCGTCTACGTCATGCACCAAATGGGTCATACCGACCCCAAGCTCGCCCTACGCATCTACACCAAGTTCATGGGCGAACAACGCCGCCGCGGCCCCGGCGCCCGGCTCGTCGGGGTGCTCAACGGGGCGCGGTGGACGCAGACGGGCGCCGAGGCTCATCCAGACGAGCGGATACTGGTCTCGCCAACCCCGGCCGGTTCGAACCGATGAGGGGACACGCCGTCCCCACTGCGTGCGAGCATGGGTGATTCGATGAGCGTTACGCGTGACACTGCCGCCCTTCTCGCTCTCCAGCGCCTTGCCAAGCCGCGTCGTGCGGCGGAACTCTTCGAGGAGCACGGAGAGCCCCTCGCCGCCTTGCGAGCGATCGACGGAACGACCCAGCTCACCCTCGATACGCCTGCTCCAGCGAGCGGTGAGGCAGAGCTTGACCAAGTTGTCGCCGAGCTGGAGGCGTTGGAGGCAGAGGGCATATCACTGCTCACGGTCCTCGACGAAGCGTACCCCCGGAACCTTCGCCTCGTATACGACCGGCCGCTGGTCCTCTGGGTTCGCGGCACGCTGAGTGACCGCGACGAAAGGTCGGTCGCGGTCGTCGGTACCCGCAAGGCCTCATCGGCAGGCCTGGAGCGTGCACGCCAGATCTCCAATCAGCTCGTAGACGCCGGATACGTCGTTGTGAGCGGCCTTGCGGCCGGAATCGATGCCGCATCGCACATCGCCACCCTTGAAGCTGGCGGGCGTACAATCGCAGTCGTCGGCACCGGGTTGCGGCACGCTTTTCCGAAGCAGAACGCCGAGCTTCAGCGCCGGCTGGGTGCCGAGTCGGCGGTCCTCTCGCAGTTCGAACCGAACCAAGAGGCGCGCAAGTGGACCTTCCCGATGCGCAATGCCGTGATGTCAGGGATCGCTCGCGCCACAGTCGTAGTCGAGGCGACCTACACGAGCGGCGCCCGGATGCAGGCACGCCTCGCGCTGGAGCACGGTCGTCCGGTCGTGCTGATGCAGGCGCTGCTGGAGCACGAGTGGGCGCGAGCCTACGCTGAGCGCCCTGGTGTGTACGTGGTCGCCGAGGTCGCCGAAGTCGTCGATCGCCTCGACCGTCTGTACGCGCCTGACCTCACGCTTACCGCATAGACCGTGGATGCGGCAAGCCTCACCGTCACGGAGGCGAGCGACGCCTATGCCAACGCGATGCGCAATCCCGCCACGCCGCGGCCAGGTGTCTGCTCGATCTGCAGGACGTTTCACGACCCCGACTACGAGATGTGCATCGCGTGCTCCAGGCAGCCGAACAATCTCGATGCCCTCGCGCCGATCACCTACAGCGTGCACTCCGGGCAGATGCACGACGCTCTCCGCAACTACAAGGACGACCCACGCCGTGAGGTCCGTCGCTTCCACGCGGTACGGCTAACGGCGATCCTGTGGCGATTCCTGGAGAATCATGAGCCCTGCATCGCCACTGCGGCCGGCATCGACGGATTCGACCTCGTCGCCACGGTTCCGAGCAAGAGCATCGATCGCGATGAGCAGCGCCACCAGCTCAGAACTATCGTCGGCACATGGTGCCATCCAACCGCTGATCGTTGGCGTCGCGTGCTGCAGCCAGCCGATCCAGCGGTTCTCGACCGATCGTTCTCCGAGGCGCGATACGTGGCCGACGGCGCTGCAGAGGGAAAGCGGATTCTCTTGATCGACGACACCTGGACAACCGGAGGAGCGATGCAAAGCGCCGCCGCAGCCCTCCGGCAGGCTGGCGCTCAGGCAGTTGCCGGCATCGCGATCGGGCGCCATCTGCATCTGGACTTCGAGTGGGCCTCCGGATCAGCCGCCGAGGGGTACCAGAAGCTGCCACGGGTCTTCGACTGGGATACCTGCGCCGTTCATGTGACGGCTTCGCATCAGTTCTGATGGCCTTCAGGTAGGGCAGCCGCTGTGGTGCGTCGTCAGCAATGGGCACAAGCCCAGATTTGTGCCCAAACCCCCCGATATGGGCACAAATCGGGCTCTATATAGAGTCCGCCGCCGACCGTCATATGCCACGTTTCCCCTGTACTGGAGCCAAAAATCGGCGGTCAGCATGCTTGCCACGGCAGAGATCGCACCCAGGAGGTCGCGAGTTCGAGTCTCGCTAGCTCCATTTCTCGGGAGGTTTGCGGACAACGTTGCATACCGTCGGGAGCTGCTCCGTCATGTGCAGCGCCTGGACATGAGAAAGATCCTAGCTGGCCACGAGCGATTCCTTTTGGGCAAACTCGCATGCGCACGAATCTTTGGGCGCTGTAGCTAACGCCCAGGCGGGCGGGGCTGGGTTGTCGCGAGGTCGCGTCATGGTCATACTCTCAAACTGCTCATGGCTTCCGAGGCACAGATGAGGACGGTTCTCGTGACGGGCGGCGCGGGCTTTCTGGGGAGCTGGTGCGTGATCGATCTTCTGCGCCGCGGCTACGTGGTGCGCGCGACCGTACGAGATCTCGCGCGTGAGCCGGCGCTGCGCGCTGTGATCGCCCGAGAGGTCGAGGCCGGGGACCATCTCTCGGTGGTGGCCGCGGATCTGCGCGAGGAGGCGTGTTGGGAGCGGGCTGTCGAGGGATGCGACTACGTCCTGCACGTCGCCTCCCCCTTCCCGTCGACGCAGCCGAAGGACCCCGACGAGCTAATCGTGCCGGCGCGGGAGGGCACCCTGCGAGTCCTCAGGGCCGGCCTCGACGCGGGGGTGGAGCGTGTGGTGGTGACCTCCTCGATCGCCGCGATCACCGGTGGGCTGAGGCCCGGCTCGCTACCGCTTACCGAGGAAGATTGGAGTGATCCCGACAATCCCAAACTGACGCCGTACGCGCTCTCGAAGACCCTCGCTGAGCGTGCGGCATGGAATTTCGTGCGCGAGCGGGGCGAAATCGAGAAGCTGGCGGTGGTCAACCCCGGCGCGATCCTCGGTCCCGTGCTGAGCGACGATCGCTCCTCCTCGATCGGGATAATCGAGCGGTTGCTGCGGGGAATGCCCGGCGTGCCTCGGATTGGTTTCAACACCGTCGATGTTCGCGACGTCGCCGATCTTCAATTCAGAGCGATGAGCGCCCCCGAGGCGGCCGGTGAGCGCTTCATCGCGGTGGAGTCCTTCAAATGGATGGAGGAGGTCGCCGAGATACTCCGTGACCACCTCGGGGAGACCGCGGCGGCGAAGGTGCCAAGGCGGACCGTACCGAACCCGCTCGTGCGCGCGATGGCGCTCTTCGATTCCAGCATCCGTTCGATCGTGGGCCAGCTCGGCAGGAGAACGGAGACCTCCAGCGAGAAGGCCGAGACCCTCCTCGGCTGGTCACCGCGCCCATCCGAAGAGACGATTCTCGACTGCGCTCAGAGCCTGATCGACAAAACGGTGTTCGCGAAGGCCGGCGCCTAGAAGGGCTCCCCCAGCAGATCGACTCTGCCGGGAGGCCAGCCGGCGTCGCCGCCGAGCGCGCTCCACATCGCAGGCATGGGCATCTCGACTCGCCCCCCGGGCTGCTCGACCCACACCGGCGCCTCGATCGCGATGAACCCAAACTGGGCATAGAGCGACATCAGCTCCGCCCGGCAGAACAGCATCGCTCGCTCCGCCTCGAGTTGGGCTGCGATCTCGAGCAGGCGTAGCGCAAGGAGGCGCGCCAAGCCACGCCCCCTTGCCCTGCGGGTCACGATTAGGCCGCCGAGACCGGCGACCTGAAACGGCGGCTCCTGTCCGACCTTCACGTCGACCAGGACCGCGCCGGCGGCGGCCACAAGCCGACCGTCGTCTTCGCGGATGCCGATGTTGCGGGTCTTATCGCGCCACACCAGCTGCTCGCCGATGCCGCCAAACGGATCATGCTCGCCTGCGATTAGCTCGTCCCAGTAGGGCTCCGAGCGCCTGTCCAGCTCGACCAGCCTCATCCCCTCACTGTATTTATCGCCGACCCGATCGCTCAGATGGTCGAGGACTATGCTGCCTATATGAACGACGTCAACGAGGGTCCCTTCCACGAGGGCCAGCCCGTGTGGGTGATCCAGGGCGATGGCTCCCAGCGCGCCGCCGAGTACGTCGGCGAGGGCGAGATGAGCGCCTGGTTCGGAGGATCGCCCACCGTCATCGTCGTCTTCCCCGACGACCATTCTGGCGCTGCCGTCGAGATCGACCGCGTGATCCCCCGTCACGCACCCGCGTAGCCGCCCGTTAGCGTCCGTCCCGTTAACGCCGTAACCGCTGAGTTATGAACCGCGCCCGGCGATCGGGTCCATCACGGTGTCTTCTCCGCTCAGCAGGATCCATCTCGAAAGCGCTGCATTTGGCGCACGCGATTGACCGCGGACACACAGCTCTCGTGGCCGATCTTCGATCGGCCTCCGCGCGCCGGGTCTCGACTCCTTCTCCCGTCCCCGCGCACTACCGCGACTTATACTCGGCCGTTGCCACGGTGACACCTCAATGGGACTGCATTTCGAAATCTCGCGGCAATTCCTCGACGAACCGGGTCAGCGCGCCGGGTTCGTGGTGCTGGGGGCGTTCCTGGCGTCGTTCCTGTTCATCCGCACGAGCGCCCGCCTGATCCGCAGCCCCCGGGTGACCTGGTGGCCTGGGAGCGTGAAGACGAAGGGAGGGCTGCACATCCATCACCTCGTCTGGGGCATCGTGCTCATCTTGAGCGCGGGCTTCCTGAGCTTCGCTCTGGAACCGGGCAGTCCCTGGAACGAGATCTTCGCGGCCCTCTTCGGTGTCGGCGCGGGATTGACGCTCGACGAGTTCGCGCTGTGGGTGCGCCTGGAAGACGTCTACTGGGCACAGGAGGGCCGCGCCTCGCTTGACGCCGTCGTGATCGCGGCGCTGCTCGGCGGGCTGATCGTCCTGGGACTCGCGCCGTTCGATCTCGCCAACCAGTCCTCCGCGGTGTCCTCGCTCGTGCTCGTCATCGCCATCGACCTGCTGTTGTGCACGCTGGCGATTCTCAAGGGCAAGCCGATCCTCGGGCTGCTTGGGGTCTTCATTCCCTTCGCCTCGCTCGCCGGCACGATCCGCCTGGCCGCTCCGACCTCCCCCTGGGCGCGCCGACTCTACCCGGCCGATAGCCATAAGTTGGCACGCGCGCAGGCGCGTTTCGAACGCATACGCGCTCGCCGGCGCCGCGCGCTCGACGTGCTCGGCGGAGCCCCCAGTGCGCCGACGGCGAGCGTTGCCGACACGGCATCCACGAGCGACTCTCCAGACGCCTGAGCGCCTGACAGGCTGTCGCCGACAACGCGCATGCCCTCCCAAGCTCTAGCCCTGGCGCTGGCCGCCTCCATCTACCCGCCCGCCGTCGCGGCTGTGATCGCGCTCGGTCGCGGCGCCGAGGTCCGCTCGCGCGTGTTCGCCTTCGTGCTCGCCGCCGGCCTCGTCACCTACGCCGTCGGCGCACTGATCCTCTACGCGCTCGTGGAACTCGGCGCGACCGGCTCCCACCACCTGACTCCGGGCGCCGCGCTCGACATCGCGCTCGGAGTGCTGCTCATGCTCCTGGCTCTGCGCCTGCACCGACGGCGTCCCGACCCGGCGATGGCGGTGTCCGCCAGCGCCACGCCCTCCAAAATCGAGCGCTACCTGGAGAGCCGGCGGCTGGCGTTCCTGCTCGGGATCGTCCTCTACGTCCTCCCCTCCCCGATCTACATCGGCGCGGTTAAGGCGATCGCCGACGCCAACCTCTCCACCAGCGGCGAGCTCGCCGCGCTGGTGGGCGTCGTCGCGGTGATGCTGTGGATGGTCGAGCTGCCGATGCTGATGCTGCTCGTCGTTCCCGAGCGTGCCGCCAGCACGCTCGAACGCATCAACCTGTGGTTCGCGCGCAACGGCCGCACGCTCGCGATCCTCGCGGCGATCGTCGTTGGCCTCTACCTGATCGTCAAGGGCCTCGTCGAACTGCCCGGCTGAAGGGCGCGCCGAGACCCTCAGATGAGAGGCGCTCGGTGCGGCCTATGAGGAAACACCCAAACGCCCCGGTCAGAAGCGGCCCTAAGGCTCGCTCGCCGCCGCGCCGTCCGTCTCGACCTGCGCCCCGCTATGGCGCTTGGCGTGCCGCCGCGCCTTGCGCTCGGCCGATTTTTCGGAGGTCTTCTGGCGCGCCTCGGTGTAGGACTGTGTGACGAGGGTTTTACCGCCCGTCCAGCCGAACGCCCGCACCAGCACGACGATCGCGAACAAGATGCTCCAACTGGTAACCACAAGCTGCTGGGCCACCGAGTAGGCCGTCGCGTTCGAGGCGCTCGTGATGCCTCTCAGCGAGACCACGTTGAAGGCCTGCGTCACGCCCGCGCCCCCCGGGGTGACCGCGGTCATGTTGGCGATCGAGTTCCCCGCCACTACGCGCATGATCGTGTGGAAGCTAACCGGGATGTCGTACGCGCCCAGGAACACGGCGATGATGCCCAGGCCAGCCGCCCAGCTGATCGCCTGCGGCAGCACGACCCGCCCGAGAAATGCGCGGACATGGACGACGATTCCCCCGCCGACCTTCGCCTGCTCCCACCACTTCGCAATCCGCTCGCGCAGCGCTTGGGCCACCAGGAACAGAATCATGGCGACGCCCACCACCAGCAGCGCCGTGGCCCAGGGGTGTTCGCTGATGAATCCGAGCTGCAGGTCGAACGACCCCCCGACGGTCAGGAACAGATATACGTAACAGGCCGTACCGATGAGCGTGAAGAAGATCTTCTCCACCGCCATCGCCCCCAGCACGCCGGCGAACGTGGCGCCGGCGATGATCGTCGTGAACATCAGCAGCATCACGAACGTACCGAGGTTCGCGGGCAGCACCCAGTTCAGGGCGACTGCCGCCGCGTAGCAGGCGAGCACCTGCACGAACCGCACGCCCGCGTCCGGGTAGGCGTAGTGCAGGATCGAATACCACGAGGTTCCCACCATCGTCGTCTGCAGCGTGATCAGCGCGAGCGCCCCGAGCAGGCTGGCGATCGGGATCGTCGTGATCGTGTCCCAGATGTGCCGGAACCACGCTTCGATGTTCCAGCCGAACAGCGTCGCCGCCGCGCCGATCACCACCAGCACGAGCGCGCCGATCAGGAGCCGTCTCACGGGAACGCGTTTGGAACTCGTCGCCGTCGCCGGGGCCGGTGTACCGCCGCTCTCAAGATACGCTCCCACATGCTTAGATTAGGCTCTCACCAGCCAATTCGATTCCAAGTCCCATCGCGCGCCCGTAGCTCAGTGGTCAACGGTTCTCTTCGGGGAGCCAAAGAGCAGCGGTCTTTCAAGCCGCAGGCCGCGGGTTCGATTCCCGCCGGGCGCACTAACGATCAGTGTCGTAACACTGGTCCTCATCTCTCCGTAATCGCCCGCCAGGCGGCTTCGGCGCCCATGAACGGGGCGAGCGCGATGTAGACGACGTGATCGGCGAGCTCGGGCAAGCGATGCGACCGCCCACGCAGGACGTAGTCGTGGAGCAGCTCGAACACGCCCCCGACGATCGCCTCGCCGACGACGGGCGAGGGCAGCAGCGAGGGGGCGTCTCGCGCGGTACGCAGGTCGAGCAGACCCGCGTAGAAGTCGTTGGCCTGGTGCGCTCGCTGGGCCATGTGGGGGTAGGCGATCATCACGTCGACCAACGCCAGGTGCGCATAGGAGGGCTCGCAGGCGAGCAGCTCCAATAGCGCCGCCGCACCCGCGCGTACTGCGCCGATCCAGCTCTTCTGGCGGACGAGTGTCTGATTGATGACCGCCATCGCTCGTGCGTGACCGGTCTCATAGGTGGCGACGAACGCGTCTTCCTTGCCGGCGAAGTGGGCATAGAACGTCTGCAGCGAGACGGCCGCTTCGGTAGCGACCTCGTCCAGGCTGAGGGTCGGATAGCCGCGTGTCGCCGTGAGGTTGGCGATCGCGTCGAATATGCGCTCGCGCTGGTTGTGGGTGACGAACCCACGCGGCAGGTTATGCTCGCCGCGCGGCAGTCCCCGCTCTCCCGAGAGTGCCCGCGCGGAGAGCGTGCCTGGAGCGCGTCCGCCGAACCGTGCACTTACCGCGCTCGCCCGTCGCGCGCGCGGGCGCAGCGGCAGACCCTCGGGTGAGGGGTAGTAGCAGGCGATCCACGCAAGCAGGTCGGGTACGAGTCCGGCCAGGTCCGTCCGCAGTGACTTACTGGAGCGGGCGCGCTCGACGCGCGTGTACAGGATTCGGCGCACCGCCCCGACGATCGCCCTGGCCACCGGGTCGGGCACCGTACCCGGACCGTCGGCCCGTGCGAATCCAGCGACGATGTACTGCTGCAAGAGTTCGGCCCCGTCCGCCCATCGCTGCACGCCGATCGGACCGGCCGCCCCCATCTCCACGCACACCAGCCGCGCCGCGTCGGGTCGGTCGCCGGCGGCGTCGAACAGGGTGCGGATGTATGTCTCGAGCTGTTCGTCCCAGTCCATGGCTGGGTTCTGGGCCTCGTCCAGGCGGCGTCTCAACCGCTTGATGACCGTGTCGTAGGTCGCCAGCAGGCACTCGTCCTTGTTGTGGAAGTGCTCGTAGAAGCTGCGCCTGGAGATGCGCGCGCGCGCGACTAGCTCGGAGATGGTCGTCGCTACGTAGCCATGCTCGTCCACGCATTCGACCATCGCCTTGAATAGGCGTTCGCGCTGGTACAGGGCGACCTGCTCACGGGGGAGCGCCTGGGGGCCACGGGGCAGGGCGCTCCCAGCGGGCCGCCGACCGGCGGCCCCGGAGCGGCGGTCGCCGGCGCCGCCTGGATTCTCGGTGCGCTTCGTCCTGGCCTTACGCCGAGCGGTCGGCTGCGCTCGCGGACTCGCGGGCTTCTTCTTACCGCCGTCTTTCGCGTCCCTCCGGGCCTTACGGTCTGCTCGATCCCTTCCAGTGGCTGCCACGGCACTCCTCTCTCGCGTCGCCCTCACTTGACAGCTTAACGTGCCTTGAGGTTGACAGACTGAGTAAAACATGATTTATATGTCGGAGCGGGAAAGGACCTACGCACGGTCCGGGGAGGTTTGGTTAGGGTGGCGTGCGGGGTTAAAAGCGATATGGGGGCCTGGGTATGGGTCGGTGGTCAAGCAGGAAGCTGGGACCGGATAGGAGGGAGAGAGGGTGCGTCGCAGGGCGGGTAAGTCTGCTCTTGTTCTGTAGGCGCCGTACTATTAGTTGGGACGTTCCGTCCCGTTGCAGGGATCTCTGTTGGCCGATTCGGCCGACGAGCCGCGCGCGGGGTGCCGCGGCCTACGGGCTGGGGCTGTGTACGCGCCGGAACGAGCAGGGAGGGATAGAGAGATGAGATTGCTGACATGTGAGGAGCAGCGGATGCTTCGCTCGCTCCACCAACGATGGCCGTACCGCCGCTCGCACTGTCGCCACGACCTGCACTGGCTCGTGCGCGTGCGTCCGCGTAGGCGCTGGTGCGCGTCCGGGCGGGTGCACTCGGTGGCGGGCCTGCCGGCCTGTCGGCGTCGGCCGCACATCGGGTAGGGAGGCGGCAGCGCGGCGGGCGGTCCTGGAGGCGGCGTCGGCACGGCGCAGCCTCTAGGATCGAGCAGTGCCCGCAACCGACATACAGCGGCTCTCGATCGACACGATCCGCGGCCTGGCGATGGACACGGTCCAGAAAGCCAACGCGGGGCATCCCGGCACGGCGATGGCGCTCGCGCCCCTGGCCTACGCCCTGTTCGAGCGCTTTCTCAAGTGCAACCCCAGGGATCCCGAGTGGCCCGATCGCGATCGTTTTGTGCTCAGCGCGGGCCACGCATGCGTACTGCAGTACTCGCTGTTGCACCTGACCGGCTATGAGCTGGGCCTCGACGATCTGAAGCAATTCCGCCAGTGGGGCTCGCGCACGCCCGGACACCCCGAGCGCGGGCACGCGCCCGGTATCGAGATCACCACTGGCCCGCTCGGACAGGGGTTCGCCAACGCCGTTGGCATGGCGATCGCCGAGCGCTTCCTCGCCGAGCGCTTCAATCGTCCCGGCAGCGAGATCATCGACCATCACACGTACGCGATCTGCTCCGACGGCGACATGATGGAGGGGATCAGCCAAGAAGGTGCGTCGATCGCCGGACACTTCGGCCTCGGCAAGCTGATCGTCTGCTACGACGACAACCGCATCACGATCGACGGCAGTACTGCGATCTCCTTCGACGGCGAGAACCACGTTGAGCGTCTGGCCGCGGACGGCTGGCACGTGCAGCGGGTGGCCGACTCCGAGGACCTCGACGCGCTCACGGCCGCGCTGAATGCCGCGCGCGATGAACCCGAGCGACCGTCGTTCATCGCGATCCGCTCGCATATAGCCTATCCGGCGCCGAACGCGGTCGACACCGCCGCGGCGCACGGCGCGCCGCTGGGCGACGAGGAGGTCAAGGCGACTAAGGTCGCGATGGGATGGGAGGACCCCGAGCGCACGTTCTGGGTGGACGAGCGGGTGAGCGAGCACATGTCGTTGGTGCAGGACGGCGTGAGTGCGCAGGCGAAGTGGCAGGAGCGCTTCGACGCGTGGCGCGAGGCCTTGCCGGAGCTCGCCGCCGACTGGGATCTAGCGTGGAACGGCAGCGGCCTGCGCGAGGGCTGGCGCGAGGCGTTGCCGCGATTTGAGGCGGGAACGGAAATCGCCACGCGCTCGGCCGGACAGAAGACGATGGCGGCGTTCTCGCAATACGCACCGACGACGATCGGCGGCGCGGCCGACCTGGTCGAGTCGACTAAGACGGTGTTCGAGGGCGCCGGGCAGTTCTCGCGGCCGCACTCCGGACGCAACGTGCCGTTCGGCATCCGCGAGCATGCGATGGGCGCGATCGTCAACGGCGCTGCTGCGCACGGCGGGATCGTTAAACCGTACGGCTCGACGTTCCTGATGTTCTCCGACTATATGCGCGGGTCGGTGCGGTTGTCGGCGCTGATGGGGCTTGCGGTCGTGTGGGTATGGACGCACGACTCGGTCGGCCTCGGCGAGGACGGACCGACGCACCAGCCGGTCGAGCACTACGCCTCGTTGCGCGCGATCCCCGAGCTGTGGGTGATCCGCCCGGCCGACGCGAACGAGACCGCGCAGGCGTGGCGGGTGGCGCTTGAACGCAAGGATGGCCCGGTGGCGCTGCTGCTCTCCCGACAGAACATCCCCGTGCTCGACCGCGATGGCGAGGGACTCGGGCAGGCGAGCGAGCTGGAGCGCGGCGGGTATGTGCTGTGGGACTCCTCCTCCCCCGAGGAGGGCGAGCCCGAGCTGATCTTGATCTCCACCGGCGCGGAGGTGCCCCTGACACTAGAGGCTGCGCGGACGCTCGCCGCGGAGGGGACGCGCACGCGGGTCGTGTCGATGCCGTGCATGGAGCTGTTCGAAGCCCAGTCGGCCGACTACCGCGAGCAGGTATTGCCGTCGAGCGTCGGTCCCCGGCTGGCGGTCGAGCCGGGCGTGAGCCTCAGCTGGTGGCGCTGGGTGGGCGATCGCGGCGGGGTGCTCGGGGTCGATCGCTTCGGCGCGAGCGCACCCGGAGCGAAGGTCCTCGAAGAGTTCGGGTTCACCGTCGAGAACATCCGCGCGCGTGCGCGGGCGCTGCTCGGAAAAGACACAGGAGAGGCATGAGCTGATGGGGAATAAGCCGCTGGAGGATCTCTCGAAGCTGGGGCAGAGCGTGTGGATCGACTCGCTCTCGCGTGCGTCGATCAGAGGCGGACACCTGCAGAGCCTGATCGAGGAGAACTCGGTTGTCGGGGCGACGTCGAACCCGACGATCTTCCAGAAGGCGATGGCCGAGGGCGATGCCTATGACGAGCAGCTGCGCGAGCTCGCCGACCGCGATACGAACGACGCGTTCTGGGCGCTGGCCGTGCGCGATATCAAGGACGCCTGTGATGTGTTCAGGGGAGTGTTCGACGCGACGGGCGGACGCGACGGGTACGTCTCGCTGGAGGTCGACCCGACGCTCGCGTATGAGACGTTGCAGACCTACCGCGAGGCGATCGACCTGCACGAGCGCGTGGACAGGCCGAACCTGCTCGTGAAGATCCCCGCGACCAAGCCCGGGCTGGCGGCGATCGAGGACGTGATCGCGAAGGGCCGCTCGATCAACGTGACGCTGATCTTCTCGCTTGAACGCTACGCGGAGGTCGCCGAGTCCTACATCCGCGGGATCGAGCGACTGATCGCCGCTGGGGGCGACCCGGGCAAGGTGGCGTCGGTGGCGAGCTTCTTCGTCTCGCGCATCGACACCGAGGCCGACCGGCGTCTGGATGAGATCGGCGGGCACGATGAGCTCAAGGGCAAGCTGGCGCTCGCCAACGCGCGGCTTGCATACGAGCATTACAAGACGGCCTTCGCCGGACCGCGCTGGGAGTACCTGGCGGGCAAGGGCGCGACACCACAGCGCGTGCTGTGGGCATCGACCTCGACGAAGAACCCGGCCTATCCGGACACGCTGTACGTGGATGATCTGATCGGACCGGACACCGTCAACACGATGCCCCAGGAGACGATCGAGGCCTATCAGGACCATGGCAGTCCGCAGCCGCGGCTCGAGCGGGACCTGGAGGAGGCGCATGCCCTGTTCGAGCGCCTCGCCGCGGCGGGCGTCAGCTATGAGGACGTCACCGATACATGTGAGCGCGAGGGAGTCGCCAAATTCTCGGCCTCGTTCACGGATCTGCTGGACGGACTGCGTAGCAAGCAGGCCTCGCTCGCATCCGCCTGAGGATGGTGAGAGGGAGGGGGCTATAGGTGGGTAACCCATAGCCAGTCCCATGCCCACAGCAGTCGGCGCCGGTTACCACACCTGCTGGCTATGCGTGAGCGGTGGGGCGTCGGGCGATGAGCTAGGAGTAGGGAATCGGGATCAGCACCGCGATTCGCAGCGGACCGGACGGGAAGGCTTCGGCGTGGAGCGTGTACACGCGGAACGTGCGCCCGCGGTAGTGGTAGATCCCGCTCGAGGGAACCGCGCCTGGCGCCGGGCCGAGACTGTTCTTGACCAGGCGCGGGTGGGCGGGATTCATATACATCAGCACATGCAGGCCGGCGAGCCGTCCGGCGAGGCGCTTGTAGCCCTCGTCGTCCTGGATCGAGAGCTCGATGTTGCCGATCCGTAGGCCGTTCAGGCGCAGTGGCGCGTGCACCGGCGCGAGCACATACGGTCCGCCGACGTCTGACAGTAGCCGACCGCCGGCGCTGACCCGCAGGCGTACGACGTGCTCGTGCAGCAGGTGTTCGACCGCACGCCTCGTTGCCGCCGGATTGCGCGCCGCGACCGCGCGCAGCAACGGTTGGTAATGCTGTACGCGGTGGACCTGCGTAAATGCGTGGGCGCCTCCCTCGCTCGTGTAGATGAGTCGCGCGACGCGACTGAGCGTGTTGACGAGGGTGTCCTGTGAGGTCGCTCCGCACATGGGCGCGATCGAGGAGATCGACTTGAGCAGATACACGCGCAGCTGTCCGGTCGGGTACGCGGCGGCGGGGAACGAGGTGTAGGCGTAGGCGGTCCCCTTGGTAGTAAGCGTGCCCTGAGGCGCCAGCTCGCCCTCGCCCAGCGCTAACGAGCCGGCGATGCTGCGCCCGTTCTCGCGCAGCGCGGCGATCCCCTCGGCGATTCCGCTGGCCTCGTCGACGAACCCGTTGTCGGCCCATACGCTGGTGACGAACGTGCCGATCGGGGCGCCGCTTGCACCGGTGATCGAGCCGTGCAACGGCGCCAGCGCATCGGGGGCGCCGACGTCGGCAAGCATCTGACTGCCGCGCAGTACGCGTAGGTTCGTCATGTGTCCGGTCGCGATCAACGCCTGCGCCGCCGCGCGCGCGGCCTGGGGATCGCCACGTTCGACGGCCTTGCGCAGCGGGATCGAGCGGGCGATGAAGCTGAGCGCCGAGCGGGTGCGTTCGCTTGAGACGCCCTCGCGGTAGGCGCGCATGGCGACGACCCCGAGCGCGCCGAGCACCGCCGTCGAGCAGGCGCCGGAGACGGCTTGCGTGGAGGGGTTGGCGCTTGCGCGCGCGCTGAGAGCGCCACGTACGCTGGACCCGCAACCCGCCAGTGCGGCGAGGATCGCGCACGCGATCGCCACGCGCGAGGATGTCGAGGGCTTGCTCACGCGCGGAACCATCGGGGCAGATCCTAAGCGGTTGCTAATCGGGATGTGAGACTGCTCCCATGCGGCCGCGTCGGACTGCACGGGCAGGCGCCGCCGCATTCGCGCACGGGCGCTCGTCGTCCGGCGTCCGATAGGGTCGCCAGATGCCGACCGTCCTGATTACCGGTGCCTCCACGGGCATCGGTCGCGCGACCGCGCTGCGCCTGGCCGCCGCCGGCTGGACAGTGTTCGCCGGTGTGCGCGACCCTGCCGCGGGCGAGCGTCTGCTCGCGGAGGCCGTGGCTGGGCAGGTGATCCCGCTGACCCTAGACGTGACCGACGCCGGGCAGATCGAGCAGGCGCGGGCGCGAGTTCAAGAGGAGAGCGCTCGGGCCGGCGGTTCGCAGGGAGGGCGTCTGGATGCGCTGGTCAACAACGCGGGCATCGGTGTCGGCGGGCCGCTGGAGCTGGTCTCGCCGGAGGATCTGCGCATGCAGTTCGAGGTCAACGTGTTCGGCCAGGTCGCGGTCACCCGCGCGCTGCTGCCGGCGCTGCGCGCCGCGCGTGGGCGGATCGTCCTCCTCTCTTCCATCGGTGGCCGGGTGTCCGTGCCCTACAACGGACCCTACGCCGCCTCCAAGCACGCGATCGAGGCGCTCGGCGACGCTCTGCGAGGAGAGTTGTACAGCTCGAACATCCATGTCTCGTTGGTCGAGCCGGGATCGGTGAAAACGCCGATCTGGAGCAAGGCGCGGGACACCGCGGACGGGCTGGAGATCCCACCGGAGCTGCAGGAGCAGTACGGGCGCGTGCCCGCGGCGTTCGCCAAGGTCCTCACCGACACCGAGCGCCGTGGCGTCTCGCCCGAGCAGGTTGCCGCGACGATCGAGCGGGCGCTCACTGCGCGCCGTCCGCGCGCCCGCTATCTCGTGGGGCGTGACGCCCGTGGCATGGTCATCGCTCATGCGCTGCTGCCCTCCGGTGCATTCGACCGCGTGTTGCGCCGCGTGCTCGGCGCCTGACGAGCACACACCCTCTCTTTAGGGGCTCCCGCTACCGTGCTGTGCAGGGTGGATATGGGTGAACGGACGACCACGCTCGTGCGCCGCCTGCGCTTTTCCGCGGGCGATCGTCCCGTGCCCGCGTTCGAGCACGTCCCGACTCCGCCCTCCGAACGTGGCCACTGGCTGCTGGCCGGTGGCATCGCCACGCTCGGCATCGCCGTGCTCGTCGCCGTGCTTACAGGGCTCGTCGGCCGTTCGACGAGCCCTCCAATCGCGCCACCGGCGGTACTGGTCGCCGTCACCACGCCGGCTCCCACAGCCGGCTCCGCGGGGGTCTCCGCGAGCTCCGCGCCGGCGGCGATCGTCGCCCGGCCACCCGTCCAGACGCAGTCGCTGACGCGCTTGGAAAGCCCGCTGCAGACGCGCGTGTCCGTGCGCTGGATAGAAGGGTTTTACCCGATCTACTCCGTCGCGCAGACCACGTTCGGCGTCAGCTGGTTGCTGATCGCCTCGATCCACGAGCAGGAGTCGGCGTTCTCGACGGCCCCTTCGACTTACCACGGCCTGAACTTCGCCGGCTGCTGCGGTGGACCGATGCAGTTCAACGTCACGAATGGGGGGCGGGGCACCGGAACCGGCTCGACGTGGGCCCTCGTCAGCGGTTCCTATCGCTACGGGCGCCGTCCGGCCTCCTACGACCATCCGACCGCGAGGCACCCGTCGATCTACGATGACTTCGACGCGATCATGGCGGCTGCGCATCTGCTGTCCGCAGATGGGGCCACGCTCACCCTCGAACGGGGCGCCTGGAACGCGGCGTACGATTACTACGGCCATGATGCCACCGGTGTCACCTACGCCGATCAGGTGCTGGCACGCGCGATCGGCTGGTCACAGCATGGGTTTTGCGCGAATTGCGGCACCGAACCGGCGATGGTGGCGGCCGTGCACGCCGCTTACGGCGCGCCCGTGTTGGCGGCGCTCACTCCCGCCAAGACCTCGCCCAAGGCCAGGGCCGCCCGAGCGAAGCCCAAGCGCATGCGCTGAACCACACCTCGATGCGTCCGTGACGCGGCCTCACCCGCGACGCACGGCCGGATCGGACGGGGTCCGCGCGGTGTCGGACCAGGCCGCTCGGGGATCAGGCCGCGTC